>DATAFA010000057.1:0-25677 GCA_036257785.1 Solirubrobacterales bacterium | reverse complement strand
CGGCGGTGCAATCCGCGATCACCCCGCCGGGCGAGAACGGTGCGCCCACCCCGATCAGCCCGATCATCGACGAGGTCAACGACTCCCGCGACGAGGCCGACTCGATCCGCAGCGTCACCGGCGCGGTCAAGTGGTTCCTCGTGATCATCGGGCTGCTGCTGCTGGCGGCGTCGCTGCTCCTGGTCGGCAACACGATCCGGCTCTCGATCTACGCGCGCCGCCGTGAAGTCGAGGTCATGCAGCTCGTCGGGGCGACCAACTGGTTCATCCGCTGGCCGTTCGTGATCGAGGGAATGGTGGTCGGCCTGTTCGGCGCACTGATCGCGGTCGGCATACTCTTTCTCGGCAAGGTGACCATCGTCGACCCGCTGTCTGACAACTTCGCTTTGGTCGAGAATCTCAACACGATCTCCTTCGGACCCCTGATCGCCGCACTGGTGATGGGCGCGATGGTGGTCGCGGCGCTTGGCAGCGGAGTGACGCTGCGCCGCTTCCTCCGCATTTGAGCAACGGTCCGCGTCGCCCCTGGACCTTCGCGCTCGGCCTGATCGCCGGGATCGCGATCGCGGTCGCTCTACTTGCGTTCGTCGGCCCGCTCCAGGACCTGCTGCCGGAGAGCGGGAAGCAGACCCGTGCCGCCGAGGCGCAGCAGGTCATCGAGGACTCCTACTTCCGCCCGGCCGACTCCGAGGAGCTCCAGAACGCCTCGATCAACGGGATGGTCAAGCGGATCAGCGCCGCCAACGACGACAAGTTCTCGCACTACTTCGACCCGGCCACCTACAAGCGCTTCCAGGCTTCCTCCTCCGGTGAGTTCTCCGGCATCGGCGTGACCGTGACGGAGGCCAAGAAGGGCCTGCGGGTCGCACAGGTCTTCGACGGCGCCCCCGCCAAGGACGCGAACATCGGCCCCGACGACCTGATCGTCGCGGCCGACGGCAAGCAGCTCGCCGGCGTCTCCGCCGACGCCGCCGCCGCCCGGATCAAGGGCCCGGCGGGGACGAGCGTCGAGCTGACGGTAATCGACGGCGCCAGCGGCAAGCGCCGCCAGGTCGAGGTCGAGCGCGCCAACGTCAAGGTCCCCGCGGTCGCCGGGCGGATCGAGCGGGTCGACGGCCACGACGTCGCCTACGTGAGCCTCGCCGGGTTCACGCGCGGCGCCCACGGCGAGCTCCGTAGCGAGATCGAGAAGCTCGACCGGCGCGGGGCCGAGGGACTCGTCTTCGATCTCCGCGGCAACGGCGGCGGGCTCGTCGACGAGGCGGTCCTCGTTCAGTCGATCTTCCAGAAGGAGGGGCCGGTGCTGACGATCGAGGGTCGGACGCGTGACAAGCAGACGTTCGACGTGACCGGCGAGCCCCTCGAGGACATCGGTCCGATCGCCGTACTGGTGGACGGCAACACCGCCTCGGCCTCGGAGATCGTCACCGCCGCGCTCAAGGAGAACGACCTCGCGACGGTGATCGGCACCCGCACCTACGGCAAGGGCGTCTTCCAGGAGGTGATCCCGCTCGAAGCCGGCGGGGCCCTCGACCTGACCGTCGGCGAGTACCTGACCGCCGACGGGACGTCGATCCTCGGCAAGGGCGTCGTGCCCGACCAGCGCGTCGAGGACAAGGACCCGGGCGACGGCGACGACGTCCTCGACGCCGGCCTCGATCAGGTCGCCTCCGAGCTGAAGGGCAAGTGATGCCCGACGCCGCCGAGTCCGGGCGCCCCCGGGCACTCGTGGTCGCTCGCCGCGGCCGCTTCTGGGTCGGCGAGCCGCTGTTCGAGCGCGGCCCGCAGGTGAGCCTCGCCCGTGGGCGCGTCAACGTCGAGCCGGGCGGGATCGCGCTCTGCCGGATCGATCAGCGCGGCGGCCAGCCGATCGTCGATCTCGGCAGCGCCGACAATGCCCGTGACGTCGTCGGGGCGCTGATCGCCGATCGCGGCCTGCGTCCGACCTTCCGGGATCGTCATCAGCAGGAGGCGCGCGACGCGATCGCGGCGCTCCAGCGCGACGCCGGTGCGCGGCGCGATCTGACCGCCGAGCCGACCTTCACCGTCGATCCGGCCAGCGCCCGCGACTTCGACGACGCCGTCTCGGCGAAGCGGGAGGGGGACGGCTTCCGGATCTGGGTCCACATCGCCGACGTCGCCGCCCACGTCAAGCCCGACAGCGGTCTCGATCGCGAGGCGCGAGCGCGGGCCAACTCGACCTACGCCCCGGGAACCGTGAGCCCGATGCTGCCGGCATCGCTCAGCAGCGAGGCCTGCAGCCTCAACCCCGGTGTCGAGCGGCTGGCGGTGACCGCCGAAATCGAGCTCTCGGCGACCGGGGAGGCCCGGTCGGCCGGCTTCTACCGCTCGCGGATCCGCTCCGACGTGCGGCTCGACTACGACCATCTCGACCGGATCTTCGCCGGGACCGAGCGGGCGCCCGACCCGGTTGCCGCAGCGATCGCGACGGCCCGGCAGGCGACGGCGGCGATCGCCCGCGCCGGGCGCGGCGCCGGCCTCGAGGTCAGCAGCTCCGAGCCCGAGTTCACCTTCACGGCCGCCGGCGACGTCGAGGCCGCCCACGCGCTCGTCCAGACCGAGGCCCACCGCCTGATCGAGAAGCTGATGATCCTCACGAACGAGCAGGTTGCGCGGCTGCTCGAGCAGAAGCACATCCCGGCGCTCTACCGGGTTCATGAGCAACCCGATCCGGCGCGTGTCCGGGTCCTCATCGACCAGCTCGCCTCGCTCGGGGTCCCGACCCCGGCCCTGGCGAAGGCGGCCGGGCCGGCCGAGGCCGGCGACGCCGCGATCGAGGCGAGTCGCCTGGTCGCCGCGGAGGCGAAGCGGCGGGGACACGGCGCGAGCAGCCTCTCCTCGCTCGTGCTCCGGGCCCTGAAACCGGCCCGCTACAGCGAGGTCAACCTCGGCCATGCCGGCCTCGGCAGCAGCGCCTACTCGCACTTCACGTCGCCGATCCGCCGCTATCCCGACCTGGTCGCCCACCGCGGGCTGCTCGCGATCGTCGACGGCAGCGAGGAGCGTCCCGACATCCACGAGGTCGCAGCCGCCGCCACCCACTGCTCCGACCGCGAGCGCGAGTCGATGCGGATCGAACGCGACGGCGACGACATCTGCGCCGCCTTCCTGCTGCAGCGGGAGCTGTTCGAGCGCGGCGCCGGGACGGCCTTCGAGGGCGAGGTCTCCGGGGTCATCCCCGCTGGTGCTTTCATCCTTTTCCGTGGCGAGCATGCCGACGTCTACGAGGGGTTCTTCCCGGCTCGACGGATGCCGGGCGAGCGCTTCGAGATCAACGATGTCGAGTCCGCGTTGATCGGCATGCGGACAGGCCGGAGGGTGGGGATCGGCGATGCGATCGAGGTCAAGGTCGAGTCGGTCGAGGCGCCGCGCGGGCGCGTCGACCTGATCGCCGCGGCGGACCAGGGTCAGGACCGTCGCCGGTCCGGCCGGCGACAGCCAGGGCGCTCGCGCGGTGGCGCGGCGCGGAGGCGGCGATGAGCGGCGACGAGCGCGGTCCCGACGTCGCCACGAACCGAGCGGCGAGGTACTCCTACGAGATCGTCGAGACCTTCGAGGTCGGCATCGTGCTGGCCGGCACCGAGGTGAAGTCACTCCGCGACGGCAAGGCCAGGTTGCAGGATTCCTATGCGGCCATCGAGGACGGTGAGGTGTACCTGCGCGGCGCCTACATCCCGCCCTACCCGCCGGCGCGCGACAACCACGAGCCCGAGCGGGCGCGGAAGCTGCTCATGCACCGCTGGGAGATCGAGCGGCTGATCGGCCGGATGCAGCGCAAGGGCCTGACCCTGATTCCGACGCGGATCTACTTCAAGGGCAAGCGCGCGAAGGTCGAATTGGCGTTGGCTCGCGGCAAGCAGCAGCAGGACAAGCGACGGCAGATCCGCGACCGTGACGTCGCCCGCGACATCGAGCGCGAGGTCAAGCAGCGGAATCGCTGAACGCCGCCGTTCAGTCCCGCGCGCCGGTCCCCCCGCGGGCGCGCCGCCCTTGCTTCAATGTCGAAGACGACCCGGACAACGGAGGAAGACGAGTGAGCGAGCAGGATCGACAACAAGGACCGGCGGCTCCACAACCGGGGGCGGTTCCACCTGCGCCGCCTCCCGAGGGCGCCCCTGCCCCTCCGCCCGCCGGCACTCCGCCGCCTCCGTCCGGGTCACCGCCCCCGAGCGCGGCGCCCCCGAGCGTGCCACCGCCCGGCGCCTCTCCGGTGCAGGCGTCGGCGCCCGCCGCGCCCACCGCCGAGAGCCCCCGCGATCGCAAGAAGCGCGAGCGTGAGGAGAAGAAGCGACAGCGCGAGGAACTGAAGGCGCGCAAGCGCGCCGAGCGCGAAGCGCGGAAGCAGGAGCGCTCCGATCAGAAGGCCGCCCGCAGGCGCGGTGCCGGCCCCGCGCCGGCTCCGGCCCCACCGGTGGGCGCGGCCGCGCCGGTGACCCCCGCCGCCGAGGCCACCGGTCAGGCAACGCCGGCGCCCGCCGCCGCCTCGCGTCCCGGTCCCGAGATCGCGACCGAGCAGCAGCCCTTGGCCCCGACTGCCCAAGCCCAGCCCGTGGCGGGTGATCCGCAAGACCGCAAGATGCAGCGGGAGCAGAAGAAGCGTGAGCGCGCCGCGAAGAAGGCGTCCGCCAAGGCGGCACGGGACCGCGCCCGCGAGGAGCGCCGCGAGGCGATCGCCGAGAAGAAGGCCGCTCGCGCCATGGCGAAGGGCAGGCCAGGCCCCCTGCCTCCGCCACCTCCCCCGCCCGCCACCCCCGCCGCAGCGCCGCTGTCCTCGCCGCAGGCCGAGCCGAAGTCCGATCCCAGGTTGGCCCTCGGCGCCGCCGCCGCCGCGGCTGCCGGCGCCGGCGTCGTCGCCGCCCGCTCCGGGGACGAACCGGCCGAGCAGGCGCCCCCGCCGCCGCCGGCCGACCACGCGCCCCCGCCGCCGCCGGCCGGAGGGGAACCTCCGCCGCCGCCGACCGAGCAGGAAGCTCCCTCGCCAGCGGCCGAGCAGGCGCCCCCGCCGGCCACCGAGCCGCCCTCGCCTCCGCCCCCGCCGGAGCTTCCGCCGGAGGCCGAGCTGCCCGGGGCCCCCGGTGTCCCGGCAGTGCCTCCGTCGGCGCCGCCGATCGCACCGCCGGCGACTGCCGCGGAGGCCTCCGATCGGCTCGAGGCCGCGAACAAGCGTGAGGACGACGCGCTCGTCCGATCCCGGGAGGCGGAAGCCTGGGCTGACGCCGAACGGCGAATCCGCGGGGCCGAGGGCCTCCGCATCGCGGCCGAGGGACAGGCCGCCGACGCCGAGATGGCCGCCGCTGACGAGGCGCGCCGCGAGGCCGCATCGGTCAGCCAGGAGAACCCCTTCGCCAGTGAGCTACAGATCGCCGATCAGCAGATCGACCGCCGCCGCGAGCGCGATCGCGAGCTCGTCGAGGAGCTCGACCAAACCGAGCGTCAGATCGGTGAGAAGCGCGAGCAGACCGAGCGCGCGCTCGAGGAGGCCCAGGCCCGCCTCGACAAGATCGAGTCACAGGCCGGTGAGGCCGAGGCCCGTGCCGCCCGCGCCGAGAAGCTCGCCGAGCTTCGCAACCAGGAGGCTGAGCGCGAGCGTCGGCTGCAGGCGATGCTGGCCCGCATCGACGAGGCCGAGCAGCGCGCCCGCGAGGCGGAGAACCGCGCCCGCGAGGCGGTCAGCGGCGTCGCCAAGCCGCTCGAGACGCCCGAGGCGCCGGCGGTCATGCCGCCGCAAGCCGAGGTCGTGGACAGCCCGCCCCAGGCCTCGCCGCCGAGCCCCGAGCCTGTACTCCCCGAGCAACCCGCCCCGGCCGCGACTCCAGCGGTTGAGGAGCCGTCGAGTCCGTCGCCCGCCGCGGCCGGACCCGAAGGCGTGGCACCCGAGCCGCCGGCGGCGACCGGGTCCGAGGACCTCCCGGTCGAGCTTCCGGATCCGTCGGAGATGGGCTCGGTGCAGTTCCTGCCGCTGAACCTGAACGACGCGACCTTCGAGCAGCTGCGCGACGTCGGGCTGTCGGTCACCCAGACCGGTCGGGTCCTCGCCCACCGCGAGCGCTCCGGGCACTTCGAATCGATCGACGAGCTCGAGGGGATCCCCGGCTTCCCCGCCGAGTTCCTCGCGCAGATCAAGGCTCGCCTGACCGTCTGACCCGGCTCGCGGGACGGGACTAGATCCCGTACTTCTGCAGGAGGTTGAGCCAGATCTCGTTCCGGGTCGGGAATGCCGGGACGGCGTCGATCAGGGTGTCCACCGGTACCTCGGCAGCGACGGCGATCGTCGCGGCGTGCATCAGCTCGTTGACCTCGGGGCCGACGAACGTCGCGCCGACGACGACTCGGCGCTCGTCGTCGACGACGAGCCGACTCGTCCCGACGGTGTTGCGACCTCGGAAGGACGCTCCGGCCGTGCCCGAGGTCGTGACGTCCACGGCGCTCACCGCCAGACCGGCCTCGCGGGCCCCGGCCAGCGTGTAGCCGACCGCGGCGATTTCCGGATCGGTGAAGATGACCCGCGGGGAGCGCTCGTCGTCGTGGCGCGCGACCGTCCCGCGGCCGAGGATGTTCTCGGTGGCGACCCGCGCCTGGTACTTGCCCATGTGGGTCAGCAGGGCCCGGCCGTTGACGTCCCCGATCGCGTAGAGCCACTCGCGCCCACCGACGCGCATCCGCCCGTCGACGTCGATCGGCTTGCCACCGGCCTCGACACCGACGGTCTCGAGGCCGAGTCCCGTGACCCGGGGCTCGCGACCGACCGCGACGAGCAGCCGCTGCGCCGCCGTCGAGCTGCCGTCCTCGAGCTCGAGGGTGATCAGGTCGGCATCGGCTTCCCGGCGAGCGCCGGTGACGGCGGCACCGGTCCTGATCTCGACGCCCCGCTCGCGCAGCGCGTCGGCGACCTGCTCGGCGGCGAACTCCTCCTCGCGCAGGAGGATCCGCTCGCCGCCCTCGACGATCGTCACCCGTGAGCCCAGCGAGCTCCAGGCCTGCGCCATCTCGACCCCGACGACGCCACCGCCGAGGATCGACAGCGATCGTGGCGCCTCCTTAGCGGTCGTGATCTCGCGATTCGACCAGGCGCCGACCTCGGCGAGCCCATCGATCGGGGGCATCAGCGCACCGGATCCGGTCGCGATGATCACTGCCGTGCGGGCGGCCAGCTCCTCGTCGCCGGCGCGCAGCCGGCGTTCGCCGATCAGCTCGGCGCGGGCCCGGACGAGGGTGATGTCGCGTTCCTCGAGCCAGGGGAGCTGGGCGGAGTCGTCGAGATCATGGATCACCTCGTCGCGACGGGCGAGGATGCGCTCGACGTCGAGATCGCCCGACACGGGAAGACCCGGCACCCGCTCGACCTCGCCGAGCAGCTCGGCCGGCCGCAGCAGGGCCTTCGACGGCATGCACGCCCAGTAGCTGCACTCGCCGCCGACGAGCTCGGGCTCGACGAGCGCAACGTCGAGCCCGCCGTCGGCGAGGCGCCCCGCCGCGACCTCTCCCGCCGGGCCGGCGCCGACCACGATGGCATCGAACTCCCGAACGCTCACGGCCTCAACCTACCGCTCCTGATGGAAGACTCCCGGCCATGGCGAAGCGCAAGCAGCGCCGGCGGCGTCGCGAACCCGTCCCGACGAGCGAGTACCGCGATGCCGACGGCAACGTCCTCACGCTCCGCCGGGAGCTGAGCCCGGGGACCATCCGCAAGCTCGCGGAGCCGCCGGCGAGGGCGGCGGCGTCGGTGGACGACGCCTGGCAGCGTCGCGAGGAGGCCCTGTTCGAGCGCCTGGTCGTCCGCTGGGAGATCGCCGGGATGCCGATCGACAAGCAGGGGTTGCTGCTCGGGCGCTACCGGATGGCCGGCTCCGAGGAGCGCCGCTGGATCCGGGAGACGATCGCCGGCCACGTCGAGCGGTATCTCCCCGAGCTGAGCTGATCCGGCGCTCAGCGCGCGGCCTGGCGGCGGTTGCCGATCAGGCCGTAGCCGCTGAGATCGGCGAGGAACGCGAGGATCACGATGAACCACTCGAATCCGGAGACCCGGTCGGTGCCGAGACTCCACATGCATGCATAGGCGAGCGTCGTCCACGGGAGCAGGAAGAAGCCGAGGAACGGGATGAACCAGGAGTCGAACGCCCGGCTCAGCAGGTCCGAGAAGACGGCGATGAAGAACAGCGCCAGACGCGGCGAGATCAGCGCGAACAGGACTACGAAGCAACCCATCGGAGGGGAACCTATCGGTAGTTGCCGGAACGAGGCGTAGCGGTCGGCCACGGCTTCGAACGCGGCGCGGCGCCGGCGGATGATGCCGAGATCGTCGATCCTCCCGCCCATCTGTCGATCCTGCCAGGGCAGCCTTGCCCGGCCGGGTAGAATCGGTTCACATAGACACATCGATAGGGGGCGAAACAGAATCGACGTGAACGGTTCTCGTCCCGGTGTTGCGAGTCGAGGTTCCTGGGCCGGCCTCGTTAAAAAGCCCAGGAAAACCAATAAGTGCGGACTCTCACGAGTTCGCTCTCGCTGCCTAAACAGGTAGTTTGAGAGCAGTCGCCCCGGGCGGCCCACGTCCCGGGTAGCGGCTTCAACATGTGGGCTCACCCGACCGGCAGCTTCCTCGGCCGGCCGGGGACATCAACAGGAGGATCTGGCGCCGGCAACGTGCCCCTCGGATCGACCGAGCCGGAGGCCGAGATTGACTCCGTAGGGAACGCTCGTTGACGCATCGGGGCGTCCTTCGCGGACGCCGGGGCAGTACCGGCCGCCTCCACTCACCACCGGCCTTGCGCCGGTGGTACCCGACGACTAACGCGCCATCATCGCCCGAATCGGCGACAATCGGTCGGCGATGGGAGCACCTGTGTCAGAGCCGCTCACCTATGACCGTGCGAATGCCGGGCAGCGCTTCGTCCGCAGGTTCGCCTCCAACGGCCCCGGTTCATGGATCTTCGCTCGCGTCGCCCACCGTCTCGACAAGCCGCTCTACCGGGCGACCGACGGTAGGCACACGGTCGCATCGCTGATCGCCGGGTTGCCGATCCTGATGCTGACGACGATCGGCGCGAAGAGCGGCAAGCGGCGGACCGTGCCCGTCGTCGGCCTCCCGACCGAGGCCGGCATGGCGGTGATCGCCTCGAACTACGGGCAGGAGCATCATCCGGCCTGGTTTCACAACCTCAGCAAGGACCCGAACGCCGAGGTGGGGATGGACGAGCGGGTCTGGAAGGTCCGGGCCGTCGAGGTCGAGGGCGAGCAGCGCGAGCGGATCTGGCAGCAGGCGCTGCGGGTCTATCCCGGCTACGCGACCTACGAGAAGCGGGCGGCGCACCGGCCGATCCACGTGTTCGTGCTCGAGCCGGTCGCCGACGCCTCCGGCTGACCCGGCGCCACGAGGTCAGTTGCGGCCGAGTAGGGCGATCATCGCGCTCTGCGCGAACCGGGGCGGGAAGCTCATCACGACCTCGTCGCGGTGCAGCTTCAGAAACGACGCCGCCCAGCGGGCGCCGCGGAGGCTCTTGGGGATGCCGCCGCGGGCGAACAGGCCCTCGCGCGCCGCCGCCGCGCTGTCGGTCAGAAACTCCTGGAGCCGGCCCGCGGGGAGGACCAGGCAGCTCAGGTGGACCTCCTCGGCGCCGTCGTTGCGAAGCGCGTGCTTGACGCCGGGGCGGACCAGGACCTCGCCGTCCTTGGGCCCGATCTCGCTCGCGACGCCGGCGAGCCTGAAGGACACGCGACCCTCGACGACGGCCCAGCGCTCCTCCTGGCGCGGATGCAGGTGCTCGGGGAGCTCGCCGCCGGGCTCCAGCCACGTCTCGACGTAAAGGTCCTCGCCGCGCGGCTCGAAGGCATAGCGGGCGCGATGAACCGGATCTCGCGTCTGGTCGGTCAGCATCGCCTGCTCCTCTCGTTCGACGTTACCAATCAGTAACATACAACATCGACGTTGCCCGCGAGACGATGACGACAGCGATCCCTCCGACACGCCAGGTAACCAAGGGCCGGCTTGCCGCCGCCGATCGCCGCGAGTCGATCCTCGTGGCCGCCGGGGGGTGCTTCGCGGCGCGGGGCTACGAAGGCACGACGCTCGACGAGATCGCCGCCGCGACCGGCATCACGAAGCCGATCCTCTACCGGCATTTCGGATCGAAGCGGGACCTGTACCTGGCATTGCTGGGCCGCCACGCCGACGACATGCCGGGATTCGTCGCACCGATCCCGCGGACGCCGGAGGGGCGGGTCGATCTCGGGGCGATCCTCGATCCCTGGCTCGAGTATGCGCAGGCCAATCCGCACGGCTGGCAGATGCTGTTCCGCGATGCCGGCGGCGACGCCGAGATCGTCGCCTTCCGGCGGGCGACGCGCGAGCGAGCACGTGCCGTGATCACGAGGTTCATCGAGGCGTCCGGCGCCGAGCTGCCGCCCCCGGAGCTGCTCCCGGCGGCGGAGCTGATCCGGGCCGGCCTCGCCGGTCTCGTCCTCTGGTGGGCCGAGAACCCGGATCTGCCGCGGCGCGACCTCGTCGCCGCCGCGGAGCGGATCCTCGCGCCGACGCTGGCCGGCTGACGGCGGGGTTACGGCTCAGAAGCCGGGGCCGACGCCACCGGTACCGGTCGCGATCTTCTCCGCGACGGTCGGCGCCATCCAGGTGACGCAGCGCCAGCCCGAGATGTCGGCTGGGTCCTCGCTGCCGTCGCCGGTGAGGTGGTCGAACGTCGACAGGCCGCAGTTCAGCGAGCCGATCCGCCACAGCCAATCGGCGTGCCGCGGGCCGAACTCCTCGCCGAGGACCGTCCGGGCGAACATGAAGCGGAAGAAGATGCCGTGGCCGACGAGCAGGGTTCCGCCGATGCCGTCGGCGACGAGTTGCTCCCGCGCCCGATCGACTCGACCGAGGAGATCGGCGAACGACTCACCTCCGTCCGGCCGCCGGGCCGGATCGTCGGGATGCCGAGCCATCCGGTTCGACCAGCGATTGCGCTCCTGCTCGGAGCGGGGCCAGCCGCTGTAGCCGGCCGGCTCGCTGAGCTCGTGGAGCCAATCCCAGACGAGCGGTTCGAGGCCGGTCCGCGAGGCGACCGCGTCGGCGGTCTGTCGCGCCCGCCGCATCGGGCTCGAGACGACCCTCGAGATCGCGCGCTCGGCGACCACCTCGGCGGCCGCAGCCGCTTGCTCGGCACCGCGCTCGCTGAGGGCGTCGCCGGCCGGCTCGGGGATCGCGATCCGATCGGGGTCGGCGTTCGACAGGGACTCGCCGTGGCGCAGGAGGTAGACGCGCACCGGCGCTCAGATCTCCAGGCGGGAGTCTTCGAGGTCGAGCTCGCGCTCGAGCGTGCGGAGGACATCGTCGTTGATCTCGCCATCGTCGCGCATCCGGATCAGGACCGAGCGCTGCGCCTCGAGGAGCTCGCGGGTGAGTCGCTGGAAGGACTCGGAGCGCTGCTCGTAGATCGCACTCTGGCCGTCGCCGTCGTCGATTCGCGCCGAGAACCGCCGGTGCCGGTAGACGTAGGCGCCACGCACCCGCTCGGCGGTGTCGTCCATGACCCAGTCCTCGCCGGTCAGCTCCTCGAGCCGGCTGAGAGCAGCCTCGGCAGCCCGCTGCCGTGCCGACAGCTCCTCGAGCTCGAGCACCTCGTCGACGTCGTCGAGGCCGAGCGCCTGGATCAGCGGCGGCAGCGTGAAGCCCTGCAGGAGCAGCGTTCCGAGGATCACCGAGAAGGTCAGGAAGATGATCAGGTTGCGCTCCGGGAACATCCCGCCGCCGTCGACGACCAGCGGCAGCGCCAATGCGGCGGCAAGCGATACGGCCCCCCGCATGCCGGTCCAGGCGACGATCAGCGTCTGCCTCCAGGGCGGCCTCGGGTTCCGTTTCGATTGCGGGATCAGCAGCCGCGGCACGTACGTGAACGGGAACACCCAGAGCAGCCTGATCACCATCACGGTGGCGGCGATCAGGGCGCCGTCGAGGAGCAGCTCTCCGGTCTGGTTGCCGTTGATCGCGTCGAGGATCCCGGGCAGCTGCAGGCCGACGAGGACGAACAGCGCCGAGTTGAGCAGGAACTGGACGATCTCCCAGACCGCCTCGCCCTGGATCCGGGTCGTCGGCGTCGTCAGCACCGACGTCAGCCGTCCCATGTAGATGCCGACGGTCACCGCCGCGAGCACGCCGGAGACGCCGATCGCCTCCGCCGGCAGGTATGCGAAGTAGCCGCTGAAGAGCGCCAGCGTGACCTCGACCGGAGGGGCGTAGATCCGGCGGCGAACGAAGGCGATGAGTGCTCCGACGGCGATGCCGACGGCGACGCCGCCGGTGACGACGACGACGAACTCACCGGTGGCCTCGAAGAGGTTGAAGCTGCCGGAGACGACCGCGGCGACGGCGAACTTGAAGGCGACGAGGGCGGTTCCGTCGTTGATCAGCGACTCTCCCTCGACGATCGAGACGATCCGCCCGGGGATCCCGAGCCGGCGCGCGATGGCGGTTGCGGCGACCGGATCGGTCGGCGAGACGATCGCGCCGAGCACGAACGAGGGAGCCCAGTCGAATCCCAGCGCTTCGTGGGCGACGAGCGCGACCCCGATCATCGTCGCCAGGACGAGGCCGATCGCGAGGGCGGAAATCTCGCGGACGTTGCGACGCAGCTCGCGGAGCGGTGTGAAGTACGCCGCCGCGTACAGGAGTGGCGGCAGGATCACGATCAGGACCAGGTCCGGGTTGAGCTCGACGTCGGGGATCGGCGTCAGGACGGCCAGCCCGAGTCCGCCGAGGACGAGCAGGATCGGGTACGGAACCCGCGTGAACTGCGCCGCCAGGAGCAGCAGGACGACCACGGCAAGGATCGTCGTCAATGCGAGCTCGATGTCCATCGGCTCGAATTTCTACCGACAGTGGGGCTGCGGCCTCGCCTGGGTGGCTCAGAAGCCGATCGCGGTGCGGAGGTCCACGACCTCGCCGGCGGGGAGGTCGAGTGCTGCGACGAGGGCTTCGATCACGGCCGGGTCGAACTGGGTGCCGGCGCAGCGCTCGAGCTCGGCGGCCGCCTGCCGCGGTGACAGAGCGTCGCGGTAGGGACGGTCGGAGGTCATCGCGTGGAAGGCGTCGCAGGCGGCGATGATCCGTGCGCCGAGCGGGATCGCCTCACCGGCGAGACCGTCGGGGTAGCCGTCACCGTCCCAGCGCTCGTGCGAGCCGCGGACGAGCGGATGGACGTCCCTGAAGTAGGGGATCCGCTCCAGCATCCGTGCCCCGACCACCGTGTGCTCCTTCATCTCGTCGTACTCGGCGTCGGTCAGCTCGCCGGGCTTGTGGAGGATCTCGCCGCGAACCCCGATCTTGCCGATGTCGTGCAGCAGAGCACCGTAGCTGAGCGTCCGCAGCTCGTCCGGCTTCATCCCGAGCCGCGAGCCGACGTCGACGGCGAGATCGGCGACCTCGCGGGCATGCGCGGCCGTGTAGGAGTCCTTGGCCTCGAGCGCGTCGGAGAGGACCGCCAGGGTTCTCATGAACGTGCCCTCGAGCTCGGCATAGAGCTTCGCTCGGTGGATCGCGGCGCCGATCGCGGAGGCGATGGTGTCGGCGAAGAGCAGGTCGATGAAGTCGAGCTCGCGGGGATGCTCGTGGACGAGCTCGAGCACCCCCCAGGGCTCGCCGTCGACGCGGATCGGCGCCGCCAGCTCGGAGCCGGCGCCCGCCACCGAGTGGCTGCCCCGGCCCTTGGCCGACGAGACGTCCTCGACCAGCTTCGCCTCCCCGGAGGCCACCGCCCGCCCGGGAACGCCCTGCTCGGCGGAGCGGATCCGATGAGCAGGGTCGGCGGCGGCGGCGCCGGCCGCCGCCGTGAGCCGCAGCGCGGAATCCTCGCCGATCACGTGGATGGCGACGTAGTGCAGGCCGAAGGACTCGTCGAGCTCGTCGATCGCCGAGCGGGCGATCGCGTCCTCCTCGTGCAGCGGCGCCAGCTTCAGCGCGATCCGGCTTGCGCTGGCGAGGCGCTCGTGGCGGGCGAGCCGCCCGCCGAGCGGCTGGGCGCTTCCTTCCGCCTCGCTCTTCGTCTGACGCTTCATCCCGTAGAGGTCGGCGTCGGCCGCCCCGATCAGGGCGTCCTTGGTCGGCCCGTCGTGGGGCCACGACGCGATGCCGTATGAAACGCCGCCGACCGAGCAGGACGACTCGATCGCCGATTGTGCCCGTGCGGCGGCAATGCCGGCACCCCGGGTCCCGCTGCCCGGGAGGAGCAGCGCGAACTCGTCGCCGCCGACGCGGAACGCGACGTCGGAGCTGCGGGCGGCGCTCTCGAGCGAACGCGCGACCCGACGGAGGACCTCGTCGCCGGCGGCGTGACCCTCGGTGTCGTTGATCTGCTTGAAGCCGTTCAGGTCCATCAGCACGAGGCCGAGCTCATCGCCGTGGCGGCGGCAGCGCTCGAGCTCCTGACCGAGCACCTCGTGGAAGTGGCGATGGTTGTAGAGGCCCGTGAGGGGATCCTGGATCGCGAGCCGCTGCTGGGTCTCGTACAGGGTTGCGTTCGTCAGCGCGATCGCCGCCTGTGCCGCATAGGTCGAGAGCAGCTCGACGTCGCGGGGGAGGAACCCGTCGTCGGCGCCGAGGGCGACGAGCACCCCGATCCCCGTGTCGCGGAAGACCAGCGGAGCGGCGCAGAGCGAGCCGAGCGTCACGGCGCGGTCGTGGGTCAGCTCGGCCAGCTCGGCAACCGAGTTGAGGTCCTCGACGAGCATCGATGAGCCGCGCAGCTCGGCGTGACCGTCCGCCCACTTCTCGAGGGCGCCGACGACCCGGTCGGGGAGATCGGAGGACGACCGGCACCTCATCGCACCGTCGTCCTCGACGAGCAGCGCGAACTCGGCGCCGCCGACGGCCGACTGGGCGTTGGCGGTGATCTTCGAGAGGACGTCGTCGAGCTGCAGCTCGGAGACGAGGTCCTGCATCGACGTCATCAGCAGGTCGGTCACCTCGGCCTGCTCGCGGAGCTGCGTCTGCGTCAGCCGCGTTCGCGATCGCCGCGCGCCGATCGCGTGGGTGCCGGCGACGATCGCGATGGCCGAAGCGAGGACGATCGCGACCGGGATCAGCGACGGCACGAACAGCGCGCATCCGGCGAGCAGGAGCAGGGCCCCGGCGGTGGCGGCAGTCTCGACCGTCGGACGGCCGCTCGGGCTCCAGTGGACGTCGAAGATGCACTCGGGATCGCCGCGGCCGATGCAGCGCGGATGGCTGATCCGCGCCGCCGGGCCGCCGAAGATCACCGGCACCCGCGACAGCAGGCCGACGTTGTAGTCGCAATCGCAGGGGTGGTAGGGCGTGTCACCGACCGGGCGGTTCCGCAGCCGCGCGTGGCTGGCGCCCACCTCGACCGCATCCATTCGATGGGCACGGTTGAACTTGGCGTTGGCGCGGCCGATGTTCGCGAACAGCAGGCGCGGTGAGCCGAGTGCCCGCAATGACAGCTTCAGGGCACCGCCGACGTTGACGTTCAGCGCTGCGGCTCCGATCCGCTCGGCGACGTGGGGATCGCCGAGCACCGTGGCGGCCGACTCGAACAGCGCGACCCGGAACCGGTCCGGGAACCAACGGTTCTCGTCGCGCAGGTCGGCCTCACGACCGCTCAGCCCGGCGCCTTCGAGCAGCCGCTCGACTCCGAGCCTGCCGGCCTTCTCCTCCACGTAGGCGATCGCGAGCCGAGTCGTCATCCCGCTGACCTCGCGGGCTTCCTCCCCGGCGTCGCTGCCGACCCCCCGTGCCTGCATCTCCGCGCGCACACCTCGGTATCGACCTGGGTTCGCGCCTGCTTTAGCGATGGTCGCCCTCAGGCGGGCTCGAGATGCCTGCTCAGTCCTCCCGCTCGGTGATCTCGAAGTAGAGCGCCAGGACCGTCAGCGCGTAGAGGGGGGAGCCGAGGAAGTTCGAGACGATCGAGCCGAGCAGGTTGCCCGGATAGCCGTCGCCGAGGAGGGCGTGGCCGGCTGCATCGCCGCCGCTCTCGAGCAGGGCCTGCAGGAAGGTGAGGGGGATGACGATGCCGGCCACCTTCCAGAAGTGCGGGCGGACCATCGCGCGGCTGCGACGGAAGGCCCCGCGAACGCCGCGACCCTCCATCTCGATGACCGGAGCGATCAGCGCGAACCAGGTGATGACGATGAAGCCGGGGATGACCAGGGCGATGAAGCCCACCGCCATCACGAACAGGAGCGCGAGGTCGGCGAGGATCAGGGTCCAGTAGGGGAGGTTGCGGGCGACCTCGCGAAGGTCGTGGCGGTCGCCGTGGCGGCGTTGCTCCTCGCCGGCGGCGACCACGCCGGAGTAGAAGACGGCACCGAGCAGCGGGATCGACGCCTGGGCGACGAGCAGGAGGACGAAGGCGACCGACCAGCCGCCGTTCCACTCGTCGAGCGCGTTGCCGTCGAGGGGATCGAGCGCGGTGAGCAGCCCGATCGGGACGAAGACGAGCAGCCCGGCGCCGAGGAGCAGCTTCCAGTCGTAACGGTAGCCGGCGGCGACCTGGGCGAGGATCGGCCGGACGTGGAGTCGGTCGGGCCGTTCCCGCTGCTGGTCTCTGCCGCCGCGCTTGCGCACGGCGGCAGCCTACGGATCTAGTTGTCGCCGGGGCGGTGCAGGACGCCGCCGCGGGCATTCGGGCCGAGCGTCGTGCCGGTGATCGGCACGCCGGCGAGGGCGACGTCGATCGCGTCGAGCAGGTCGGGATCGAGCTCGATCCCGGACGCGGCGACGTTCGCGTGCACCTGCTCGGGACGGCTGGCACCGATGATCGCCGCCGCCAGCTCGTCGCGGCGGAGGACCCATGCGAGCGCGAGCTGGACCATCGAGATGCCGGCCGCGTCGGCGATCGGGCGCAGGCGCTGGACGGCCGCGAGGGTCTCGTCCTCGAGCTTGTCTTTGATGAAGAAGCTCATCTCGTCGCTCGCCGCTCGCGAGTCGGCGGGGGGTGGGCGACCGGGCTCGTACTTGCCGGTGAGCACGCCCTCTGCGAGTGGCGACCAGACGATCTGCGCGATGCCGTGGTTGGCGCAGAGCGGGAAGACCTCGTCCTCCGGAGCGCGCCAGAGCATCGAGTACTGCGGCTGGGAGGAAACGAACGTGACGCCGTCGACGGCGGCCTCGAGGCCGGCCTCGATCTGCTCGGGGGTCCACTCGCTGAACCCGATGTAGCGGGCCTTGCCCGCCTTGACGACGTCGGCGAGCGCCTCCATCGTCTCTTCGATCGGCGTCTCGACGTCGAAGCGGTGGCACTGGTAGAGGTCGACGTGGTCGGTCTGCAGGCGCCGCAGCGACGCGTCGATCTGCATGTGGATCTGCTCGGCGGAGAGGCCGCGGCCGCCGTCGACCGGGAAGTAGACCTTCGTCGCGAGGATGTAGTCGGAGCGCGGATAGCCGGAGAGGATCTCGCCCCACGCTGTCTCCGAGGCGCCGTTGCCGTAGACGTTGGCGGTGTCGAAGAAGTTGATCCCGGCCTCGAAGGCGGCCCGTGTGCAGGCTTCGGTGTGCTCGCGCTCGACGCCGCCCGAGTAGGTCAGCCAGGAGCCGAGCGCGATCTCGGTCACCTCGAGGTCGCTGGTTCCGAGTCGTCTGGTCCTCATCGCGCTCCTTCCGTCGGGGTTGCCTGCACGGCCGTTACCCGGCGGGGATCGCGGCTACACGCCGGCGTTACCGGTGGATCCGCTGGTAGGTGTTCTTGAGCTCGTCCTGGACGATCGTCGCCTGCCCGTTGGCGCGCAGGACGATCTTCGCCTTCGGCTTGTGGGAGCGGTACGACCAGCCGTCGGGCAGGCCGATCCGATCACCGATGCCGCGCAGGTCCCGGTAGGCGAGGGTCGGGTCGACGATCTGCGAGTAGGACTGCATCACGTAGTGGCGCCCGTTCGGGTCGGTGAGCTCGAACACCCGCTTGCCGCCGCGGAAGACGAACTTCGTGCCGCGCTGGATCTTCACCTGCGTGTAGGCGGGCGGCGGCGCCAGGCCGACCTTCGCGAGGTCGATCGTCGCGACCTCGCGCAGCTGCTTGCCGGCGAAGCTCGAGACGGGCCCGGGATCGCTGACGACGACCTTGTCCATCAGCCAGTAGCGCGGCCCGTTGAGCAGGACGAGGTCGGCGCCGGACTGATCGGCGAGCGCGGTGGTGTCGAGCGACTCCCACCAGCCTTGCCGGCAGTTGTTGAGTCCGTAGGAGTTGTTGACCTTGGCGATCGGCGAGGGCGAGAGGAAGACCGTGAAGATCTCGCAGTAGCGGGTGTCGCGCATCTGCGTGCTCTGAACGCTCGCCTGCGCCGACGCCACGATGCCGATCGTCGCCAGGGCAGCCATCAGTGCCACGATCGTCCTCGTCAGTCGCATCTCTCTCCCGTTCGCGAAGTGACCGGCAATGTTGACTTCAAGTTAGCAGAGTCGGCGACGGCCTACTCGAGGGTTCGCCGGGGACCGCGGGTGCGCCAGCGGTCGGCCAATGCCCAGGACGCGAACAGCATCGCGCCGACCGCTCCGGTGGCCGTCAGCAGCGCGCCCGCCGCGGCCGTCTGCGCAACGCCCCGCGACCCGAGGATCAGGACGGTGGTCGCGACGCCGAGGCTGGGACCGATCGGCAGCAGCCCGAGGGCGGCGGTCGCGATCAGCAGGGCCATCGAGTCGAAGACGGATATGTCGACGCCGATTCCGCGCAGGACGAGCCAGTTGCGGAAGACCTGGGCGGAGACCGCGAAGATCGTCAGGGCGATGATCGTGTTGCGGTGACGCAGTCCGCGCAGAACCGCCAGGCCCTGCCAGAGACCGTGGGTCTTGCGGCCGGCGAGGTTGCTGAGGGCGGCGACGACGCCGACACCGAGGACGAGCAGGATCAGCGGCAGCCACCACGGGATCCCGAGCGGGCCGACGAGCGTGAACGAGCAGAGCCCCGCGAGAGCGAGCTCGACGACGACGATCGGCATCTCGGCCGCGACGAGGACCCCGGCGCGGGGCGCGTGGTCGGGCACGGTCCGACGCAGCTCGGCGATCCGGACGGCGAGCCCGAAGTTGGGGTTGAGGAGGTTGCCGAGGTATCCGACCGCCGCGGCCCGGTAGAGCGGGCGACGCCCGCAGTCGGCGCCGGCGGCATCGACGCAGACATGCCAGGCCTCGCTGCGCGCGAGCAGCCAGATCACCTGCATCAGGACCGCGCCCCCCAGGACCGCCGGGGAGGCGGCGTCGAGCGCCTCGACGAACGCGTCGCGCTTGCCGTAGAGGCCGATGATCAGCGCGGCGAAGACGACGACGGCGAAGACGGCCGACACCTGCTTGGAGTGGCGCCGCAGCCAGGAGTGGTCGGGCGCCGCGGCGGGCAGCCCCTCCTCGATGACCCGCAGCGTCGGATCGGCGTCGATCTCGGGCGGCGCGACGACGGGATCGCTCGTGCTGCCGGCGGATTCGCTCACCGGTCCATTCTCGCCGCGGAGGGTTAGTCGCGGAGGGCGGCCTCGACGACGCGGGCGCAGCGCCGGCCCTCGGCGATCGCCGTGACCACCAGGGAGGCGCCGACGCGGACGTCGCCGGCCGCGTAGACGCGGTCGACCGAGGTCGAGAAGGTCCCCGCCTTGACGTTGCCGCGGCTGTCGTAGGTGACGCCGAGGTCGTCGAGCAGGCCCTCGTGCTGGGGGTGGGTGAAGCCGACGGCGATCAGGACCAGGTCGGCCTCGATGGCGAACTCGCTGCCCTCGACGCCGGCCAGGGTCCGCGACGACTCACCGGTCACCTCCCGCGCGATCACGCGCGCCACCCTGCCGTCCTCGCCCTCCATCCCCATGACCTGACGGCCGAAGCGCCGCTCGCCGCCCTCCTCGAGGGCATACGTCGTGACGAGCCGGCGGGGCTGGATCGGCCAGGGCGTGTTCGGGTAGCGGCCGGTCGACGGCACCTCGGGGTAGACGTCGAGGAGCAGGACGTCCTCGGCACCCTCGCGGAGCGCGTTCGAGACGCAGTCCATGCCGGTATCGCCACCGCCGATGACCACGAGGCGCTTGCCGGCGGCGCTGATCTGCCGCTCGGCGCGGCGGGCGAACTTGCCCTGCGACTCGGCGACCCAGCGGTTGCGGTCATACAGGTACTCCATTGCGAAATGGATGCCGTCGAGCTCGCGTCCCGGGACGTCGAGGTCGCGCTCGACCCGCGAACCGGTGGCGAGGACGACGGCATCGTGCTCGGCGCGGAGCCGGTCGACGCTGATGTCGCGGCCGACGTCGACGTCGCAGACGAACTCGATCCCCTCCCGCTCGAGGAGGTCGATGCGGCGGTCGATGATCCACTTCTCGAGCTTCGCGTCGGGGACGCCGAAGCGCAGGAACCCGCCCGGGGCCTCGTCCCGCTCGTAGACAGTCACCCGGTGACCGACCTTGTTGAGCTCGGCGGCTGCGGCCATTCCGGCGGGGCCGGAGCCGATCACCGCGACGTGGCGGCCGGTTCGGGTCTCCGGCGGCTCGGGGACGACCCAGCCCTCGTCGAAGGCGTTGTTGATCGTCCAGTACTCGATCTGCTTGATCATCACCGGGTCGTCGTCGATGTCGAGCACGCATGCCGACTCGCACGGCGCCGGGCAGATCAGGCCCGTGAACTCGGGGAAGTTGTTGGTGGCGTGGAGCTGGGCGATCGCTCCCTTCCAGTCGCCGACCCGGGCGAGGTCGTTCCAATCCGGGATCAGGTTCCCGAGCGGGCAGGCGCTGTTGCAGAACGGCACGCCGCAGTCCATGCAGCGCGAGGCCTGTTCTCTGAGCTCGTTCTCGGGGAGGGTCTGGTAGATCTCGCCGTAGTCGCGCACACGCTCCTGCGGTGACCGCTCGGGCGCGGGCACGCGATGCACTTCGAGGAATCCGCGCGGGTTGGCCATGGCTCCGTCCGGCTAGGCGAGGTTGATCGTCCGGCCCTTGGCGGGCGGGGCGGTGTGGGCGAGGGCGGCGCGGAAGCCGGGCGGGATCACGACGACGAACTCACCCGCCGCCTCGTCCCAGCGGTCGAGCAGGCCGGCGGCGACCGTCGAGCCGGTCCGGCGCTCGTGCTCGGCGACGAGATCGCGGAGGAAGCTGTTGCCCTCGGGGTGGACCGGCTCGAGCTCGACCATCCCCATGTTGCACTTCGGCGGGAAGACGTCCTCGGGGTCCCAGATGCAGGCGATCCCGCCGCTCATCCCGGCGGCGAAGTTGCGACCGGTCGAGCCGAGCACGACGACGCAACCGCCGGTCATGTACTCGCAACCGTGCTCGCCGATTCCCTCGACGACCGCGAGGGCTCCCGAATTGCGAACGGCGAACCGCTCGCCGGCGCGGCCGCGGAAGAACGCCTTGCCCGCCGTCGCGCCGTAGAGGGCGACGTTGCCGGCGATCACGTTGCTCTCCGCCTTGTAGCCGGCCGTGGTCGCGGGGCGGACGGCGAGGATCCCGCCGGAGAGGCCCTTGCCCGCGTAGTCGTTGACGTCGCCGCTGACGTTGATCGTGACTCCCGGCGCGAGCCAGGCGCCCGCGGTCTGCCCGGCCGAGCCGGTGAGGGCGAACTCGATCGTGTCATCGGGGAGGCCGTCTGCCCCGCGGGCGCGGACGAGCGCGTTGGAGACGCGGCCGCCGACGGCGAGGTCGATGTTGGTGACGGTCGTCGCGTAGCGGATCTTCTCGCCACTCTCGATCGCCGCCGCCGCCGGCTTCAGCAGCTTGCGCTCGTCGAAGGAGGCGCCGACCGGGTGCTGCTTGGCGTCGCCGGGGACGTATCCGCGCGGCGCGACCCGCGCGGCCCTGGGCACCGCGAGGAGCGGGCTGAGGTCGATCGAGCCGGCCTTCCAGTGGTCGATCGTCTCGCTCTGGCGCAGCAGCTCGGTGCGGCCGACGAGATCGCTGAACCTGCGCACCCCGAGCGCGGCCATGAGCCGGCGGGCCTCCTCGGCGACCAGCATCAGGTAGCGGACGACGTGCTCGGGCCTGCCCGAGAAGCGGGCGCGCAGCTCCGGGTCCTGGGTCGCGACCCCGACCGGGCAGGTGTTGAGGTGGCAGACGCGCATCATGATGCAGCCGGTCGCGATCAACGGGGCGGTGGAGAGGCCGATCTCGTCGGCGCCGAGCAGGGCGCCGATGACGACGTCGCGACCGGTCCGCATCTGCCCGTCGGTCTGCAGGATCACCCGGGTCCGCAGGCCGCTGTCGAGCAGTGCCTGCTGGGTCTCGGCGATGCCGATCTCCCAGGGAACTCCGGCGCCTTGGATCGAGGACAGCGGCGAAGCGCCGGTGCCACCGTCGTGGCCGGCGATGACGACGTGATCGGCGCCGGCCTTCACGCAGCCGACGGCGACGGTCCCGCAGCCGGACTCCGCCGCCAGCTTCACCGAGACCTTCGCGTCCGGGTTCGCCGCCCGGAGGTCGTAGATCAGCTGCTTGAGGTCCTCGATCGAGTAGATGTCGTGGTGGGGCGGCGGCGAGATCAGCTCGGTCCCGGGCAGGGCGTAGCGGAGGGCGCCGATGTAGTCGTCGACCTTGTGTCCGGGCAGCTGACCGCCCTCGCCCGGCTTCGCGCCCTGGGCGATCTTGATCTGGATCTGGTCGCCGCGGGAGAGGTACTCGAGGTCGACCCCGAAGCGGCCGGAGGCGACCTGGCGGATCCGCGAGCGGCGCTGGTCGCCGTTCGGGTCGGGGGTGTTCCGGCGCCGGTCCTCGCCGCCCTCCCCGCTGTTCGACCAGCCACCGATGCGGTTCATCGCGATCGCGAGGGTCTCGTGGGCCTCCGGCGACAGCGCGCCGAGGCTCATCGCCCCGGTCGAGAAGCGCTTGACGATCTCCTTCGCCGGCTCGACCTCCTCGAGCGACAGCGGGACCTCGGCCTCGTTGAGCTCGAACAGGCCGCGGAGCATCGCCTGAGCGGCGTTCTCCTCGTTGACGCGGTGGCTGAACTCGTCGTAGGACTCCTGGGCGTCGCCGTTCTCGGTTCGCGCCGCGAGCTGCAGCGAGGCGATCGTCTCCGGGTCCCACATGTGCTTCTCGCCGTCGCGGCGCCAGCGGTAGACACCGCCCTGCGGCAGCAGCTTCTCGCTGTCGGCGGCGAGGCGGGCGGTCTCGACGTGCTCGGCGAGCGCCATCCCGTGCGCCTCGGGATAGGCGCGGGCATGGCGGTCGAGCGCCTCGCGGGCGATCTCACCGAGGCCGATGCCGCCGAGCCGCGACGGGGTGCCGGTGAAGTGCTCGTCGACGACGCCTTGGTCGATGCCGACGATCTCGAAGATCTGAGCGCCGCGGTAGGAGCGGATCGTGGCGATCCCGATCTTCGAGAGGACCTTCAGCAGGCCCTTGCTGACGCCCGCGATCGCGAGCTCGTTGGCGTCGGCCAGCGGCCCCTCGAGACCGACCGTCGGCTCGTCGAGCATGGTCATCGTCTCGAGCATCAGATACGGGTTGATCGCGGTCGCGCCGTAGCCGATCAGCGCCGCGAGGTGGAGGATCTCGCGAGGCTCGCCGGACTCGACGACGAGCGCGGCGCGCAGTCGCGTCCCCTCGAGGGTGAGGGCGTGGTGGACGGTCGAGCAGGCCAGCAGCGACGGGATCGGGACCCGCTCGGCGCTCGTGGCACGGTCGCTGAGGACGAGCAGGGTCGTGTCCTCCTCCAGCGCGTGGACGGCCTGGGCGCGGATCCGCTCGAGGGCGGCCTCGAGGCCCTCCTCGCCGTCCTCGATCGACCAGGTGATGTCGATCGTCGTGCTGTGCAGCGCGTTGTGCGGGTTGCGGCGCAGCCGCTCGAGCTCGAAGTCGGTGAGGATCGGCTGGGCGAGCTCGACGTGGTTGACGACCTGTGGCTTCTCGCTGAGCAGGTTGCCCTGCGGTCCGATGTCGGTGCGCAGGCTCATCACGCATTGCTCGCGAACCGAGTCGATCGCCGGGTTCGTGACCTGGGCGAAGCGCTGCTTGAAGTAGCTGTAGAGCGACGGGCGGTAGTCGGAGAAGACCGCGAGCGCGAGGTCGTTTCCCATCGATCCCGTCGGCTCACGGCCGTCACGGAGGATCGGCGCGAGCAGGGTCGTCAGGTCCTCCTGCGTGTAGCCGAAGGCGAGCTGGCGCTTCAGGAGCGGCTCGACCGGCTGGATCGTCGCCATCGGATCGGGGAGCTGGCGAACGCCGAGCTTGCCCTCGGCGTACCAATCGCCGTACGGCGCCGCGGAGGCCACCGCCAGCTCGGGCTCGCCGTCGGTGCGGACGAGACCGGTGTCGAGGTCGACGACGAAGAGCTGCGCCGGGTGCAGGCGGCCCATCCGGGCGATCTTGTTCGGAGTCGTCGTGAAGATGCCCGACTCCGAGCCGAGACAGACCCAGCCGTCGCGGGTGATCATCCAGCGGCCGGGCCGCAGGCCGTTGCGGTCGAGCATCGCGCCGAGCGTGTGGCCGTCGCAGAAGGCGATGGCGGCCGGGCCGTCCCACGGCTCGAGCAGGCGGGAGTGGTAGCGGTAGAAGCCCTCGAGCTCGGTCGGGACGTCGTCGCGGTCCTCCCAGGAGGCGGGGATCATCATCATCATCGCGTGTTGCGGGGTGCGACCGCCGAGCACCATCAGCTCCAGGGCGCGGTCGAACGCGGCGGAGTCGGAGACGCCCTCGTCGATCAGTGGCAGGCAGTCGGCGAGATCGTCGCCGAAGGCGTCGGAGGAGAGCACCGCCTCGCGGGCGCGCATCCAGTTGACGTTGCCGCGGATCGTGTTGATCTCGCCGTTGTGAGCGATCAGCCGCAGCGGCTGGGCGAGCTCCCAGCTCGGCGACGTGTTCGTCGAGAAGCGCGAGTGGACGATGGCGAAGGTGCTGCGCAGCGACAGGTCGCGGAGGTCGGGGTAGAACTGCGGCAGCTGCGGCGCCGTCAGCATCCCCTTGTAGACGATGGTCCGGCAGGACATGCTCGGGAAGAACACGTCGGAGCCGCAATCGCGCTCGACGCGCCGGCGGACGACGAACAGGCTGCGCTCGAAGGCCGCTTCGTCGGCGACCTCCGGACCGGCCTCGATGAAGAGCTGGCTGATCCGCGGCGCCGACTCGCGCGCGAGCCGGCCGCAGGAGGTCTCGTCGACCGGGACCGGGCGCCAGCCGATCGGCCGGTGGCCGGCTTCGGCGACCAGCTCCTCGGTCCGCCGCTGGATCCGCTCGGTACCGCCGACGGAGTCGCGGCGGATGAAGCACATCGCGACGGCGAGCTTCCCGGGGCCGGGCAGGACGACCGGCTTCGTGCCGATCTCCGCGGTCCGCGAGCGGAAGAACTCGTGCGGCAGGCCGAACATGATCCCGGCGCCGTCGCCGGTCGACTCGTCGGACCCGGCGGCGCCGCGATGCTCGAGGCGGTCGAGTGCGACCAGGGCGCGGTCGATCGTCTCGTGGATCGCCTTGCCGTCGAGGCGGGCGACGCAGGCCACGCCGCAGCCGTCGTGGAAGAACGACGGATCGTGGACGCCGCCGAATCCGTCCTCGCGGGCGGCGGTCAGGGGGGTGGCGATGTTGTCGGTCTCGTGAGTCATCAAAGTGCACCGCGGCGCGCGCGGATCGATGCCGGCCGGATGTCGCGTCGGAACCCTTGGCAGCCCGGGGCGGGGACCGCACGGCGGCCCGCAAAGGGTACGGCAACCCGGTTCGGGCCGTCGGAAATGGATCGGCGAAATCCCCGGTCTCTCCCTGGCC
>DATAFA010000036.1:0-2939 GCA_036257785.1 Solirubrobacterales bacterium | reverse complement strand
GGCCATCACTCGCCCTCCCAGTTCTCGAGCCGGCGCTTGATCCGGGAGAGGAACTTCGCCGCCTCGGCGCCGTCCAACGCCCGGTGGTCCCACGACATCGGCAGGTAGGTCATCGGCCGGATCGCGATCGAGTCGCCGTCGGGGCCCTCGATCACGACGGGGCGCTTGACGATTGCCTCGAGGTCGAGGATCGCCACCTGCGGCTGGTTGATGATCGGCGTCGCCAAGACGGCCCCGAACTGACCCGGGTTGGTGATCGTGAACGTGCCGCCCTGGACGTCGTCCGGGTCGAGCCGCTTCGCGCGCGCCCGCTCGGCGAGGTCGGCGATCGCCACCGCCAGACCCTCGGTCGAGAGCCGCTGGGCCTGGCGGATCACGGGCACGATCAGCCCGTCGTCGAGCGCGACCGCGATCCCGAGGTTGACGTCGTCGTGGTAGACGATCTCATCGCCGTCGATCGAGGCGTTGACGATCGGGTGCTCGCCGATCGCCTCGATCGTCGCCTTGGCGACGAAGGCGAGGTAGGTGAGCTTCACGCCTCGTCGGGCCATCGCCTCCTTGAGCTCGGCGCGCCGGGCGGCCACACGTGACATGTCGACCTCGACGATCGTCGTGCAGTGTGCCGCGGTGTGCCGGCTGGCGACCATGTGCTTGGCGATCGCCAGCCGCATCGGCGTCATGGGCTCGCGGCCCTCGCCGTCCGTCACCGGCCGCTCGGGCTGCGGCTCCGCCTTGGGCTCATCCGGCCGGTAAGGCGACTCGCTGTGGAGAACCGGTGCGGGCTTCGCCTGTCCATTGCCCGCTCCCGAATCGACGAAGGCGAGCACGTCCTTCTTGCGGATGCGGCCGCCGATGCCGGTGCCCTCGACTTCGTCGAGGTCGACGTTGTGCTTGTCCGCGATTCGGCGAACCACCGGCGAGATGAATCCGGAACGGTCGGATTCCTCGGCGGCCGGCTCCTCTGCCACCGCCTCCTGCTCGCCGGTGTCCTCGTCGGGATGCGCCTCGCCCGCCTTGGCCGCCGAGTCGATCTCGGCGATAGTCTCACCGACGGGCACCGTGTCACCCGCCTCGGCGAGCAGGCGCGCGAGGCGACCGCTGGCGGGGGAGGGGATCTCGACGTCGACCTTGTCGGTGGTCACGTCGGCGATCGTCTCGTCGGCCTCGACCCAGTCGCCGGGCTGCTTGCGCCATTCGAGGATCGTTCCCTCGGAGACCGAGATGCCCATCTTCGGCATCTCGACCGCGACGACGGCCTCAGTAGGCGAGGAGCTCACGGCAGGCCCCCTTCATGTCTTCGAGCTGCGGGAGCACCGCCTGCTCGAGCGGCGGGCTGAACGGGATCGGGACGTCCGGAGCGGTGAGCCGCCGCACCGGGGCGTCGAGGTCCTCGAAGGCCTCGGCTGCCACCAGTGCGGCGACTTCCGCTCCCACCCCGCACGATTGAGTTGCCTCGTGGGCAACGAGCACCTTTCCCGTCTTGCGCGCCGAGGTGAGGATCGCCTCGGTATCGAGCGGACACAGGCTGCGCAGGTCGACCACCTCGATCGACTCGTCGAGCGCCTCGGCAGCCTCGAGCGCGAGATGGACCGCCGACCCGTACGCGATGACCGTCATCTCGTCGCCTTCGCGGGCGACGGTGGCCTCGCCGAGCGGCGTCACGTGCTCGCCTTCCGGCACCTCTCCCTTTACGTATCGATAAAGACCCTTGTGCTCGAGGAAGCAGACCGGGTTCGGGTCCCGGATCGCCGCCGCGAGCAACCCCTTGGCGTCGGCGGCCGTTGCGGGGGCGACCACCTTCAACCCCGGCGACTGCAGGAACCACGCCTCCGGGTTCTGCGAGTGGAACGGCCCGCCGGAGAAACCGCCGCCGGACGGAAGCCGGACGACGATCGGTGCCGCCACCCCCTGGCGGTAGTGGAGCTTTGCGGCGACATTGACGAGCTGGTCGAAGCCGCAGGAGATGAAGTCGGCGAACTGCATCTCGCAGACCGGCCGCATGCCTTCCACCGCGGCACCGACGGCGGTGCCGATGATCGCGTTCTCGGCGAGCGGGCTGTCGAGCACCCGCTTTGTCCCGAACTCCTCCATGAACCCGTCGGTGATCTTGAACGCGCCGCCGAAGGCCGCGATGTCCTCGCCGAGGCAGATCACCGCCTCGTCGCGCCGCATCTCCTCGCGAAGCCCGTCCGAGATCGCCTCTAGGTAGGTCATCTCCGCCATCAGGTGGCCTCCGCCAGCTCGTGGGTCCACCGCGACCACGGCGCCTGGCCGTCGCCGAGCTCACGCCAGTCGTCGGCGAACACGCCCATGGTCGCCTCGGCCGGGTCCGGCATCGGGGAGTCGAGCGCCTTGGTCGCGCACTCGGCGACGTACTCCTTGACCTCGGCCCGGATCCGCTCGACCTCGTCCGGGTCGAAGCCGTGGTCGTCGACCAGCCGCTTGGCGTAGCGCTCGATCGGATCGCGGCGCGCCCACTCCTCGTGCATGCCCTCGGGGACGTAGCGCATGTCGTCGTGCGCGCCGTGGCCGTGCATGCGCAGCGTCCGGCACTCGATCAGCGTCGGCCCGCCGCCGGCCCGCGCCCGGTCGGCGGCCTCTCGAGAAGCCTCGAACACCGCCTCGACGTCGTTGCCGTCGACGCTGACCCCGGGGAAGCCGTAGCCGGCGGCGCGCTCGACCGGGTCGACCGCGAACTCGAGCTCGTTGGGGGTCGAGTAGGCGAAGCCGTTGGTCTCGAGCACGAAGACAACCGGCAGCTTGTGTATGCCCGCCCAGTTCATCGCCTCGTGCCACTGGCCGTTCGCGGTGGAGCCCTCGCCGAAGTAGGTCATCGCGATCCGGGGCTCGCCGCGGAGCTTGAACGTCATCGCCATCCCGGCCGCGACCAGCGCCATGTCGGGCAGCATCGAGACCATGCCGACGCAGCCGAGCTCGCG
>DATAFA010000025.1:0-22543 GCA_036257785.1 Solirubrobacterales bacterium | reverse complement strand
CCTTCGGGCGCCAGAAGCGCTCCGCCGGCTGTCTGAGTCGCGGACATGGAGGCGGGATGATTGCAGAGGCGGGCAGTCGGCGCAGCTATGCGCCGGAGGCTCCCGCAATCGGCGCAGCGCGGAATCGCGCGGATCGTTCACGACTGATCTACCCTGCCGTCGAATGCCCGAGCGGAAGACCAAGCGCGGAGCCGAGCGGACGGCGCTCGACGGCACCTGGGACGTGATCGTCTGCGGGGCGAGCTTCGCCGGGCTGACGATCGCCCGCGAGCTGACCGGCTCGGGAGCCCGCGTCCTGGTCCTCGACCGGTACGAGATCGGCGAGCGGCAGACATCCGCCTGCGCCGCCCCGACGCTGTGGCTCGAGGCCCTGGGGCTGATGACCTCCGTCCGCCAGACGTTCGACGACCTCGTCTTCCACACGCCTTACGCGGATACCCGGATGCGGCTGCCGTGGAGCTTCTCGACCTTCGACTACCCGGAGCTCTGCGGCCTCTTGTGGGCGCAGTCCGACGCCGAGTTCGAGACCGCGAAGGTCGAGGGGCGCGCCGACCTCCAGGCGACGGCCGTCAACGGCTCCGGGCGGCCGGTCGGGATCAGGACCGACCGCGGCGTCGTCGCGGCCCCGCTGGTCGTCGACGCGCTCGGGTGGCGCCGGGTCCTCGGCGACGGCTACCAGCCGCCGGACGCGCCGCTCTCGCGCGGTCTCGAGGTCCATCCCGGCGGCACCGGCGCGGACCTCGAGCTCTGGATCGAGCGCGGAGTCGTTCCCGCCGGATACGGCTGGAGCTTCCCGGCCGGCGAGGAGCTCCGCGTCGGGGTCGGCAGCTTCGACCCCTACCACCACGTCAAGGACCCGACCGTCGAGCTGGCCGAGCGCCTCGATCTGCCGCCCGAGGGCTACCAGGGCAACTGGATCCCCCACAAGCTCCGCGACGGCGTCGATCGCGACGTCTTCTTCTGCGGCGACTCGGCCGGGCACTGCCTGCCGGTCACGGCCGAGGGCATCAGGCCCGCCTTCTACTTCGGCGCCGTCTGCGGGCGCGAGATCCGCTCGGTGATCGAGGGCCGCTCGAGCCGCGACGCGGCGCTGACCCGCTACGGGGCCTTCAACGACTCACACCGCTGGAAGTACGAGTGGATGCTGCGCGTCCAGAAGCTCGTCCCGAAGGTGCCGCCGCGGCTCCTCGGACCGGCGCTGAGGGGCATGAGCACCGACCGGTTCGTCCGCTGGTCGTTCAACCACTACCTCAACATCTGCGCTCCCGACAGCGCCGGGGCGCCGACGGCGATCGCCGAGCCGGTCGCGGCCTGAGCACGGCTCAGGCGACGATCAGGCAGGTTCCCGCGATCAGCAGCCCGACGGCGGCGAGTCGCAGCGGCGTCAGCGGGCGCTCCTCCAGCCCGAACGCCCCGGCCCGGTCGAGCAGGACGGACGCCGCGAGCTGGCCGGTGATCGTCGTCGCGGCGATCCCACCGGCGCCGATCGTCCGGACGAGCAGCACCGACGCGGCCACGTAGACGGCGCCGATCAGACCGCCGAGCAGGTAGCGGCGCGGGACTCGCAGCGCCGCCGGCACGCCGGCGGCGCTCCTCCCGGCCACGACCGCGACCGCCAGCACGAGCGAACCGACGATGAAGTTGACGAGCGCCGCCTCCAGCCCGCCGATCGCATCGCCGAGACCGGCGTTGATCGGCGCCTGCGCCGCCAGCGCCAGTCCGGCGACGACGATGAACGCCGCCGCCAGCCGCCTCCCGGCGCTGCTGCCTCCGGCTTCGGCCAGGTCGCCGCGGCGCAGGATCAGAACGGTGCCGAGGAGCAGGAACGCCACGCCGAGCACGCGGGCCACCGAGACCGGCTCGACGTCGAGACCGAGCGCGCCGCCGGCGTCGAGCACGATCGAGCCGGTCATCTGGCCGGTGATCGTCGCCGCGGCGACCCCGCCGGCGCCGACGATCGGGACCGCCGCAAGCGCCGTGAGGACGAAGGCGGCGCCGATGATGCCGCCGCTGAACTGCCAGGCCGATGCCTCGCCGAGGTCGCCGAATCCACCGGCCCCACCGCTGACAGCGACGACGATCGCGAGGCCGACCGCGCCGACGAGGAAGCTGACGAGAGCGGCCGGCACCCGCCCCGTGGCGACCGCCAGCCGGGCGTTGATCGGGGCCTGCAGCGCGAACTGGACGCTGACGGCGAGCATGATCAGGACTGCCGGCGCGGCGCTCACCCGGATCATTCAAGCGTGCGACGGCCCCACCCGCCCGGGTCGGCGGCGCCCGACGAGTCCGCGTCGATCGCGCGCAGCGCTCAGTCAAGCAGCCGGCGCTCGACCGCCCAGCGGCTCAGCTCGTGCCGGTTGGAGAGCTGCAGCTTCCTGAGCACGGCACTGACGTGCGCCTCGACGGTCCGCGGCGAGATGTCGAGCTTCTGCGCGACCTCCTTGTACATGTAGCCGCGGGCGATCATCCGCAGGACCTCGCGCTCGCGGATCGTCAGCTGGTCGAGCTCGGGATCGACCTCGGCGGCCGGAACCGAGCCGGCGAACGCGTCGAGCACGAAGCCCGCGAGCCGTGGCGAGAAGACCGCGTCGCCGTCGCGGACCCGCTCGACCGCCTCCGTCAGCTCCTCCCCGGAGATCGACTTGGTGACGTAACCGCGCGCGCCGGCACGGACGACCGCGATCACGTCCTCGGCCGCATCGGAGACCGAGAGCGCCAGGAAGCGCTGCCCGGGGTCGAAGCCGGCAACCCGGCGGATCACCTCCACCCCACCCCCGCCCGGCATGTGGACGTCGAGGAGGACGACGTCGGGGCGCTGCTCGGTGATCACCCGGACGGCCTCCTCGACAGAGCCCGCCTCACCGGCGACGTCGACGAGCCCCTCGACCTCGGAGCGGACGCCGCTGCGGAACAGGGCGTGGTCGTCGACGATCACGATCGATGCGCGGTCGCTCATCGGCGACCCCGCTCGATCGAGAGCACCACCTCGGTCCCGGATCCCGGCATGGAGACGATCGTCGCAGTCCCGTCGTGCCGCCGCATCCGGCCGACGATCGACTCGCGGACGCCGTGGCGATCCTCGGGCAGCCGGTCGGGGTCGAACCCGGGCCCGCGGTCGCGGACGAAGACCTCGATCAAATCCGGGCCGGCCTCGCCGTAGACCGACACCGGCCCCGCCTCGGCGGCGAACTTGGCGGCGTTCATCAGCGCCTCGCGGGCCGCCGCGACGAGGGCGAGGGCGGCGTCGTCGAGCTCGGCGTCGCCGACCGCGACCACCTCGATCTTGATCCGGTGCGCATCCTCGACTTCCTCGGCGGCCGTTCGCAGGGCCGCCGCGAAGCCGCCCTCCCCCGCCCCCGCCCGACCCGCCGTCAGCCAGCCTCGGAGCTCCCGCTCCTGCCGCCTGGCGAGGGCCGCGACCTCACGGGGGTCGTCCGCCCGCTTCTGCATCAGCGTCAACGTCTGCAGGACCGAGTCATGGAGGTGCGCCGCCATCTCCGCCCGCTCCTGCGAGCGGATCCGCTCGGCACGCTCGGCGGCGAGATTGCGCCCGAGCCGCCAGATGAACGGAGCGAGGATCAGGGCGAGGGCGAAGATCGCGACGATCGCCGTGAACGCGGCGTCGCGGGCGGCTCCGAGCGCGTCGACCTGGGAGAGGAACAGGAGTGCGGCGCCGACCACGAGCGCGATCCCGAAGCCGCCGCGATAGAGGTCGCGGAAGCCGGCCGCAGACGACGAGGCCGGCGCGGACGCCTCGGCGGCGAGGGCCGGCTCGGCGACGGGACGACCGGGATCGGCGAGCAGGCTCGCGCCGGCGTCGCCGCGACGCGACTGCGCCCAGAGCAGGGTCGCACCGGTGACCGCGAGGACGAGCGGCCAGACGATCGCGTCGCTCCACCAGATGCCGAGCTCACGAAAGACGAGCAATCCGGCCGTCGTCAGCAGACCGACCCCGAGGCCGAGCTGCCAGCCGCGGCGACCGCCCGGAGTCGCCATCGGGGTCGTCGCCCGGCCCACTCGTCCATCCGCCGGGATCAGCAGCCACCCGAGCGCGTAGACGGCGAGCAGCAGGCCGCCGGTGACGACGACGCCGGCGAGGAATAGGACCCGGACCAGCCACGGCTCCCACCCGACCCGGGCGGCGACCCCGGCGAGCACGCCGCCGACGATGCCGGAAGCCGGATCGCGACGGAGCTTCTCGTCGTGATCCGGCTTCCCCGGCGGCGCCGGAGCGTCAGCCACCGTCGTCACCGTCCGGGGCGAGACCGGCAGCGACCAGGGAGGCGCCGGCGGCGGCGCAAAGGGCCGCTGCGACGAGGCCCCAGCTCAGCGCGATCAGGTCCAGCTGGTCGAGGCAGAGCAGGCACCCGAGGAGGACGAATGCGATGCCCGCGACCAGCGAGACCCGATCGACGCTGGCGGAGCTCACGCGGCGCAGGCCCTCGTGTTGGCGGCCCGCATCGCCGCGTCGTTGCCGTAGTCGCCGCCGTCCCAGTCGTGGTCCCAGTGCCGGTTCGGGTTCGAGATGTCGGCGTCGTCGTCGTTGACGACGGTGACCTGGCCGAGGTCCGCCTCGACGTCGAGCCGCAGCTGCGGCTTCCCGCCGGCGCCGTCACCGGAGCGGAGGTCGACGTCGACCCCGTCCGCCTGCTGGCCGGCCACGAGGAGGTCCCCGGCGCCGGCATGAGCGTCGGCGACCACGCAGACGTCCGACGGCACCGCGACGACGACCTGGCCGGCACCGACCCGGGCGTCGAGGTTCAGGACCTGCCGGGGCGACCAGTCGATGGCGCGCAGGTCGATCGCGAGGCGACCGACGCCGAGCTCGTAGCCGGACTCGGGAATCGCCGCTGCGTTCAGGGGCCGGTACTCGCGGTCGCCGACCCCGCCCTCGAGGTCGAGGTCGGCCGCGGCGGCGACGCCGACGCCGATCGACAACGCCAGCGCCGGCACGAGCAGCCAGCGGGCGCCACCGCGGAACGACAGCACCGCGAGGACGATCCCGATGATCACGACCACCGCGGCCACCGGCAGGCCGAAGCCGAGCCCGGTAACGAACGCGGCGCCGGCGACGAGGATGCCGAAGCCCGAGAGGACCACGACTGCGATCGCGACGATGCCGAGCGCCCGCGCGACCTCACGTCCGCGGCCACGTTCGACCGGGGCGCCGGTGCCGTCGTCGGAGGGCACGAACAGGGCCACCGCCAGGTAGGCGAGGATGCCGAGGCCGCCGAAGAGGACCGACACCGCGAACGCGATCCGGATGATCACCGGGTCGATGTCGAAGTAGCGGCCGAGGCCGCCCGAGACGCCGGCGATGATCCGGTCGTCGCGGCTGCGCAGGAACCGCCGCGGCGACGATCTCACCTCGGGCGCGGGGGTTGTCGGCACCTCGTCGGGCGCCGGTTCGCCCGGCCCCGGACCGGTGCGGTCTGGATCTTCTGATTCGTTCATCTGGACTTCTCCTGACTGGATGGATTCGGACTCCATCCAGGCTGACCGCGCCCTCGTCCCCCGTCTATACGGGATGTCCCTTAGCGATCCCGCGTCCATCCCGGGGAAAGACGACCGTGATCTTCGCGTCCCATCCGGGTTCCTGGAGAGACATGTGCATGTCTGGACCAGGCTCGAGCCGAAGAGCAGCCGTCACGATAATGAAGCTGCGATGGCGATTCCGCTGAAACCGATTGCACGCCGCGCCCTCGCAGCGCAATCCGACGACCGCCTCGTCCGACTGCTCCGAGACGGTCATGAACCCGCCTTCGACGAGATCGTCCGCCGATACCGCGAGCCGCTGGTCGCGTTCGCTGCCGCGATCGCGGATGCGAGCCGCGCCGAGGATGTCGTTCAGGCCGGCCTGATGCGAGCCCACGGCGCACTCCTGGCCGACGAGCGGGAGATCTCCCTGCGACCGTGGCTGTTTGCGATCGTTCGCAACGGCGCGCTCAACGCAATCAGGGACGAGCCCACCTGGAGCGAGCTCGACTCCGATCAACAGGGCGGTGAGCAGGCGCCGGCGGCCGTCGAGCAGCGCGAGGAGCTCGAGCATCTCGTCAACGCGATCTGTGCCCTGCCCGAAGCACAGCGGCAGGCGCTCGTGATGCGCGAGATGGAGGGGGTCGGCCATGCCGACATAGCGGCGAAGCTGCACACCAGCCCGACCGCGGTCCGCGGTCTGATCTTCCGCGCCCGTACCACCCTGCGCAACGCGCTCGGCGCCCTCGTGCCGCTGCCGATCCTACGCTGGCTGCTCGACGATGCAGCCGCTGCGGCGGCGGTCACCGTCGCCGGCACCGGCACCGGCAGCGCCCTGCTCGGTGGCGCCCTCAGCAAGGCTGCCGTGGGGCTCACGGCGGCCGTGGTCGCCGTCGGAGCGGGCAAGGCGATCGAGGACCGGCGCTCCGGCGACGAGCGCGTCGGGACCGATGACGCGGCCGCCCAGGCGGCCACCGGCTCCGGGCCTGGCCGGGCCGGAGGGAACGGGCCCGCCGGTTCCGGCTCGGGCGGCCCCGGCTCCGAGGAGGGTGTCGAGACGCGGGCTGAGCGCCGCGAGGAGCTGCGCGATCGAGCCGCCGATCGGCGCGAGGAGCAGCGGGAACGAGAGCGCGACGGTGCCGAAGATGCCCGCCACGCACGGGAGGATCGACGTGATGAGAACGCCGCCGACGACGGCGATGACAACCGCGGCGGAGACGACGGCTCCTCGAGCGGCGACTCCGGCGGCTCCAGCGGCTCGAGCAGCGACCACGGCGGCTCGAGCGGCTCGAGCGGATCTTCAGGCAGCGGCCACGGCGGCTCGAGCGGCTCGAGCGGATCCTCGGACAGCGGCCACGGCGGCTCCAGCGACTCTTCCGGCAGCGGCTCCGATGACGACTTCGAGACCGACGAGCGGGACGACGAGTCCGGGTCCGGCGCCGATTCCTCCGGCTCGGGATCGGGCTCCGACCACGAGGACGGGTCGCTGACGACCGACCGGCTGGGGGCCCTCAGCTCCAGCGTGGCTTGAGCCGCGCGAGCCTCGGCCGCGGCAGATCGTCCAGCATCGCCTCGAAGGCGATTGCGACCTCTGCCGGCTCCGGCCGGTCGCCCGGCGCCGGCGCCATGCAGGCCTCGACGATCGCAACCGCCCCAGCCGGCAGGTCGGCCTCGAGCGGCAGCGGCGGCTCGGCGAGCTGCGGCCACCGCTCCCGCGGGCTTTCGGCATCCTCGGCGCCACGCTCGAACGGGCGCTCGCCGCTCGCCGCCCGATGGAGCGTCACGCCGAGCCCGAAGATATCGGCCGCCGGGCCGACCGGGCCCCGCTCGAGCGGCAGGCACTGTTCAGGGGCCATGTAGGAGTCGGTGCCGATCGGCAGATCGATCGCCGAGGCCGTCTCGGCCGGCCTGGCGACGCTCAGGTCGATGAGCCGCGGCGGCGCCCCCATGATCACGTTGGCCGGCTTGATGTCGAGGTGCAGCCAACCTTCGGCGTGCATGTAGTGGGTCGCCGCGGCGAGCTGAATGGCCAAGGGAGCGAGTTGCTCTCGGCCGAGTGGGCCGTAACGACGGACCAGGCTCGACAAGCGCGGGCCCTCGAGGTGCTCGAGCAGCAGGTGCGGGCGGGTTCCCCCGAGCTCGGCGCCGAATCCCCTCAGGATCACCGGATGGTTGAGGGCGGCAAGGGCAGCGGCTTCGTCGGCGAGAGCCTGCAGCGTCTCGGCCTCGGCGACCCGATCGGGCCGGACGACCTTCGCCACGACGGTGGCGCGCAGGTGGTCGTCCCAGGCCAGGAACGCCTCGTGACGGTGACCGCCGCCGAGCTTCTTGAGCACGCTGCGGCCGGGGACGATCTCATCGCCCTCCTCGAACGCCCAGCTCCCCGGGTCGGCGATAGCGGCGTCGGGAGCGGGACGGCCCTTGCGAGCCGTCCCGCCCTCCTTCGCCCTGCGCGTAAGCACCGCGATCAGCGGTGCCCCGTACGGGTGCCGGTCGCGGTGTCGTTGGTGGCCGTGTTCGACGCCCCGGTTCCCTTCGTGGTCCCGGTGGCGGTGTCATCGCCGCCGCCGTGCCCGGTTCGGGTGCCGGTGTTGGTGTCGTTGGTGGCCGTGTTCGACGCCCCGGTTCCCTTCGTGGTCCCGGTGGCGGTGCCGGTGTTGGTGCCGGTACCGGTGTCGTCGTCGTCATCGTCACCGGAGCCGGGTCCCGAGTTGTCGTCGTCGCCGCCGTGGTCACGCTTGGCGACGAGATCGTCGCCGGATGCCTTCGCGTAGTCGCTCGTGACGCTGACGACGCCGAGCAGGAAGGCCGCCAGCAGCAGCAGGACCCCGACGATCGCAGCGCGATCGTAGAAGCGCCCCTGCCCTGCCTCGAACTCGTGATCGCTCATGTTCGGATCTCCTTGATGTCTCGCCGGGAGGTCCTATCGAAGGTACGCCCGCCCGAGCGGATTTCACCTCTATGGGACTGCTAACCCGCCGGGCCGGCGAAGATCACGCCCAAACCGTTATTTCGCGCTCAGCCAGTCGACGCCGACGCCGATGTCGACCGCCAGCGGCGGGTCGAGCGGGAACGCCTCGACCATCTCCCGGCGGGCGAGGGCCGAGACCGCCTCCGTCTCGGCGGCCGGCCCCTCGAAGAGGAGCTCGTCGTGGATCTGGAGGATCAGGCGCGACTCGAGCTGCTCGGCTCCGAGCGCCCTGACGCTGTTGATCATCGCCAGCTTGATGATGTCCGCTGCGGTGCCCTGAATGACCGTGTTGACCGCGAGCCGCTCCCCGAGCGTCCGCGTCTGCCAGTTCCGCGAACGCAGCTCCGGAATCAGGCGCCGCCGCCCCATCAGGGTCCGCACGCAGCCCTCCTCCCGGGCCGACTCGATCGTCTCGTCGATGAACTTCTTGACCCCGGCGAACCGCTCGAAGTAGCGCTCGATGTAGGTCGCGGCCTCCTCCTGGGAGATCGACAGCCGGTCCGCGAGGCCGTAGGCGGAGAGCCCGTAGGCGATCCCGTAGTTGACCATCTTCGCCTTCGATCGCTCGCCGGGCGTGATCGCATCGGGATCGGCGCCGATGATGCCGGCGGCCGTCGCCGCGTGGACGTCCTCGCCGGAGGCGAAGATCTCGCGCAGGACCTCGTCGCCGGAGACGTGGGCGAGGACCCGCAGCTCGACCTGGTTGTAGTCGCAGGAGACGAGCTCGCGTCCCTCCTCGGCGACGAAGCAGCCGCGGATCGGCCGGCCGAGGTCGGAGCGGATCGGGATGTTCTGGAGGTTCGGGTTCGTGCTCGACAGCCGCCCGGTCGCCGCCCGCACCTGGCTGAATGTGGTGTGGATCCGTCCGTCCTCGGGATCGATCAGCTCCGGCAGCGAGTCGAGGTAGGTGTTCGTCAGCTTCGTGACCTCCCGCCAGCGCTCGATCTTGGGGACGATCTCGTGCTCGTCGCGGATCTGCGAGAGGACCCGCGCGTCGGTCGAGAAACCGGTCTTGCCGCGACGCTTGCGGCTCAGCTTCAGGTCGTCGAAGAGGACCTCGCCGAGCTGTTGCGGGGAGCCGATCGTGAACTCACGCCCGGCGAGCGCCCAGATCTCGGCCTGCAGCGAGTCGGCCTGGCCGGCGAGCTGCTCGGAGATCGCCGCGAGCTTCGCTGTGTCGAGCTTCACCCCCTCGCGCTCCATACCGGCGAGAACCTCGACGAGCGGCATCTCGACCTCGCTCATCACCCGCTCGAGCCCGAGCTCGGCGAGCTTCTCGCGCTGCCGGGCGGTCAACTCCCAGACGAGCCGTGCGGTCGCGGCCGGATTGCCCGCCTCCTCCCCGCCCTCGAGCGAGAGCTGCCCGTCGTCGGGCGCCTCGGCCGCGGCCCCGGCGACCGAGAAGCCCTCGTCGGCGGCGAGCTCGTCGAGCTCGAAGGTGCGCCGGGCCGGATCGATCAGGTAGGCGGCGACCATCGAGTCGTGGGCGAGATCGAGCGAGCCCGCGGCGAGGTCGGCCAGCAGGCCGTGTGGCGAGTGGCCGGCCATCGACTTGACGTCGTGGGCGACGAGCGGGTGGCCGGACAGCGCCGCGACGAGGTCGGCGGGCTCGGGAAGATCGCCGGTGACGAGGCCGTCGCCGTCGTAGCCGCCCCAGCGCCCGTCCTCGATCGCGAACGAGATCTCGCCGGAGCCGAGGTCGGAGATCGTTCCCTCGGCCGCCTCGACCTCGATCATCGAGTCGGCCGGCCGCTCCGGCACCTCGCCCTCCCAGGCGTCCTCGAGCCGCTGGATGACCTGGCGGAGCTCGAACTCGGCCGCGGTCTCGCGGAGCTGGGAGAGGTCGGGGCCGCGCTCCATCAGCGCCGGGAGGTCGAGCTCGACCTCGATGTCGGTGTGCATCGTCGCCAAGCGCTTCGAGATCCGGGCCGCCTCCGAGTGCTCGGTCAGGTTCTGCTTGCGCTTCGGCCCCGAGATCGAGTCGATGTTGCCGAGCACGCCCTCGAGGGATCCGAACTCCTGCAGCAGCTGCGACGCCGTCTTCTCACCGATGCCGGGGACGCCGGGGATGTTGTCGGAGGTGTCGCCCTTGAGGCCGATCAGGTCCGGCACCAGCTCGGGCGCGACCCCGTAGCGCTCGATCACGCCCTCGCGGTCGTAGATCTTCGTGTCGGTGACGCCGCGCGAGGTCGACATCACCCGGACGCCGTCGCCGACCAGCTGGTAGGCGTCCCGATCGCCGGTCACGACCATCACCGGAATCGCCCCCTCCCGAGCCTTGGCGACCATCGAAGCGATGACGTCGTCGGCCTCCCAGCCCTCGATCCGGACGTTTGCGAACCCGAACGCCTCCGAGAGCGGCGCCAGGTGCGGCCACTGCTCCTTGAGCAGGTCCGGGCGCGACTTGCGCTGCGCCTTGTAGGGCTCGTAGACCTTCTCGCGGCCCGACCATCCGGCGTCCCAGGCGACGACGACCGCGCGCGGCTTGAAGTCGGTCAGGACCTTGACCATCATCGCGGCGAAGCCGTAGATCGCGTTCGTGGGCCGTCCGTCGGAGGTGGCGATCGATTCCGGCAAGGCGAAGAACGCCCGGTAGGCGAGGCTGTTGCCGTCGATCAGGAAGAGATCGCCGGTGCCGTCGCTGCTGTCGCCGTTGGCGGCCATCGGTTGATCATAGGTGCGCCCGATCTGCTTCGATCACCGGGCGATGAAGTGGAAGCGCGGGTCGAAGAGCCGGGACGTGATCGACATCCGCGGCGCCTCGAAGGGCTCATCCGGAGGCGGCTCCGGGCTGCCGATCCCGGGCGGCGTCGGCAAGCTCGGCGGCGGCGCCGGGCTGATCGTGGTGCTGGTGATCCTCGGGATCAACCTGCTCGGCGGCGGCAGCGGTGGCGGCTTCGACCTGCCGGGCGCGTTCGGCACCGGCGCGACGCCTCCGGGCGCGGACAACCCGCAGCCACTGCCGCCGGGCGAGGACCCGCAGGCCGACCTCAAGGACTTCTCGAGCTACGTCTTCGACGACACCCAGGACGTCTGGGAGGGCACGTTCGACCGCAGCGGCGACCCCTACGACACCGCCAAGCTCGTCCTCTACTCCGGCGCCGTCCAGACCGGCGGCTGTGGCGGCGCCACCTCGGCCGTCGGGCCGTTCTACTGCCCGGCCGACGAGCGCATCTACCTCGACCTCAGCTTCTACGAGGACATGAAGCGGCAGCTCGGGGCCTCCGGCGACTTCGCCTGGGCCTACGTGATCGCGCACGAGATGGGCCATCACGTCCAGCGGATGACCGGAACGAGCACCGAGGTCGACCGGCTCAGCCGCTCCGACCCCGGCGACGCCAACGAGCTCTCGGTCCGCCAGGAGCTGCAGGCCGACTGCTACGCCGGCGTCTGGGCCTCCACGGTCTACGCCGACGGCGCCCTCGAGCCCGGCGACCTCGACGAGGCCTTCAACGCCGCCGAAGCGGTCGGCGACGACCGCCTCCAGGAACAGGCGACCGGCGAGGTCGACCCCGACAGCTTCACCCACGGCACCTCCGAGCAGCGCCGCAGCTGGTTCGAGCGCGGCTACAGCTCCGGCAACCCCGCCGACTGCGACACGTTCAGCGTCGATCAGCTGTAGCCCGCGGCCGGCCCACCGGACGCGCAGCGGAGTCGTACGCGGCGGGTCAACCCACATGTCATCCCGTCCCGTTCCGCCTGCTGGCCGACCGGACCGGACGCGAAGCGGAGTCGTACGCGGCGGGTCAACCCACATGTCATCCCGTCCCGTTCCGCCTGCCGGCCGACCGGACCGGACGCGAAGCGGAGGATCCGGTCGGAGGTATCTACTCCGGGAACATCCGGTAGACACGATTGCGGACGGCGTCCATCGTCTCCGGGCTGAGCGTGTCGACGGTCGAGATGATGTGGGCGAAGGGCGGGGCGACGCGGCGCGGGCGGCCGGTGATCGCCTCGGCCACCAGTCGCCCGGCCTCGGCCGGCGTCAGCGCCGGGATCCCCTCGTACTGCCGGGTCGGCGAGATCATCGGCGTGCGGACGAGCGGCATCGAGATCGTCGTGAAGCGGATGCCGTCGGCCAGCGACTCGGCCTGGACGGCGTCGGAGAACGCCTCGAGGGCGGCCTTGGAGGCGATGTAGCCGGAGAACCGCGGCGTCCGCAGCTGCACGCCGGCGGAGGAGACGTTGACGATCTGGCCGTGCTGCTGCTCGCGCATCGCCGGCAAGAGCCGGAGGATTAGCCGGATGGCGGCGAAGTAGTTGAGCTGCATCGTCCGCTCGAAGTCGTGGAAGCGGTCCTCGGAGTGGTCGACGGAGCGGCGGATCGAGCGGCCGGCGTTGTTGACGAGCACGTCGACGGCGGGATGGTCGGCGAGGACGCGGTCGCAGAGCGCGTCGACCGCATCGAGATCGGTGAGGTCGCACGGGTAGGGGTGCGCGGTGCCGGGACCGCCGGAGGCGTCGATCTGGCGGGCGATCGCCTCCAGGCTCTCGGTGCTGCGCGCGACCAACAGGACCGTCCCGCCCTCGGCGGCGATCCGCCGGGCCGCTGCCTCGCCGATCCCCGACGAGGCGCCGGTGACCATCACGATGCTGCCGGCGAGGTCGCGGTCGCCCGATCCGAGCACCCCGGCGATCGGCCCGAGCGCGGCATGGCGGAGTCCGCCGCCGCCGCCGATCGGCTTGCTGGCGACCCTAAACAGGGCCCCGGCCTGTCCGATGGCGGTGCTGCGGAGTCGTCTCACTAGCGGGTTCACGCCGGTCAGTCTGTCAGGACAGGTGCCGCAAACCGCCTGCTCCTATGATCCACCCGCAACATGGCTTCAGTCAGCGCACAGTTCTCGGTCACCGTACGGGTCGAGCTCGACGCCCGCAACGAGCCCCTCGGCCGGATCACGGCCGCAATCGCCGAAGCGGGCGGCGGCCTGCAGAGCGTCGACCTGGTACCCGGCGCCGGGCTCGAGGGCAAGCGGGTCCGCGAGTTCACGATCGACGCCCGCGGGCCCGAGCACTGGGAGCAGATCCTCCGCTCGATCGGCGGGATCCGCGGCGCCCGGGTCATCGACTACACCGACCGGACGTTCGCGATGCATCGCGGCGGCAAGATCGAGCTGACCAACAAGTACCCGCTGAAGACCCGCGACGACCTCTCGATGGCCTACACGCCGGGCGTGGCCCGGGTCTGCACCGAGATCGCCGGCGACCGCGCGAAGGCCTTCGAGTTCACGATCAAGAAGAACACCGTCGCGGTCGTCACCGACGGCAGCGCCGTCCTCGGGCGCGGCGACATCGGTCCCGAGGCCTCGATGCCGGTGATGGAGGGCAAGGCGATGCTCTTCAAGGAGTTCGCCCAGGTCGACGCGTTCCCGATCGCCCTCGACACGCAGGACCCGGACAAGATCGTCGAGGCCGTGAAGCTGATCTCGCCGACGTTCGGCGGGATCAACCTCGAGGACATCTCGGCGCCGCGCTGCTTCGAGATCGAGGACCGCCTCCGCGACGAGCTCGACATCCCCGTCTTCCACGACGACCAGCACGGCACCGCCGTCGTCGTCATGGCCGCCCTCTTCAACTCGCTGAAGATCGTCGGCAAGCCGATCGAGTCGCTGCGGGTCGTCATCCTCGGACTCGGCGCGGCCGGCGTCGCCTGCACGAAGATGATGCTGAACGCCGGCGTCACCGAGATCATCGGCTGCGACCGTCGTGGGGCGATCTCGACGGCCCGCGACGACTACACCTCCGACGCGATGCCGGCGATCAAGCGGTGGTACGCCGAGGCGACCAACCCGGAGCGGGTCCAGGGCGGCCCCAACGACGTCCTCGACGGCGCCGACCTCTTCATCGGCCTTTCCGGTCCCGGCCTCGTCGACGCCGGAGCAATCGGCCGCATGAACCGTGACGCGATCGTCTTCGCGATGGCCAACCCGACTCCCGAGGTGATGCCCGAGGACGCCGGCCACCACGTGCGGATCATGGCCACCGGTCGCTCCGACTACCCGAATCAGATCAACAACGTGCTCTGCTTCCCGGGGATCTTCCGCGGCGCCCTCGACGCCGGCGCGCCCACGATCACCGAGGAGATGAAGCTGGCGGCCGCGAAGGGCATCGCCGCCGTCGTCACCGACGAGGACCTCAACGAGGACTACATCATCCCCAGCGTCTTCGACCGTGACGTCGCCCCGGCAGTCGCCGAAGCCGTCGTCGCGGAAGCGAAGAACGCCGGGATCGCGAGAGTCACCGAGGAAACGGGTACGTTCGCGGCGATCGGGTAGGACGGGAACCATGAAGATCCTCGTGACCGGTGCCAGTGGGACGATCGGCCGGGCGGTGTGCGATGCGCTCACGGCTCGCGGCGATCAGGTCGTCGGCCTCTCCCGCAGCCCCGAGCAGGCCGGCCGGGCGAACCCGAAGCTGACCTGGCTCGCCTGGAACCCGACCCTCGAGCGCCCCCCCGGCGCGGCTTTCGATGCCGTCGACGGGGTCGTCAACCTGGTCGGCGAGCCGATCAACCAGCGCTGGACCGACGAGGCCAAGCAGCGGATCCGCGAGAGTCGCGAGACGGCGACGAAGAACCTCGTCGCAGCGATGCTGGCCGCGCCCCGGACCCCCGGCGTGCTCGTCAGCCAATCCGCGGTCGGCTATTACGGCGATCGCGGCGATCAGGTCGTCGACGAGTCGACTCCCGCCGGATCGAGCTTCGACGCGCGGGTCTGTGCCGCCTGGGAGGCGGCCGCCGGGGAGGCCACGCAGGGCGACGTCCGGCTCGTGATCCTGCGTACCGGCCTGCTCCTCACCAAGGGCGCCGGGCTGCTCGACGAGCTGCTGCTGCCGTTCAAGCTCGGCCTCGGCGGCCCGATCGCCGGCGGCCGCAACTACATGCCGTGGATCAGCCTCCCCGACGAGGTCGGGTTGATGCTCTGGGCGCTCGACACCGATTCGGCGTCCGGCGCCTACAACGCCACCGCCCCGAACCCGGTCACGAACCGCGAGTTCACGAAGGCGCTCGGCCGTGCCCTGAACCGCCCGGCGGTGCTCCCGATCCCGAAGCTGGCGCTGAAGCTGCGGCTCGGAGCCGAGCTCGGCGAGGTCGCGACCGGCGGCCAGCGAGCGGTGCCGCGGCGCGCCCAGGACGAGGGCTACACGTTCCGGCTTCCGGAGATCGACGCCGCCCTGGCCGACACCCTCGCCTGAGGGTCAGGGCACGGCGAGCGGCCGGGGAGCCGGCGCGAGGGTGCCGTCGCCTCGGGCGACGTACGCGCCGACCCGTGACAGCGTCGTGTCCCCGGACTCGTCGATCGAGTATGTGCCGAGGACCGATTCGCGGCCCGTCGTCGCGAAGAACGAGTCGATGACCGACTTGCGGTCGAGCGGGTCGTCGGCCCGGTCGATCGCATCGAGGACCACTGCCATCGCCTCGTAGCCATAGGCAGCGAAGCGGCCGGGCGGGCGGTCGTAGGCCGAGCGGAAGAGGTCGGCGAAGTCGGCCGAGGCGGGCAGCTGCTGCGGCGCGAGCGGCCCCGAGACGATCGTCGCCCCTCGGGGCATCCGCGTCCGCGGCGGTGTCGCGAATGCCTGCGCATCGGCGCCGTAGAGGCCGGTGAGCGGTCCGACGCCCTCGGGAATGCCGGCTTCGGGCCGTGGGGAGACGTCGTAGATCGCGTCGACCTCGCCACCTCCGGCGACCGCCGGTGCATCGGTGACCGAATCGAACCCGAATCGCAGCGACTCCCCGTACGGACTCTCGCGACCGAGGATCCAGACCCGGCGGATCCCCGGGGCAGCCGCCATCGCCCCGGCCGCCGCCGCACCCTGCGCCGCGTCGGAGGGCACCACCCGCCCGAACGTCCTCGTCCCGCTCGGCTGCACCTCGTCGGGCGGCTGGTCGCTCCCCGGTGCGGCCCGGGTGAGGTCGACTGCCGACGCGCCCGCCGAGACCTGAAGCAGCCCGGCCTCGTTCGTGATCGGGAGCGAGGTGCGGGTGGCTCCCGAGTCGAGCTCGCCGATGTAGGCGATCGCGGTCGAGTCCTCGGTGGCGGTGCGGGCGTTGGCTCCGGCACGGGCGGCGTCCGGGCGCTGCCCACCGGCGTCGCCGAGGATCTCGAGCGCGACCAGCGTCCCTCCCGCCTGATCGCCGGCATCGTCGAGCGCGAGACGGGCTCCGGCGGCGACGTCGCGCCCGTCCCCGGCCGCCGGGCCTCGCTGCGGAGCGCTCAGGTAGACGGTCAGGGTCGCGTCGCCATCGCCGGAGCCGCAGCCCGCGACCGCGAGGACGGCCGCGAGCGCGGCGAGCGCGATCGATGCCCTGGTCGCTCGTCGCATCCCGCCCGGTCAGTCGACCGACTTGGCCCGCAGGCCGAGCCTGCCGAGGGTGCCGCGGTGGCGGGAGACCAACCGGTAGGCGCCGGCGGTCTGGGTCGGGAACCGGCGCATCGCGCGCGACGGGACGTGCCCACCGCGCAGCAGCCGAGTGAGCGGCGCCGCAGCATCGGGGCCCGAGAGGACCTGCCCGCCCGGCGTGAGGAGATGGAAGGAGTCGAGGCGCAGCTCCGGGGCGACCTCCGTCAGCAAGCGCTGGCCCTCCTCGCTCTGGATCGCGACGGCGCGGAGACGGTCGTCGTCGTCGAGGCGCATGGCGGTCTTCGCCGCGAGCCGGCAGAAGCCGCACTCGCCGTCGTAGAGCAGAGCATGGTCGCGGCGGGACTCCATCGGCCAATTATCGACATCGGGACGAGATGGCACTCTACGACCGGCCTTCGATGACCGATCATCTAGATGAGTGATTCCACGAGCTCGCACACGCGAATGACGCACGGGCACGCTTCGCCGGATCGCGCCCGTGCTCGGTGCCCATGCCTGCAGGCATGGGCACCCTCGCCCGACCACGCCCGGCTCGGTGCCGTGCGCCCTCGCGTGCACGATCCCGCGGAATCAATCATCTAGGGTCGGCAGATGCGGATCGGGATGCTCACCGCCGGCGGCGATTGCCCCGGGCTCAACGCCGTGATCAGGGCGGTGACCCGCTCGGCGATCGACCGCGGCGACGAGGCCGTGGGAATCATGCGCGGCTACCAGGGCCTCGCCGAGCGCGAGTACATGGAGCTCGACCAACGCGCCGTGTCCGGCATCTTGCGGCTCGGCGGGACGATCCTGCGGACGTCGAGCTTCGAGCCGCTGACCGAGAACGCCGTCGACCGGGTCGTCGCGGCATTCGAGCGCGATCGCCTCGATGCCGTCGTGGCGATCGGTGGCGAGCACACGATGGAGATCACGCGGATGCTCCACGAGGACGAGGGGCTGCCGCTGATCGGGGTTCCGAAGACTATCGACAACGACATCGTCGGAACCGACTTCACGTTCGGCTTCGACACCGCCGTCCACGTCGTCATGGAGGCCATCGACCGCCTGCACACGACCGCGCAGTCCCACGACCGGGTCATGGTCGTCGAGGTGATGGGCCGAAACGCGGGCTGGATCGCCCTCTACGGAGGCCTCGCCGGCGGCGCCGACGGGATCGTCATCCCCGAGGTCGACACATCCTGCGAGGAGCTGGCCGAGGCGGTGACCCGGCGCCACGATCGTGGCAAGGACTTCTCGATCATCGTCGTCGCGGAGGGAGCGAACCTCGCGTTCGCCGACGGCGAGGTGCGGCAGATCCGCATCAACGAGGAGACCGACGAGTACGGCTACGAGCGTCTCGGCGGGATCGGCAGCGCCCTCGCCAAGGAGCTCGAGGGAATGACCGGCTACGAGGCCAGGACCGTCGTCCTCGGCCACATCCAGCGCGGCGGCACCCCGACCGCTCGCGACCGGGTGCTGGCAACCCGCTACGGCGCCAAGGCCTACGAGCTGGCCAAGGCCGGCGAATTCGGACGGATGGCGGCGCTGCAAGGCAACGCGGTCGGCTCGGTGCCGCTCAGCGAGGTCAGGGGCATCAAGACCGTCGACCTCGAGCTGCTCGAGATCGCGAAGCGGTTCTTCGCCTAGCTAGAGCCTCGCGGCGGGCCCGCGCATCCACTCGATCAGCGGCTGCCAGGCACGAAGCAGGGCGCCGATGAAGAGGATCAGCAGGAAGATCATCGCGCAGACGGCGCCACCGAGGTCGAGGGCGAAGCCGATCATGAAGGCGAACATCGCCGCCGCGAGGAATCCGAGCAACTGCATCGGCGCGAAATCTACAGGGCCGTCCGGGCGTCTGCCAGGAACTCCGCGACGGCGTCGACGGCCGCCGCGCGGCCGTCCGCATCGGCGACCGCGCGGACGAGCCGGGTTCCGATGATCACGCCATCGGCGATCTCGCCGACCCGGGCCGCCTGCTCGGGCGTGCCGATGCCGAACCCCACCGCGGCGGGGGCATCGGAGGCGTCCCTGACGGCGGCGACCATCGTCCCCAGCTCCGGCGGCAGCTCCGAGCGCTCGCCCGTCACGCCGGTCAGGGAGACCACGTAGGTGAACCCGACCGCCGCGGCGGCGATCTCGCGGAGCCGCTCCGGCGAGGTCGTCGGCGAGACGAACCCGATCGGCGCAAGGCCGCGTTCGAGGAGGGCCGCGGCCACCGAGGGGTCCTCGTCGCGCGGCAGGTCGGGGATGATCGCTCCGGCCGCGCCGGCGGTGGCGAGCGCAGCGGCGAACCGCTCGGCGCCGAGCGTCAGCACGACGTTCGCGTAGACCATCGGCAGGACCGGGAGGCGCCCGGAGACGCGCTCGCAGAGCTCCATGACCCCCTCGAAGCGGGCGCCGGCCTCGAGCGCCGCCGTTGCTGCCGCATGGATCTGCGGGCCGTCGGCAAGCGGATCGGAGTAGGGGACGCCGAGCTCGATCAGGTCGGCGCCGGTGTCGGCATAGGCGTCGATGACGGCTGCGGAGGTCGCCATGTCGGGGAAACCTCCCATCAGATAGGGCATCAGCGCCGCCCTGCCGTCCCCGCGCGCCCGGGTGAACGCAGCCGCGATCCGCTCGACGCCGGTCTCAGCCATCGGCCGCGTCCAGCCGCTCGAGCCCGGCGAGCGCCTCGGCGAGGTCCTTGTCGCCGCGTCCGGAAAGGGTCAGGATGTCGACCCCGCCGGCCGGCTCGCGGCCCTCGGCGAGCAGCCAGGCGATCGCGTGCGAGCTCTCGAGCGCCGGCACGATGCCCTCGAGGCGGGACAGCTCGCGGAGCGCCAGCAGCGCCTCGGTGTCGGTGATCGCCACGTAGCGCGCCCGCCCGCTGTCGCGCAGCATCGCGTGCTCGGGGCCGACGCCGGGGTAGTCGAGCCCGGCGGAGATCGAGTGTGCCTCGAGAATCTGACCGTCCTCGTCGGCGAGGACCGATGAGAGCGCCCCATGGAGGACGCCGGTACGGCCGGCGGCCAGCGAGGCGCCGTGGCGGCCGTTCAGACCCTCCCCCGCGGCTTCGACACCGACCAGCTCGACGGCCGCGTCATCGATGAAGGGGACGAAGCTGCCGATCGCGTTCGAGCCGCCCCCGACACAGGCGACGACGCGGTCGGGAAGCCTTCCCGCGGTCGCGAGGATCTGCTCGCGGGCCTCGTCGCCGATCACCCGCTGGAGGTCGCGGACGAGCGCCGGGTACGGGGCCGGGCCGACCGCCGAGCCGATGACGTAGTGGGTGTCGGCGACGTTCGTGACCCAGTCGCGGATCGCGGCGCTGACCGCCTCCTTCAGGGTCCGGGCACCGGCCTCGACGGGCTCGACCGCCGCTCCGAGGAGCCCCATCCGCTCCACGTTCGGGCGCTGGCGGCGCATGTCCTCGGTGCCCATGTAGACGACACAGTCGAGGCCGAGGAGGGCGCAGGCCGTCGCCGTCGCGACCCCGTGCTGGCCGGCCCCGGTCTCGGCGATTATCCGGCGCTTGCCCATCCGCTTCGCCAGCAGCGCCTGGCCGACGGCGTTGTTGATCTTGTGGGCACCGGTGTGAGCGAGGTCCTCGCGTTTCAGGTAAACGGTCCTCCCGACCCGTTCGGAGAGCCGCGTGGCGAGGTAGAGCGGCGTCGGCCGGCCGACGAAGTCGCGCAGGAGGCGATCGAGATCCTCGCCGAAGCCGGGATCGGAGCTCGCCTCCTCCCAGGCCGCGGTGAGCTCGTCGAGGGCGGCGATCAGGACCTCGGGAACGTAGCGGCCCCCGTAGGGGCCGAAGCGTGACTGGACGGCGCTCACTTGCCGTGCCGTCCGTGGGCGACCGCGCGGCGCACCTGCTTGATCGCCCGGCGGCGCTCGCGCTCGGCCCGCTGGATCTCGCCGGCCCGGTTCGCCGCCGCCATGAACGAGGTGATCAGATCGTGGTCCTTGACCCCGGGCGACTGCTCGACGCCGCTGCAGACGTCGACCCCCCAGGGATTCGCGGCGGCGATCGCGTCGCCGACGTTGTCGGAGTTGAGACCCCCAGCGACGATCGCCGGGACGCCTCCGCGGCGCCCGGCCACCAGGTCCCAGTCGAAGCTGGCTCCGGTCCCGCCGTGCGCGCCGCGCCGGTAGGCGTCGAAGAGGTGGAAGCCGGTCCGGTAGGCGCGGGCGGCGTTGATCTCGGCCGGCGATTTGACCCGGAACGCCTTGATGACCTTGGCCCCGGTCCGCCGGTGCACCTCGGCGCAGAAGCTCGGCCCCTCCTCCCCGTGCAGCTGCACGAGCGTCAGGCCCTCGCGCTCGGCCGCGTCGACGACCTCGTCGAGATGCGCGTTGACGAACACGCCTGCGACCTCGCAGCGGCGCTTCAGGGCGGCGCCGATCTCCTCCGCCAGCTCGGGCTCGATCTGCCGCGGGCTCTCGGGGCTGTGATTGAGCCCGATCGCCCACGCCCCGGCCGACACGGCGGCTTCCGCGTCCTCCATCGAGGTGACTCCACAGATCTTGACCTTCACGCAGTCAAAGATCGCATACGGAGGGTTTGGGGGACGGGGTGGGAGGGGGAGGCACCGCCTCCCTGAGGAGTGGAGGGTCGGTGGTGCCTCCCCCTCCCACCCTCCGACCGCGTCAGTGGGCGATCGTTGCCGGGCTCGGCCTCGCAGGGAGGGGCGAGGGGTAGATGCCCCGGCGACACTCAGCACGAAGTGCGGAGCCGGTGCCTCTGCCCCTCGCCCCGGCGACACTCAGCACGAAGTGCGGAGCCGGTGCCTCTGCGCCTCGCCCCGGCGACACTCAGCACGAAGTGCGGAGCCGGTGCCTCTGCCCCTCGCCCTGCGGGAGAGCTACCCCTGGACGCTGGCGGGGCGATCCGCCAGCTTGACCGTCACGTCGTGGCTCGATCCGTCCCGGAGCACCGTGAGGGTGACCGTGTCGCCGGGCTGCTTGGCGTTCACGACCGAGATCAGATCCTCCATGCCGGTGATGGTCTTGCCGTCGATCGCGGTGATGACGTCGCCTCCGGCCTTCACCTGGGCGCCCTCGATGCCGACCGTCGCGTCGCCGGCCTGCAGGCCCGCGTCGGCGGCGGGGCCGTCGGGGGTGACCTTCTGGACGAGGACGCCCTGGTCGACGTCGAGGTTGAGGACCCGAGCCAGATCGCTGTTCAGGTCGGCTCCCTCGATGCCGAGGTAGGCGTGCTCGACGGAACCGCCGTCGATGATCTGCTGGGCCACGCTCTTGGCGGTGTTGATCGGGACGGCGAAGCCGATCCCGACCGAGCCGCTGCTGCCGGAGCCGGTCGCGATCTGCGAGTTGACGCCGATCACGCGCCCGTTCGCGTCGATCAGCGGGCCGCCCGAGTTGCCCGGGTTGATCGCGGCGTCGGTCTGGATCACGTCGGAGATCGTGAAGCCGTTCGGAGCACTGATCTGTCGCTGCAGCGCCGAGATGATGCCGGAGGTGACGGTGCGGTCGAGGCCATAGGGGTTGCCGATCGCGATCGCCCCGTCGCCGACCTTGACCGCATCGGAGTCGCCGAGCTGGAGTGGGCTCGCATCGACGCTTCCGGCATCGACTGAGAGCACGGCGATGTCGGTCGAGTCGTCGACTCCGAGCACCTTGGCGGGCAGCGGGTCGCCGTCGCCGAACTTGACCGTCACCGAGCTCGAGCCGTCGACCACGTGAGCGTTGGTGAGGACGTGGCCGTCACCGTCGATGAGGATCCCCGAGCCGGTCGCGGTGCCACCGCCGGTGGGAGGG
>DATAFA010000020.1:0-2371 GCA_036257785.1 Solirubrobacterales bacterium | reverse complement strand
GTCGGTCGTCGTCGACCTCGCCGCCGGGACCGGCAAGCTGACCCGCGACCTCGTCGGCCGCTTCGGCCGGGTGGTCGCGGTCGAGCCGCTGACGGAGATGCGCGACCGGCTCCAGCGCCGCGTCCCGGGCGCCGAGGCGCTCGACGGCGCCGCCGAGCGGATCCCGCTCGCCGATGACAGCGTCGACGCCGTCCTCGTGGCCCAGGCGTTTCACTGGTTCGACGGCCGTCGGGCCCTCGACGAGATCGCCCGGATCCTAGGGCCGGGCGGGGGCTTGGCACTGCTCTGGAACACGACTCCCTGGGAGCTCCGCGAGACGCCTTGGTTCGCCCTGCTCGACGCCCTGCTCGAGGACCGCCGCGTGGAGCTGGCGACCCTGCGGCGAAACGCCTCGGGCGTCTGGCGGCGGGCGTTCGACGGCGAACGGCGATTCCAGCCGCTGGTCGAGGCGACCTTCGACAACCCGCGGCGGATGACGATCGACGAGTTCCTCGACGGGTTCGCCTCCCGGAGCTACGTCGCCGTCCTCGCGGAGGAGGACCGCGCCGCCCTGCTCGCGGACGTTCGCGACCTGCTCGACCGCGACGACGCCCCCGTCGAGGGCGGGGAGGTGATTGTGCCGATGCGCGCCGCCGCCCACTGGACCCGGTTAACTGAGCGCCCTGATGCCTAACGACATCCTCACCCGCGCGATCGACGAGGTCGCCTCCGGAACCCACCTGACCGCCGACCACGCGTCCGCCGTCCTGGACGAGGTGATGGAGGGCAGGGCCGGCGAGGTCCAAACGGCAGCGTTCCTGATCGCGCTGCGGGCCAAGGGCGAGACCGTCGCCGAGCTGGTCGGGCTGGCGCGGACGATGCGGCGCCTGGCGGCGCACGTGAGCTCTCCGCGCGACGCGCTCGTCGATACCGCGGGAACCGGGGGAGGCCCGTCTACGTTCAACATCTCGACCGCGGCCGCGCTGGTCGCGGCGGGCGCCGGGTGCGCGGTCGCCAAGCACGGCAACCGTTCGAGCACGAGCCGCTCGGGCTCCGCCGACCTGCTCGAGGCGCTTGGGGTGCGGATCGACCTCGACCCGGACGACGTCGAGCGCTGCATCTCGGAGGTCGGCTTCGGGTTCATGTTCGCCCCCCGGCACCACGCCGCGATGAGGCACGTGGTCGGCGTCCGCAAGGAGCTGGCGGTGCGCACGATCTTCAACTTCCTCGGCCCGCTCACCAACCCCGCGGGCGCCAGCCGCCAGCTGCTCGGGGTCTCCAATCGGCGCTATCAGGAGACGATCGCGGAGGCGCTCGTCGGGCTCGGTTGCGAGCGGGCGCTGGTCGTCTGCGCCGACGACGGGCTGGACGAGATCAGCATCGGCGACCGCACCAGAGTGATCGAGGTCGCGGACGGCGGCACGGAGGAGTGGTTCATCGAACCCGAGGCGTTTGGACTCGAGCGCGCGCCGATCGAGGCGATCGCCGGCGGTGAGCCCTCGGAAAACGCGTCAGTGGTCCGCAGCGTCTTCGCCGGTGCGCCGGGACCTGCCCGAGACGTCGTCGTCATCAACGCGGCGGCAGCGATCGTGGCCGCTGGCGGCGCCGCGGACCTGGCCGAGGGGATCGACGGCGCCCGGCGCGCGATCGACGACGGGGCGGCCACCGCCGTTCTCGGCGGCCTTGTCGAGCTGACCACTACCCTGACCGGAGGATGAGCAGCCTCGAAGAGCTCGTCGATGCCGCCCGATTACAGGTGGCCCGCCGCCGGGAGCGGGTGCCGCTCGAGGATCTGCGGCGGCAGGTCGGCACCCTCAGCGGCTCGCGTCCGTTCAGCGAGGCACTCGTGCGGCCGGGGCTGTCGTTGATCGCCGAGTTCAAGCGCCGCTCCCCGAGCGCCGGGGAGATCCGCCCGGGCGCCGAGGTGGCCGAGGTCTGCGCCGCGTATGAGCGCGGCGGGGCCGCGGCGCTCTCGGTGCTCACCGAGGAGACGCGCTTCGGCGGCTCGCTCGACGACCTGCGCGCCGCCCGCGCCGCCTCGAGCCTGCCGATCCTGCGCAAGGACTTCATCGTCGATCCGTACCAGCTCTACGAGGCGGCGGTCCACGGCGCCGACGCGGTGCTGCTCATCGTCGCCGCCCTCGACGACCAGGACCTGGGATTGCTCTACGACGAGGCCAGGCTGCTCGACCTCGACTGCCTGGTCGAGGTCCACGACGAGGACGACCTCGAGCACGCGCTCGAGCTCGACGCCGACGTGCTCGGGATCAACAATCGCAACCTCGAGAATTTGACGGTCGGCCTCGAGACCACCCCGGAGCTGATTGTCGATGTGCCCGCCGGAAAGACGGTCGTCTCCGAGTCCGGCTACGAACGCTACGAGCAGATGGCC
>DATAFA010000012.1:0-9157 GCA_036257785.1 Solirubrobacterales bacterium | reverse complement strand
TCACTGTGAGCGAGCTCGTCGAGCATCGACCGCGATAGCTCCGACATCAGCGTCGGGTCCCGGCTCGAGAGCAGGTCTTGCTTCTTGGTCAGCGTCCCGTTGGCGCGGATCATCAGCATGTCGTCGCATTCGACGATCGTGGTCCGCGCGGGCTGCTTGCCGGTCCGGGCCTCGAATGCGGCGGCGAAGCGGTACTCGAGGTCCTGGCGTGTGACGCCGGAAAGAGCGCTCAATTGAAGATGTCCTCTCGGTCTCGGGGACGGCGGCTGCTCTCCGCATCGATCACTCCCCGATCGGCGGGAAGTCAAACATCGGAACCCTGATACGAACCGCGCCGATCTCGCGAGATCGGGATCGGTGGCGCGACGCCGGGGCGCCGGCGTGTGGGCCCGAGTCAGCTACCCGGAGGCCTGTAATCGACCGCCGTCCGAGCCGCCTCGTCAATCTCCTCCGGGGTCAAGAGTGGGCGCGTCTTCATGTTGGTGACCGCGCCGGCAGCTCCGACTGTGAGGCTGACCGCGGCCACGCTCTTGTTGTCGGGGAGGTCGATGATCAGGACCACGTCAGACTCACCCTGGGCGAAGTAGAACGCTTCCACTGTGCCCCCGAGGGCGCTGATCATCGCGTCGATGGCGTCGCGCCGGGCGCTGCCGCCGGCGGAGGCCAGACCCTTCAGACCCGCTTGCGTGTAGTTGGCTTCGAACAGGTATCTCGGCATCGCTCCACCTTTCGGTTAGGCCATGGATCACCGACGACGGTACTCCGAACCATTGCCGGGTGCGGCCTGTACGAAAGGGTTGTCGCCCACCCCAACCCGAGTTAGGGTCGTCCTGAAAGAGACAGGAGGCTTCCATGCACGCAGTAGTAGTCAGCGTCACCATCAACGACCGGGAAGCGGCCACGGACCATCTCCGAAACAACGTCGTGCCGGGTGTCAAGCAGGCGCCCGGCCTGGTTGCCGCGTACTGGGTCAGGATTGACGGGAAGGGCCGGAGCATGGGCATCTTCGAGTCCGAGGATGCGGCTCGGTCCGTTGCGGACCGAATTCCGGAGATGCTCACCGATGCTGTCACGCTCGAGAGCGTGGACGTCGGTGAGGTCGTCGAAAGCGTTTGACGGATTCCAACGAGTGGCGCTCACTTCGTCACCGGCGCGGTGAGCGCCATCTCCGTTCGGGCCTGGCCCCGTGAGAAAGCCCTCGAAGCCGCCGGGCTGTCGGGGTAGGCCGAACATAGAACGGGCCGCTCATCCACGCGGCCCGTTGGCTTGTTCTGGAAGCCCCCCTTGGGAGTCAGGGGGACGGGAGCGGTCAACCTAGCTCAGATCACCGCCGTTGAGCAACGGATCGGGCCTTCCCATCGACGGTTACCCCGCAATTACCGGAATCGGGCTTCTGCGGCTCGGCCCGCTTCCATTCGTCATTCAACTGCTGAGCGGTTTCCTGGAGAGCCGACGAGCGGATTCGAACCGCTGACCCCTTCATTACGAGTGAAGTGCTCTACCAACTGAGCTACGTCGGCACCGGCGCGCAGTTTAGGGGCGGATGCCGGCGAAGGTGGTCGGCTCGGCCGGGATGCGATCGGGGTCGAAGCGGGCGACGAGGCCGGTGGCGGTGACCCGCTCGCCAGGGGCGGCCAGGTCGAGCGTCCGGGCCATCCAGGCAAGCGCTTCGGCGGGATCGATGCCGCGATCGGCGAGCTCGGCGAGGGTGACGGCGCCGTGGCGCTTGGCAAGCCGCTCGCCGTCGGGGCCGAGGACGAGCGGGACGTGGGCCCAGGCCGGGCGGGTCAGCCCGAGGAGGTCGCAGAGCAGCGCCTGGGCGGCGGTCGCGGGAAGCAGGTCATCGCCGCGGACGACCTCCTCGACGCCCTGCTCGGCATCGTCGACGACGACCGCGAGGTTGTAGGCGACGACGCCATCGCGGCGGCGCAGGACGACGTCGTCGGCGACCTCGGTGCGCTCGCCGTGGAGACGGTCGCGGAACGTCACCGCGGCGAGCTCCGCCCGCAGCCGCAACGCGAACTCCTCGCCGGCAGCGGCGCGTCGGTCAGCCTCGGCCTCCCCGAGCTCGCGGCAGGTTCCCGGGTAGGCGCCGTCGGGAGCATCGCCGTGCTGCGCGGAGGCCGCCTCGCGGACCTCGCGCCGCGAGCAGAAGCAGCGGTAGACGCGGCCGTCGCGCCGCAGCCGCTCCAGCGCCGCCTCGTGGTCGGCGCCGCGGGCGGACTGGCGGACCGGCTCACCGTCCCAGTCGATCCCCAGCGACCGCAGGTCGGCGAGCTGGGAGCCGACGTACCGCTCGCGAACCCGCTCGCGGTCGAGGTCCTCGATCCGGAGCAGGAACGGCGAGCCGCTCGAGCGGGCGAACAGCCAGGCGAGCAGGGCGGTGCGGAGGTTGCCGAGGTGAAGCTCGCCGGTCGGCGACGGCGCATATCGACCTGAGCGAGGCTGCGGCCCGTCAGGCAAGGACGCAGGAGGCGAAGCGTGCTTCGCACGTGAGCCGACGAGGACGCAGCATGGCGGCCCGCAGCCTCACTCGGGTTCGACGAGCTTGTAGCCGATGCCGCGCACGGTGACCACGAGCTCGGGGTCCTGCGGATCCCGCTCGATCTTCTGGCGCAGGTTCGAGATGTGGACGTCGCAGGCGCGGACGTCGCCGGAGAACTCCGACTGCCAGAGCTCCTCCATGATCTCGAGCCGGCTGAAGACCTGGCCGGGGCGATCGGCGAGCAGGCGCAGGACCTGGAACTCCGAGCGGGTCAGGTTGACGGGCTCGCCGCGGACCGTGACGAGGTGGCGGGCGAGGTCGATCGAGACTTCGCCGGCCTCGATCGAGTTCGCGCCGCCCTCGATCGTCGAGGCGCGATCGAGCTCGCGGCGGCGCAGCTGCGCGCGGACCCGGCCGAGCAGCTCGCGGACGCTGAACGGCTTGGTGACGTAGTCGTCGGCGCCGACCTCGAGGCCGACGACCTTGTCGACCTCGGCATCCTTGGCGGTCAGGAGGATGATCGGCACGGCGCTGCGGCTGCGGACGTCGCGGCAGAGGTCGAGGCCGCTGCGCCCCGGCATCATGATGTCGAGGACGAGCAGGTCGAAGTGCACGTCGCCGCTGCCGAGCTTCTCGTCGGCGTCGTCGCCGTCGGTGGCGATCGTCACCGCGAAGCCCTCCTGTTCGAGCGCATAGCCCACCGACTCGCGGACCGAGGGCTCGTCATCGGCTACCAGGATCCGTCCGCTGCTCACATCGTCCTCTTCATTCGTTCACTCCATTGACAGATCGGGGGCTGGATCGGGCCGTCACGCTACCGGCGTCGAGGTCGGCTCAGCGGCTTGCAGGTCGACCGTGAAGGTACTGCCCCGGCCCTCCTCGGAGTTGACCGTGAGCTCGCCGCCCATGACATCGACCATCCGCTTGGCGATCGCGAGCCCGAGTCCGAAGCCCTCCCGCTCCAGCGAGCCGCTGCCGCGGTAGAAGCGGTCGAAGACCCGGTCCATCTCGTCGGCGCGGATTCCCGTCCCGGTGTCCTCGACCTCGATGACCACTCTGTCGTTCTCCAAGCGCGCGCGAAGCGTAACCACGCCGGGGGCGGGAGTGTGCTTGAACGCGTTCGTGAGCAGGCCGATCAGCACCTGGCGGAGCAGGACCGGGTCGGCGTTGGCGGCGAGGTCGGACTCGATCTCGGTCTTCAGCTCGGCCCCCTCGGCGCGCTGCTGGTCGAGCGCAGCGATCGCCTCCGAGATCGCGATGTCGACGCTGACGATGTCGGCCTCGCCCTCGCCGATCGCCTCCATCCGGGCAAGCGTCAACAGCGCCTTCGTGAGCCGGCTGACCCGGTCGACATCGGTCGCGAGCCGGCCGAGGAAGTGCTCGCGGGCCTCGGGATCGTCCTTGGCGCCCGACCGCAGGACCTCGATCGCGCCGGACATGCCGGCGATCGGATTGCGGAGCTCGTGGGCGGCGTTGGAGACGAACTCGCGCTCGGCCTGGTCGCGGCGGAGCTCGTCGGTGCGGTCGCGGACGACGAGCAGGGCCGAGCGCTCGGCCGGCAGGTAGCGGGCTCCGATCGCGTAGACGCGCTCGCCGATCCCGACGTGGTCGCTCTCGGCGCTGCCGCGATGTGTGGCCCGGCGGATCCACGGCCGCAGCGCGTCGACGACGGTCCCGTCCTCGCCGATCAGCCCGGCCGACGCCGGGTTGGCGAAGCGGACGTCGCCGTCGGGGTCGACGACGATCACGGCCTCGTCGAGCGACGTGAAGATCGCCGACAGGCGGTCGCGCTCGGAGGAGAGCGCGTCGAAGGTCTCGGCGAGGGCTATTCGCATCGAGTCGAGCGTCCGTCCGAGGTCGCCGATCTCGTCGCGACCGCTCGGGTAGACGGGCGTGTCGAGGTGGCCTTCGGCGAGCTCGCCGGCCGCCGACGCCAGGCGTTTGACCCGCGAGGTGATGAGGCTCGCGACCAGGAAGCCGATCAGCCCGGCGACGAGGACCGAGACGATCAACGCGGTGAGGCGCTGGCCGGCGAGCGCCTGCAGCGCCGACTGGACCTCCTCGGGGCGCTCGGAGATCGACAGCAGGACGCCCTTGACGCCCTTGTTGCCGACGAGCAGGACGGCGACCATCGTCCGGTTCTCGGGCAGGTCGGAGTTGACGTAGAGGTCGCCGTCGAAGGCGCTCGAGACGGCCTCGGCGCGGCCGCGCACCGTGCTGATGTTGAGCCCGGCGACGGCCTCGGGGCTGACGAGCTTGGGACGGCCGGTCGGGGGATTGTTGTAAAGCCAGGTGCGGAAATCCTCCGAAGGGCGGGTCTCCTTGAGCACGTCGACGGGGGCGTTGGCCTTCGTCATCAGCCCCTCGGGAAGCTGCGGCTCGACCTTCTCGCGAACCCGGAGCGTTCGCCCGACCGCGAGGTCCGCGGTCCGGCTCTCGGCCGCGCCCTCGCTCGAGCCGGCGACGACGATGTAGACGGTCGCGCCGGTGAGGATCCCGATCGCCGAGAACATCAGCCCGAGCCAGAGGCGGACGCCGAACGGCCGCCGCCTGCGGATTGCCTGGATCGCCGGGCGGTCGGCAGTGACCGGCAGCTCGGGCGGGACCGGGCTCGAAGGAGGTGGCGCGGAGGGGGCCATGTCCTCCCTTTCTAGACGACGGCCCCGGCGTCACCGATGAGCGCGGCCACCCGGTGGAACAGCGCATCCAGCGCCAGGTCCTCGTTGACGTTGACCTGCAGGCGCCGGCGGGTGTCCATCGCGAGCTCGGCGGCCTGCCGCGCCGCGATCGGCGCGACCCGGCGGGCATCGGCCGTCAGCTGCTCGGTCCGGTCGACGTTGCGGACCGCCTCGCTCGCCCCCTCGCCGATCGCGGCCAGGTCCGCGAACCAGGCGGCGACGAGGCCGAGCCCGAGGTCGATCGCGTCGGTGCGGGCGCGGCGGTCGGCCCGCTTCGCGGCCTCGTCGCCCTCGCGCCGGGCGCGAGTGGCGTCGCGGCCCTTGCCGAACTCGTCGGCGCGCTCCCGCGCCGCCTCCTTGACGACGTCGGCGCGCAGCTTGCCGCTCTCGGCGGCGAGCGCGAGCAGATCGGCCCAGACGCGGCCGGCGAGCTCGCCGGCGATCGCCGCCCGCGCGGCCGCCTCGGCGTGGGCGCGGAGGCGGCTGCCGGTCGGCGAGCCGAGCAGGCGGGCGCGGCCGAGGTCGCCGCCGGCGAGCGCGGCCAGCGCGGCCAGCTCCTCCGGAGAGTGACCGGGGAACTCGGCCGCGAGACGGCGCTGCAGGGACTCCGGCGGGAGCGGCGCGAACGCGATCGGCGAGCAGCGGCTGCGAACCGTCTCGAGGAGGGCGGCCGGCTCGGCGGTGATCAGGATCAGGTGGGCGTAGCCGGGCGGCTCCTCGAGCGTCTTCAGGAGCGCGTTCTGGCTCTCCTCGGCCATCGCGTCGGCGGCCTCGATCACGAAGACGCGGCGGGCCGCCTCGAAGGGCCGGTAGGCGACGGCGCCGATGACGTCGCGGCGGACGTCCTCGACGAGGTGCTGGTTGCCCGGCGGGCGCAGCCAGGTCAGGTCGGGGTGCGGGGAGGGGTCGGCGAGCGCCCGCCGCCGTGCCTCGCCGGGGTCCCGGGAGTCGACGGCGAGCAGCTCGGCCGCGAACGCACGGGCCGCGGCGGCCTTGCCGCTGCCGGTCGGGCCGACGAACGAGTAGGCGTGCGAGGGACCGCGGCGCAGGGCCGCGGCGAGGGCGGCCCGTGCCCCGGGCTGCTCGGCGGTCGCGGCGGCGACGAGCTCGGGGAGCTGCTCGCTCATATCCCCAGCGCCTCGCGGACCCGGGCGTGGACCTCCGCGACGCTGCCGGCGGCGTCGACGGTCGCGACCCGCTGCGGCTCGGCGGCGGCGATCCGCTCGAAGGCGGCGGCGATCCGGTCCTGGAAGCCGGCACCCTCGGACTCGAAGCGATCGGAGATCGGCGACGCGCAGCGCCCCTCGGCCCGCTCGACCGCGACGCCGGTGTCGACGCGCAGCAGGATCGTCCGGTCGGGCATGCAGCCGCGGACGGCGACGTCGTTGAGGGTCCGCACGAGACCGGGATCGATGCCTCGGGCGCCGCCCTGGTAGGCGACGGTCGAATCGACGAACCGGTCGCAGACGACGTCGCGGCCCGCCTCGAGGGCCGGGGCGATGACGCGGTCGACGAGCTCGGCGCGAGCGGCGCAGAAGAGCATCAGCTCGGCCCGCGGGACGAGCTCGACCGAGGCGTCCTTCAGGAGGTCGCGGAGCCGTTCGCCGGCCGCGGTCCCGCCGGGCTCGCGAAGCAGCAGCGTGCCGGGGCCGAGCGCGTCGGCGAGCAGCCGCGCCTGGGTGCTCTTGCCGGCGCCGTCGACTCCTTCGAGGGTGACGAACACTGCCGCGGGGCGGGCGTCAGGAGGATCGGCTTCGGGAGCGGGTCTTCGCGGCGCCGGCCGGTGAGGACCGGGCCCGCTTCGTTCGGGTGGTCGTCGTCGGCACCTGCTTGCGCCCGCCCTTGGCCTTGCCGGTCCCGTTCGTCTCCGAGGTCGTGCCGCTCGCCTCCGCCTCGGCCTTGCGCTTCTCGGCCTCCTCCTTGGCCTTCTGGCGCTCGGCGCGCTTCTCGCGCATCTCGACCATCGAGGGGCAGTCGTCGTTCAGGCAGAGGTTCCAGGGACGGCCGCGGAAGCCCTTGACCTTGAGCCGCGGCGCCTCGCCGCAGATCGAGCAGCGCTCCTCGAGCCGCCAGAGCTCGTAGCCGCGGCCGGGCAGCGGCCGCGAGAACGTGCACGAGTTCGGATCCTCGGGGTTGTCGCGGTTGTAGCCCTCGCAGCCGACGAAGCGCTTGCCGCCGCGCATCTCGATGATCCGCAACCGGTTCGGCGAGCCGTCTTCGTGCTTGCGGCCGGCCTCCTCGCAGACCTTGCACGGGCCGATGTACTTGTCCTCGTCCATCCCCGCCCAGATCACCTTGGCGAGATCCTCGCGCTTCGAGAAGAGGTCGTCGTAGGTGCCGTGGAGCATCTCGCGGCTGATCTTCAGGACCTCCTCGCGGTCGGTCTTGCCGGCCGCGATCTCGTCCATGTCCCGCTCGAGCTCGGCCGTCATCTCCGGCGTCGCCATCCGCAGGACGTGCTCCTTGAACGCCCTGTACATGGCGATCCCGGTCTCCGACGGCTCCGGCGGGTTGTTGTAGACGTAGCCGCGGTCGTAGAGCTTCTGGATGATGTCCGGCCGGGTCGCCTTCGTGCCGAGGCCGAGCTCCTCCATCATCTCGAGCAGCTTGCCCTGGCTGATCCGGGACGCCGGCTGGGTCTCCTTGTCGACGAGCCAGGGGGCGCCGTCGAGGTCGAGCTTCTGACCTTCCTCGAGCGCCGGCAGCTCGTTGTCGGCCGAGCGGGCGTAGGTGTAGACGGCGGCGTAGCCGGGATCGATCACGATCGAGCCGCGGACGAAGTAGGTCTCCGAGCCGGCCTCGATGTCGGCCCGGGCCGACTCGGTGATCATCGGCGCGCTGAACGTCGCCAGAAAGCGCCGGGCGATCAGCTCGTAGACGCGCCGGTGGGCGCCGTCGAGCGCGTTCGGGTAGACGGCCTGGGTCGGGTAGATCGGCGGGTGGTCGGTCGTCTCCTTCTTGCCGCGGGTCGGCTGCAGCTCGCCCTCGAGCAGGCCGGATGCGGCCGAGAACTCGGGGATCCTGACCAGCGAGGTGACGAGCTCGCGGAGCGGCAGCGAAGGCGGGTAGACCGTGTTGTCGGTCCGCGGGTAGGAGATGAACCCGTCCATGTAGAGGTCCTCGGCGATCCGCATCGCTCGCGACGGCGCGATCCCGAGCCGGCTCGAGGCGTCGGTCGCGAAGGCGGTCGTGTTGTAGGGCGGCGGCGGCTTGCGGGTGTTCCGCCGCTTCGTCAGCTCGGTGACGACGCCGGGCGAGTCGGTCGCCGCGAGGGCTGCCTCGGCCTCGGGCTTCTCCCAGAACTTGTCGGTCTTGTGGTGCGCCTCGAAGGAGCCCTCGGGGTGGGTGAACTTCGCGAACACCTCCCAGAACGGCTTCGGCACGTGGGCTCGGCGCTCGAGCTCGCGTTCGACGATCAGGCCGAGGGTCGGGCTCTGGACGCGGCCGACGGAGAGGAAGTTGGAGCCGAACCGGCGGGTCGCCAGCGAGACGGCCCGGGTCAGCGTCGCCCCCCAGATCAGGTCGATCTCGCCGCGGGTCTGAGCGGCGTGGGCGAGCGGGTAGGAGAGCTCGTCGAGCTCGTCGAAGGCCCGCTCGATCTCGTCCTTGGTCAGCGCCGAGTAGCGGGCCCGCTTGACGGTCCCCTCGAGGCCGGGGTTCACCGCGAGGATCTCGCGCAGCGCCTCGAGGCCGATCAGCTCGCCCTCGCGGTCGAAGTCGGTCGCGATCACGACGGTCGCGGCTTCCTTGGCGAGCTTCTTGACGGCCTTGACGACGTTCTTGTCGGTCGGCTCGGCGACGAGCTCGGCGTCGATCAGCGACTTCGGGTCGGTCTCCTGCCAGTTCGAGTAGCCCTCCGGGAACGCCGGGTTGAGGACGTGGCCCTTGAGGCCCACGGTCATCTCGGCGTCCTCGCCCTCGCCCCAGGTGTAATAGGGCACCTTGTAGGTGGCGTCGGCCTTGGCCTCGCCCTTGCTGAGGATCTCGGCGATCT
>DATAFA010000007.1:0-16904 GCA_036257785.1 Solirubrobacterales bacterium | reverse complement strand
ATCGGCAGCGGCTTCGAGCGTCCCGGCACATAGACCTCCTCGAGGCGCTTGGCGAGCGAGATCACGGTCGTCCCGCGCTCGATCAGCGGTTGCAACGCGCGCACGCCGGCGGCGAGCTGCCCCTTGCCGCCGTCGATCATGACCAGGTCCGGAAGCGCCGCGAAGCTCTCGTCGAGCTCGGCGTCGTGGGGCGACTTCTCGCTCTCCTCGACGTAACGGGCGAGCCGCCTGGTCAGGACCTCGTTCATCGCCGCGAAGTCGTCCGAGCTGCCGTCGATGCCGCGGATCCGGAAGCGGCGGTAGTCGGACTTCTTGGCGGCCCCGCCCTCGAAGACGACCATCGACGCGACCGTGTGCTCGGGCCCGAGGTTGGAGATGTCGTAGCCCTCGATCCGGATCGGCACCTCGTCCATGCCGAGCCCCTCGGCGAGCTCGGCGAGCGCCTCGCTGCGCTCGCGGCGGCGGCGCTCGCGGCGCAGCTTCTCCTGGTCGAGCGCGAGGCGGGCGTTGCGCTCGGCGAGCTCGCGGAGCCGGCGCTTGTCGCCGCGCTCGGCGGCGCGCACCTCGACGGTGGTGCCGCGGCGCTCGCTGAGCGCCTCGGCGAGCAGCCCGGTCCGCTCGCCGAGCTCGGGTCCGACGACCACGAGCGGCGGCACCGTCGGCGACGCTTCGTAGTACTGGGCGATGAACTGCTCGCCGACCTCGGCGAGGCCGTCCTCGCCCTTGTTGTCGAGGTAGAAGCCCTGGCGCTCGCTCAGCACCCCGTCGCGGACCTGGAAGACCTGGGCGTTCGCCTCCTGGCCCTCGACGGCGACGCCGATCAGGTCCGCGGTCCCGACCTGCTCGCCGGCCACCTGCTGGCGCTCCATCAGCGACCGGATCGCGGCGACCCGGTCGCGAAACAGCGCCGCCCGCTCGAACTCCTGGGCGGCCGCGGCGTCCTCCATCTTCGCGATCAGGTCGCGCTCGACCTCGCGGTAGCGGCCGGAGAGGAAGCGACGGATCGCGTCGATGTTGCGGCCATATTCGGTGGCGTCGACGTAGCCGACGCAGGGCGCCCCGCAGCGCTTGATGTAGTAGTCGAGGCAGGGCACCCCGGAGCGGCGCCCAGGGTCGGCGCCGTCGCAGGTCCGGTACTGGAACAGCTTGCCGAGCAGCTCGAGCGTCTCGCGGACGCGACGCGCGTTGGCGTAGGGGCCGAAGTAGGCGCGGTTCGGCCGGTGGCGCTCGCGGGTGAAGTAGACCCGCGGGAACTCCTCGTCGAGGCTGATCCCGATGTAGGGATAGGACTTGTCGTCGCGGAGCTTGACGTTGAGGATCGGCCGATGGCGCTTGATGAACTGCTGCTCGGCGATCAGCGCCTCGGCCTCGGTCCCGGTGACGAGGAAGTCGATCGACTCGATCTCGTCGACGAGGCTGCCGAGCGTGGTGCGGGACGAGAAATGACTGGCGACCCGCTTGCGGATCGACCGCGACTTGCCGACGTAGACGACCCGGCCGTCGCCGTCGCTGAACATGTAGACGCCGGGCTGGTCGGGCAGCCGCTTGCGCTGCTCGGAGATGTCCTCGCGGCGTTGCTCCCTGCGCTTGTCGTCGGTGCCGGCCATGTCCGGAGAACTGTAGGGAGGGGCCGCCGCCATACACTCGCGCCTGACCCGACCCCGCCGACCCCGTGGAGTGAGCATGAGCGACCCCGTGACGTCACCGACCTCGCCCGAGCTGAAGACCATGCGGTTCGAGACGGAAGGGCCCATCGGCACGCTGACGCTGTCGCGGCCGGACGCCATGAACGCGATGAGCCCGGAGATGATCGGCGAGCTCGCCGTGATCGCCCCGTGGCTCGCCGACCGGGCGCCGATCCGCGCCCTGATCGTCACCGGCGAGGGCCGCGCCTTCTCGGCGGGCGGCGACATCAACTGGTTCCGGCGCGGCATCGAGGAACCCGGCGCCGACCTCGTCCAGGAGGTCCGCCGTGGCGCCGACGTCCTCCACCAGGCGATCGTCGACTTCAAGCGGATCCCCTATCCGGTGATCGCCGCCGTCAACGGGCCCGCCGCCGGGGCCGGCTTCTCGCTGGCGCTGATGTGCGATATCCGGATCGCCTCCGAGGCGGCGTTCTTCGTCTGCGCCTATGGCCGGATCGGCGCCTCCCCCGACGGTGGGATGACCTATTTCCTGCCCCGGGTGATCGGCCCCGCGGCGGCCGCCGAGCTGATGCTCGAGGACCCGAACCTGACCGCAGCCGACGCGCTCGGGCGTGGTCTCGTCTCCACGGTCGTCGGCGCCGACGAGCTGCTGCTCGCCGCCGGCGCCAAGGCGGCCGAGCTCGCCGCCAAGTCCCCCCATTACCAGCGGATGGTCAAGCAGCTCGTCTGGGAGAGCCTCGACAACTCACTCGCCGACCACCTGCAGATCGAACGGCACGGGATCGCCGAGTCGATGGGCACCGAGGACCTGCGCGACGGCGTCCGCGACTTCCTGGCGGGCGAGCAGCCGACGTTCCAAGGCCACTAGCGGGCCGAAGCGGCCCACAAGAGTAGGGTCTGCCTGTCCTACCAGTCACAGGAGGCAATCCCTTGAAGAAGCGATTCATGACGCTCGCAGCGGTCGCGGTCCTCGCCGTCTCGGCGCTGGCCCTGGCGGCCTGCGGCAGCGACGACGACTCGACCAGTGCGGCCACCGAGTCGGCGACCAGCCCGACCGAGACCTCGACGCCGGCGGCAGGCGGCGCCACCGTCAGCTTCGCGGCCGACCCGAGCCAGCTCGCCTACACCGAGACCGACGTCTCGGCCAAGGCCGGCAACGACACGATCGAGTTCGACAACCCGTCGACGACCGGTCACGACGTGGTCATCGAGGACCAGTCGGGCAGCGAGGTCGCGAGGACCGACGTCATCACCGACTCGACCACGAGCACGACCGCCGACCTGAAGGCGGGCACCTACACGTTCTACTGCTCGGTCCCGGGTCACCGCGAGGCCGGCATGGAGGGCACGCTGAACGTCAAGTAACGCATCGCGGGATCGTCCGAACTGCCCCCGGCCACAGGCCGGGCCGGTGGGGGTGCCGCAGCCGACCCTCCACGTATCCGGGAGGTGGCGGTGCCCCCACCGCCACCCGAAGACCTCGCTCAGTCCGCGACCAGCACTCGGCCGACGCTGTCGGCCACACAGCACGGCTTCTCGTTCCCCTCGACCTCGACCGTGAAGCGGGTCACCTGCTGGTACCAGCCGCCGCCGATCTCGTCGAGGGAGACGATCTCGGCCGTCGCGCGGACGCGCGAGCCCGCGGGCACCGGCGCCGGGAAGCGAACCTTGTTCCAGCCGTAGTTGACGCCGAGCTTGAAGCCGCTCGTCTCGACGAGCGCCAGGCGCATGCCGTCGATCAGCGAGAGGGTCAGGTTGCCGTGGGCGATCGTCTGCCCGAACGGGCTCTCCCGCTTGGCGCGCTCGACGTCAACGTGGATCCACTGGCCATCGCCCGACAGGCGCGCGAAGTCGTCGATGTCGGCCTGGGTCACTTCGCGCCACTCGCAGGGCCCGATCGTCCTGCCGACCATCTCCTTCGCCGCTTCGATCCCGTCGATCCTGACCAGCGCCATGGCGAGGCAGCGTATCGGGCCGAACGTCGTGGTCGGGGCGGAAGCTTTGCCGCTCAGGCGACCAACCGGACCTCCAGCGCCGGCGGGCCGCCGGGCAGACCCCCGGCGCCGTCGAGGAGGCCGAGGATGCGGGCGACGTAGGCCTGCGTCTCCGGATAGGGCGGGACGCAGTTGCAGGCGGACACCGCTCCCGGCCCGGCGTTGTAGGCGGCGAGGGCCAGCTCCACCGACCCGAACTGCCCGAGCAGCTCCGCCATCAGCCGGGCCTGCGCGTCGATCGCCGCCACCGGGTCGAACGGGTCGCGGAGCCCATAGGCAGCGGCGGTCGCCGGCATGAACTGGGCAATCCCTTGTGCGCCGGCCGCTGAGACGGCGCTCGGGTTGAAGTTCGACTCGGCCAGGATCTGCGCCGCGAGCAGAGCCGCCGAGACGTCGTGGCGCGACGCCGCCGCGAGCAAAGGCGCTCTGAATCGCGCCGGGACGAAGCCCGGGAGCCCGGCCCCCTCCCCACCCCGCCCGTCCGGCTCGCTCCCGCTCGTCGCGACGCGGTCGCCCTCCGCCGAGCACGGCGCCGGACCGGCGTCGAAGCCGTAGTGCCACGCTTCCCACGAATAACGCTGGACGAACCCGAACCGCGACGCGTTCGCAGCCAGCCAGCCGTACGCGGTCGCCGGGCCGAGATCGAGCTCGGTGCCGCAGCGGTGCAGGGACGTCCCCGGCGGCGCCACCCAGCGCGGATCGGGATGCGCGTCCCAGAGGCGCTGCTGCTCGGCATCGGAGCGGTAGGCGGAGTTGATGACGATGGCGACCCCGGCCGCCCGTGCCGCCCCCTCCATCCGATCGAAGGCGACGGCGACATCCGGTCGCATCGGCTGACCCTGCCGATATGCCAGCGGCCCCGAGTAGCCGCCACCGCTCGCCGTCGCCGGCCGGCCGGTCGCGCCGGTGCCGGGGGCGATCGTCACCTCGGCCTTCGCCGAGGCCGAGGTCGCGGCGGCACCGGTCTCGCCGGCCCGGCCGTCCAGCCCGATCCGGGCCGCCGCGTCGACGCGGACCCGCAGGGGCGCGAACGACCCGCCATCGGGGAAGGCGACCTCGATCAACCGGGCATCGAGATCGTTGCGCCCGGCCGCGACCGCCGCCGCGTCGCGGGCGCGGTCGAGATACTCGCCCCTGTCGAGGTGGGCGGGGTTCGGGATGCCGGTCGGCAGCGTCGCCGGCAGGAACAGCCGGCTGAAGTCGTCCCGCATCGAGCGGGCCGCCGAGATCGCCGCGAGATCGACGGACCTCTGCAGCCGGCCCTTGGCGGTCGCGGCACCGCCGATCGCAACGAGGATGAGCGCTGCCGCGACGACCAGGATCGCGATTGCGAGGACCGCGGGCAGCGCTTGCGCCCGTTCGGCCCGCAGGCCGGCGAGCAGATCACCGCCGCTGCTCCGGGTGGGCAGCGAGACCAGCGCCCGCGCGAGCCGCTCGGCCCGGCGACCGCTGGCGCCGCCCGGCTCGAGACCTGCGAGCGCCCGCCTGACGCCGATCGCCCCCAGTGGCGGGATCCAGACCTTGAACGGCGTGGCCGCCGACCTCAGCTCCGCAGCCAGCAGGGCGATCAGCGGCCGGTCGCCGCCGCGGTCGGCCTTGAGCAGGACCGAGCGTCGCGCGTCCGACCCCGCTGCGAGCAACGTCCGGAAGTCGCCGCGATCGCAGACGGCCACCACCAGGTCGGCCGCGAAGTCCTCGAGCGCCTCGCCGAGCGCTGCGGCGCGACCGTCCGCATCGGCGGCATCGGGTGCCACCGCGAAGCAGAGCCTCCCGCGGGCGGCGCCACGCAGCGACTCCGAGGCCCGGCATGCGTCCTCCAACTCGCGCGCCGCCGCACCCGCGAAGACCGTCCCGCGTGGTGGCCGCGCCTCGCCGCGGAGATCGACGAGCAACGTCCGCACGTCGGCCTCGGGCGGTGTCGCCGCCACCCCGACCGCCGCCGCGGCTGCCGCGAGGCCCCGGCCCTCGCCGGCGGGGGCGCAGAGAAGCAGCCGCGGCGGTCCGCCCATCACCCCGACTCCGGCCGCGCATAGGCATCCGATCCGACGCCGAGGCGGCCGCCGAGCCCCGGCAGCAGTGCCGGCGGATCCAGCTCGACCTCGACACGACCGCCCTCGACGTCGATCTCGATCCGCCGCTCAGCCCAGCCCGGGAGGCCGGCACGAGCCGCGGCGGCGGCATCGCGACCGTCGGCGACGGCGAGCGCGCCCGCCTCGGCGGCGCCGTCGGCGAGCGACTGCGCGTACCCGACAGCGAGGATCTGCAGGGCGATCAGCGCCGCGAGCCCGAGCAACGGCAGGCCGGCGATCAGCTCGATCTGCGCCTGCCCCGACCGGGACGCGAGGCGCTCAGCCACCGGGCACCCCGTCGGCCGGCCCGAGCAGCGCCGACGCGGCGACCGGCAGACGCGGCCCGACCGGCAGGCTCCGCGGCGCCCGGATCTCGACCTCGACCGCGTCCGCGCCGACGTGCACCCGGGCGTCGGCGCGGAAGCTCTCCGGCAGGGCGCGCCGCGCCGCTCGTTCGGGATCGCGACCGGTGTAGTCGGCGCGGGCGGCGGCCCGGGCGGCGCTTGCGGCCGTCAGCGCGGCATGGCCCGCGAGGGCGAACTGGATGAGCCCGAGCGCTACGAGGATCAGGACCGGGACGACGGCGACGAACGCCACCGCCGCCTGACCGCTCTCGTCACCGCGCCATCCTCGCCCGCGATCCCAGCTGCCGTCCATGGGCCGAACCTAGGCGGCCCGGCGATACGCGTGGGGCACTCATCGCAACGATTGCGGAACGGAACCGAAGAGATTCACGGAAGCCTCCGGCGCGAACCTCGGATGCGTTGCTCAGATGCTCTGGGCGTCGCGCCAGGTGTTGAAGATCAGCCAGCCCGAGCAGATCAGGATCGCCACCCAGGCGACGGTGCCCGGGCCGCTCGCGAGCATCTCGTCGGCGCCGACGACCATCAGGGCGATCGCGCCGATGCTGCCGTAGATCAGCCAGCGCTGGCGATCGGTCAGGGTGTCGCGCTGCAGGCTCGTCTCCCTCCAGAGCCGGACCAGCATGCCGCCGATCGCGACGGCGAACAGCAGCGAGAGCGTCACGAGGATGCCCGCCGTGACGCTGCCCCCGGCCGGAAGCACCGTCAGCGCCAGTGCCAGGAGCGCGATGATCGCGACGTTGCGAGCGGTCCGCATGCCACCAATCGTGACGGATGGACGCCGCCGACGGAAGCGCCGGCTCAGCCGCTGATGATCAGGTAGAGGCCGACGCCGAGCGCGCCCATGAATGCGAGGCTGGCTACGACCGCCAATGCGCCGGCGCCGACCGCCGCGACATCCCGCCCGACCCGCTGCATCTCCGCGGCCGTGGCGAAGCCGTAGATCGCCAGCGAGCCGGTCAGCGCGACGAAGACGCCCGCGGCCAGCGAGGCGACGGCTGTGTCGAACAGGGCTTCGCCGTCGATCAGCGTCGCCGCGACCGTCCCGATCAGGGCCGCCGGAGTCATACCTGCGGCACCGGTTGGCCGCGGCGGATCCGCTGCGCGAACAGGGTGAGCCCGAGGAAGATCGCCAGGCCCGAGAGGATGACCGGACCGGTGGCACCGTCGCCGAAGATGCTGACGAAGCCGTAGCAGGCGGCTCCGATCGCCGCTGACGCCGGCAGCGTCAGGAACCAGGCGACGACGATGTTCCCGGCGACCCCCCAGCGAACGGCGGATATGCGCTTGCCGGCCCCCGAGCCCATCACGCCGCCGGCGATGACCTGCGTCGTCGAGAGCGGGTAGCCGAAGTGGGAGGACGCGAGGATGACCGCCGCGCCGGCCCCCTGCGCGGAGAAGCCCTGCGCGGAGTCCATCTTGATGATCCGCGTGCCCATCGTCCGGATGATCCGCCAGCCGCCCGTGTAGGTGCCGAGCGCGATCGCCGACGCCGAGGTCACGATCACCCAGGTCGGGACGTCGAAGCCGGTCGAGGGCAGGTTGCCGTTGGCGATCAGCGCCAGCGTGATCACGCCCATCGTCTTCTGGGCGTCGTTGGTCCCGTGCGCCAGCGCCAGCATCCCGCCGGTGAAGATCTGGCCGAGCCGGAATCCCCTGGTCACCGGACCGGGCCGGAGCCGGCCGCAGATCCGGTAGGCGATGATGATCGCGATCGCGCCGATGACGAACGCGACGATCGGCGCCAGGACCGCCGGGATCAGCACCTTGCCGAGGATTCCCTCGCCGTCGACCGCGGCCGTGCCGACGGCGGCGATGACGGCGCCCACGACCCCGCCGATCAGCGCGTGCGAGGAGCTCGAGGGCAGGCCGAAGTACCAGGTGATCAGGTTCCAGGAGATCGCGCCGACGAGGCCGGCGAAGATGACGGTCGGCGTGATCGCGCCGGCGTCGACGACGTCGGAAGCGATCGTCGCGGCCACCTGGATCGAGATGAAGGCCCCCGCGAAGTTCAGCAGCGCCGCCATCCCGACCGCCACCCGCGGCGACAGCGCGTGCGTCGAGATCGATGTGGCGACGACGTTGGCGGTGTCGTGGAAGCCGTTCGTGAAGTCGAAGACGAGCGCCGTCGCGACGACGATGACGAGGACGACGTCGCCGTCCACGCCTTACCTGCTGCCGTCTCGGAAGCGCCGGAAGAACAATGCGTTCAGGCGTTCTTGATCGCGACGCCCTCGATGATGTGGGCGCAGGTCTCGGTCGCGTCGATCGCCCGTTCGAGGACGGCGAAGATGTCCTTCCAGCGGATCACGACCATCGGGTCGATGCCGTTGGCGAACAGCGATGCCACCGCATCGCGCGAGATCCGATCGCCGTCATTCTCGAGTCGGTGGATCTCGATCAGGTGCCGGTCGAGGTCCTTGAACCCACGCAACCCGTCGAGTGCCGTCGCGAGCTCGCCACAGCAGCCGACGAGGACGTCGGCGAGCGCCAGCGCCTGCTCCATCGGCGCCTCGATCTGGTAGAGCCCGAGGAAGTCCGCGGCCTCCTCGGTGTAGTCGACGACGTCGTCGACCTGGGTCGCGAGACCGTAGATGTCCTCGCGATCGAACGGCGTCACGAACGTCGAGTTCAGGCGCTTGATGATGTCGTGGGTGATCCGGTCGCCCTCCTGCTCTGCCTTGAAGATCTCGCGGTTCAACCCCTCCGCCCCGTCGGGCCAGCTCTGGAGCATCTCCTGAAGCAGACCGGCCGCCCGGACGGCGTTCTGGCCGGATTCCGACAGGAGGTCGAAGAAGACACGGTCCTTGGGCGCGAAGCTGAGGCTGACCATCGGCTCGCAATATCGCAGCTTCGCGGGCGCGGGCGCGCGTCGATTTCGGGCGAAAACCCGCAAAGGGCGGATTGATCAGGAGGCGAGCCGGTCCGCGACCACGCGGGCGAGCCGCTCGGCGGCGTGACCGTCCCAGAGCGGCGGCGGCTCCGGCGCCGTCCCGGGCGCCTCTGACACCAGCCTCGGGACGGATTCGATCCGCTTCGGGTCGAGCCCGAGCAGGTGGTTGGTGCCGTGCTCGACCGTGATCGGCCGCTCGGTGTTGTCGCGAAGCGTGAAGCAGGGCACGCCGAGGTACGTGGACTCCTCCTGGATGCCGCCGGAGTCGGTCAGCACGGCCCGCGCGTCCGCCTCCAGCGACAGGAAGTCCAGGTAGCCGACCGGGTCGGTCAGCTGCAGTCCGGGTGGCAGGCCGGCCGCCGCTCCGCCGAGCGCCGCCCGGGTCCGCGGATGGACCGGGAAGAGCACCGGCATCGACTCCGATACCGCGGCCAGAGCCGCGATCGCGGCGTCGAGCAGTGGCCCATCGACGAGGGCCGGGCGGTGCAGGGTGACGAGCAGGTAGGAGCCGGCCTCGAGCCCGTGCCCGGCGCAGGCCCCGAGGCCGCGGAAGCGATCCTCGAGGGCGACCAGCGAGTCGATCATCGTGTTGCCGACGAGGTGGATCCGCTCGTCGCCGATCCCCTCGGCGGCGAGGTTGCCGGCCGCCTCGGGGGAATGGGTGAACAGCAGATCGGAGACCTGGTCGGTGAGGACGCGGTTGACCTCCTCGGGCATGGTTCGGTCGTAGCTGCGGAGTCCCGACTCGACATGGGCGAGCGGGATCCTCAGATGAGCGCAGGCGAGGGACGCCGCGAGCGTCGAGTTGACGTCGCCGGGAACGATCACGAGGTCGGGCTCCTCGCCGGTCAGCACCGGCGCGATCGCCTCGAGGACGCCGCCGAGCTGGACGGCGTGTGAGCCGGAGCCGACGCCGAGCATGTGATCCGGCTCCGGCACGCCGAGCTCGTCGAGGAAGATCCCCGACATCATCCGGTCGTAGTGCTGACCGGTGTGGACGAGGACGTGGCGGCCGTCGGGGTCGATCGCGCGCAGCGCCGCGATGACCGGCGCCATCTTCACGAAGTTCGGGCGGGTCCCGACGACGTGCAGGAGCTTCATCGGATCACGCGGGTGTCAGGCGAGCGCGTCGATCCGGGCGGCCAGCTCGAAGTCGGCGGCGGTCAGGCCGCCCTCCGAGTGGCTCGAGATCCGGATCGTGACCGTCGCCCAGGAGATCTCGAGGTCGGGATGGTGCCCCATCTCCTCCGCCGGCTCGACGATCGCATCGACGAACCGGACCGAGCCGACGAAGTCGCCGCGGTCGAACGAGCGGGCGATCGCATCCCCCTCGCGCTCCCAGCCCTCGAGGTCCCGAAGCCGGCGGTCGATCTCCTCGTCGCTCAGCAGCATGGACCGATCCTATAGTCAACGCCGATGCGGATCGCAACCCTCGTCCCCTCCGCGACCGAGATGTGCTTCGCGCTCGGTCTCGGCGACGACGTCGTCGCGGTCACCCACGAGTGCGATCACCCGGCCGCGACCGCCGCGCTGCCGCGGCTGACGCGGAGCATGATCCCGGCCGGGCTCGAGCCGGCCGACATCGACGCCGCCGTCCGCGAGCGGGTCGCCGCCGGCGAGTCGCTCTACGCGCTCGACGCGCCTGCCCTCGGCGGACTCGAGCCGGACCTGATCGTCACCCAGCAGATCTGCGCCGTCTGCGCGGTCTCCTGCGACGACGTCCGGGCGATCGCAGCCGGGCTGCCGTCACGGCCCGCGGTCCTCTCGCTCGACCCGGCAACGCTCGACGACGTCCTCGCCGACGCCGAGACCCTCGCCGCGGCCGCCGGAAGGCCCGCCGCGGGCCGGGAGCTGCGGCAGCGCCTCGAGCAGCGGATCGACGCGGTCCGAGCCGCTACGGCAGGCGCGCCGCGGCCCCGCGTCGCCGCGCTGGAGTGGCTCGATCCCCCCTACTGCGCCGGCCATTGGCTGCCGGAGATGATCGATGCCGCCGGCGGCGTCGACGCACTCGCCTCACCCGCGGAACGGTCGCGGGAGCTCGGCTGGGAGGAGATCGCCGCCGCCCGGCCCGAGGCCGTCGTCGTCATGCCCTGTGGCCTCCACGCCGACGAGGCCGAGACCGAGTCCCGCCGCCACGCCGGCGCGCTCGCGGCGCTCGGGGCCCGAGCCGCCTTCGCCGTCGATGCCGCCGCCTCGTTCTCGCGCCCGGGCCCGCGCCTCGCCGACGGCGTCGAGCTGCTCGGGCATCTGCTCCACCCCGGCCTCGTCCCGCCCCCCGCCGAGCTCGAGGCGCGCCGGCTCGGGGCCGGATGACGTATGTGTGGGTCCAGCCGACGGTTCGGCGTGCCCTTCGGCTCGCGCCGGTACCGCCACCGTCGGGTGGATTGGTATGGGCAGTGAGTGGAGGCAGCTGGCGGTGGCACGGATCTTGACCGGATAGCGACATGGATCCGTGCCACCTCCGGCACCCGACCCCCGGCTGGGCGAGACACACATGTCATCCCGTCCCGTTCCACCGCGCCGACCGGGGAGACCGGACGCGAAGCGGAGGATCTCCCCGGGGTTATCTACAGCGTGAAGTTGACGCCCTGCTGGGCGACGATGATCGCGGCCGCGAAGAAGACCACCCCGAGCCCGGCGATGATCGCGAGCTCCGCCGGCAGCGTCTCGCGCTTCGCGACGCCGCGCTCGGCGGCGACGACGATCAGCGCGCCGATCGTCCCGCCGACGATCCCGCCGAGGTGGCCGCCGACGCTGATGTTGGAGGCAGCGAACGTGAAGACGAGGTTGAGGACCAACCAGAAGGCCAGCTGCTGGACGACCTGCATCTGGCCGCGCTGGCGGGCGATCACGATCGTCGCGACGAAGAGGCCGTAGATCGCGCCCGATGCCCCGACCGTGAAGGTGAACGGGTCGGACATGATCAGCGCTCCGACCGCACCCGCGATCAACGAGACGAAGTAGACGGCGACGAAGCGGACCGTCCCGATCGCCGGCTCGAGGACCTGGCCGAGGATGAAGAGGACGAACATGTTCAGCGCCAGGTGGATCAAGCCGCCGTGCATGAAGCCGGAGGTGATGATCCGCCACCACTCGCCGCCGGTCGACTGGATCACCTGCCCGCCACCGCCGCAGATGCCGCCGTCGCCGACGGCGTTCGCGCAGAGCGCGCCGTCGGCGAACACCCGGCCGTCGGTGCCGGAGGCGCCGCCGGTCAGCAGCTGGAACACGAACACGGCCACGTTGATCCCGATCAGCACGTAGGTCGCCTGCATCCGTCCCGACGTCAGCGTCCGGGCCGTCCGCACCTCGGTGCGGTCGGAGGCGCACTCCGGGCAGCGCATGCCGACCGAAGTCGGGGTCATGCAATCGGGGCAGATCGGGCGGCCGCAGCGCGAACAGGCGACGCCGGTCTCGCGGTCGGGGTGTCGGTAGCACGTGGCGATCGCGGCAGCGTATTCGACGGCCATCGTCGGCCCGTGAGGCCGGGACCGGCCTCAGTCGATCTCGGCGGTCAGCAGCGAGTTCTCGCTCGGGTGCTCGCTGCCGCCCTTCGGCTCGCGGGTGACCATGACCCGGCGGGCGTCGGAGAGTCCGGCGGGGATCGCGACGTCGCCGACCCCGGCCCCGGAGACGACGAACACCGACGAAGCGTGGACGGAGCCGCCGGCGCTCCCCTTGTCCTGGATCCATGCCTGGTAGACCTCGTCGCGGCTGATCGGTGGCAGGTTGGCGACGTGGAGCATGCCGGTGTCGCCGCTGACCTCGAGGCGACCGGTGGCCGGCGATGCGGGGCGCTCCGCCTTTGCGGTGAACACCTCGGCCGGCTGCTCGCCGCCGGTCCCGTCGCCGTCGCGGAGCGCGTAGCCCGCGATCGCGGCCGCGAGCAGCAGGAAGACGCCGAGGCCGGCGAGCACCGGCCGCAGCGAGAGCCCGGCGACGAACCCCTTGCGGGTGCGGGGGCGGTCGGCGCCGCGGACCTCGCGGTCGGGATCGGCGGCGGCGTCGATCAGAGCCGACTCGCGCTCGACGACGTCCATGATCCGCGCCTTCAGCGCCGGCGGCGGCGATTGCGGAGCCACCGTCGCGGGCAGGACGTCGACCGCCGGCGTCATCCAATGCAGTCGCTCCTTGCAGGTTTCGCAGCCGGCCAGGTGCTGCTCGACCGCCCGCTTCTCGTCCGGGTCGAGGGCGTCGAGCGCGTAGGCGGCGAGGTCGGCGTTCCAGCGCTCGCCGTGCGCGGCGCGGTCCCGCCCGCCGCCGTCGTCGCCCTTGTCGAACGGTTCGCTCATGTCAGCTCCAGCACGCCTTCCGCCGAGATCGATTCGGCGATCTGCACGCGGATCTTCTCCAACCCGAGCCGCATCCGCCCCTTCACCGTGCCGAGCGGCATGCTCAGCATCTCGGCGATCTCGGAGTGGCTGAACCCGCCGAAGTAGGCGAGCTCGATGACCCGCGACTGGTCGTCGGGCAGGCTCTCGAGCGCGCCACGCAGCTCCCGCGAGGTCTCGCGACGGATCGCCTCGTCCTCGGTGGCCTCCTCAGCCGGGCGGGCCGCGAGCACCGCATCGTCATCCTGGTCGAGCTTCGGCGCCCGGCTGCCGCCGCGGCGGAGCGCGTCGATCGCGCGGTTGCGGACGACGCTGAGGACCCAGCTGCGGACGCTGCCGCGGGCCCGGTCGAAGCGCGCGTTGCTGCGCCAGATCGACAGGAAGGCCTCCTGGGCGACGTCCTCGGCCCCGTTGCGGTCGCCGACGATCCGGTAGGCGAGCGAGAACGCCGCGCCGCCGTGGCGGTCGTAGAGGACCTCGAATGCGAGCGGGTCCTTGCGGTCGACGTGAGCCATCAGCTCCTCGTCGGCGAGCCGCTCGAGCCGAGCGGTGCTGGGATCCGTCGCTGCCGCCATCGAAATCAACATACGCTGTCGGGGCAATGCCGGATCAATCCGATCGGGGAAGGCGTGAGGCGGGGAGCGAAGCGGGCCCGGCCCGGCTGTTCGCGCTCGGCGCCGGCATCCTCCTGTCGCTGCTCGGCGTGCTCGGCTTCTTCTACGACGCCGGCTTCGACACCGGCAAGCAACTCGCCGCCGACGACGTCGCCGGGATCATCGTCGTCAACGGCTGGCGCAACGTCATCTACCTGCTCAGCGGCCTGCTCGCGCTCGGCTTCGCCCCCCGCCGGCCCCGCCGGACGGCGGCGGCACTCGCCGTCTTCTACCTCGCCTTCGGCCTCTGGGGGGTGGCCGAGACCGACCATGACATCGGGAACATCCTCGAGGTCCTGCCGCTGACCGACGAGGACAACGTCTTCCACCTGCTGATCGGCGGCCTCGGCGCGATCGCCGCGATCGCCGACGGGCCACTGCCGAAGCCGTCCCCACCGAAGGTCGGCCGCCGGAAGCCGAAGCGGCGACGTGACGGGAACCGGACGGAGCCGGCGAAGCGGCCGGCCTCTAGCCGAACGCGCGCCTGATCCCGTCGGCGAAGCCGCGCAGGCCCTCGCCGCGGCGGCGGCGGCGGACCTCGATCAGGACCAGCGCGGTGCCGGCAACCCCACCGACGGCCGCGGCGGCGACCGGCCGGACCCAGTTGCGCGGGTCGCGCAGGGCCTGAAGCTCGGTCTCGGAGAGCTCGTCGGCCCACCAGGAGAGCTCGTTCGCAGCGGCGCCGGTCAGCTTCGAGAGCGTCGTCTCGACCCGGCCGCCGAGCCGCTCCGGAGGCTCGATCGGGCGGAGCGCATCGGCGAGCAGGCGCTCGAGGTCTTCGGACTCGAACCGTGGCTCACTCATCGCTCGCCCCCGCGAGCTGCAGCTCCTCTTCGAGCTGCTTGATGGCGCGATGGATCAGGACCTTGGTGGCGCCGTCGCTGCGGCCCAGGGCACGGGCGATCTCGCGGTTCGACATCCCGAGCGAGAAGCGCATGATCAGGGCCTCGCGACGGTCCTCGGAGAGCCGGTCGAGGCCGGCCATGACCTCGCGCATCCGCTCCCGGCCCTCGACCACGCGCTCGGTCCCGTGCGGGTGCTCGACCGGCTCGACGTTGTCGAGCGCCGCGGTCGGCCGTCGCGAGCGATCTCGGTGGTAGTTGGCGGCGAGGTTGTGAGCGATCCGGATCAGCCACGGCCGGAGCGGGCGCCCGTCCGATTCCCGGCGCGCTCGCTCGAAATGGCGATAGGCCTGAAGGAAGGTCTGCTCGGTCAGGTCCTCGGCGTCGTGGTGGTTGCCGATCCGGTAGTAGCAGTACGAGTAGACGTCGCGCAGATGGTCGCGATAGAGCTCCTCGAAGGCGAGGTCGAGCTCGCGCTTGCCCGCGGCGGACGGGACGCCGTTGCCGGTCGCGGCAGCGGCCGAGTCGGTGCTGGAGCTCTCCGTCACCACCCAAGCGTAGTGCGGGGGCAGCGCCATTCACGCTGCGGTCCTCGCGCGCTCGGCCCGGCGCAGTCCCTCGACCCACTCGATCGCGGTGAGATCGCCGTCGATCAGAGCCCTGAGCCCCTTCAGCCCTCCCGCCTCGACGCCGGCCCCCTCGACGGCGGCCGCGATCAGCGGCACCGAGTCGAGGGCCTCCGACGCCTGGCCGATCCGGTCGGGGATCTGGTCGGCGGGGACACCGCTGCCGAGCAGCTCGCCGGCGCGGCGGTTGCGACTGCCGGGAGCGAGGATCGTCGCGGTCAGATCGCCGATGCCGGCGAGGCCCGCGAAGGTCTCCGGCTCACCGCCGCGCATCCGCGCGTAGGCGCTGCACTCGCGCCAGATCTCAGCGGCGGCGATGCCGGCGGCATTGAGGCCGTGCGGCGCAGCCGCTGCCGCCGCCAGCGAGGCGGCGTTCTTGGCGGCACCGGCCATCTCGACGCCGACGACGTCGGCGCTGCGCTCGCAGATCAGCCCGGCCCGGTCGAAGACGTCGCCGAGCTGGGCGCGGAGGTCCTCGTCGCGGCTCGCCAGCGCGAGGGCGGCGGTGCCCGAAGCGGCCTCCTTGGCGTGCGCGGGGCCCCCGAGCGCGGCGACGGCGCGGGCACGGATCCGCTCGTCGACGTACTCGCTCGGCAGCGTCCCGAGCGGCGGCACGAGGCCCTTGCTGAGCAGCAGGACGGCGGTCCGCGAGCCGATCCGATCCGACAGCGAGCCGACCGCGGCCGGCAACGACGCCGACGGAACCGCCAGGCAGACGAGGTCGAGTCCCGCGACCTCGATGTCGGCGGCGCGCTTGACCGTGATCGAGTCCGCGAGGGTGATCCCCGGCAGGTATGAGTTCTCGCGATCGGCCGAAACCCGCTCGGCCTGCTCGCCGGTCCGGCAGCCGAGCTGAACCTCGACGCCGCCCCGGGCGAGCAGCACGGCGACGGCGGTGCCCCAGCTCCCGGCCCCGATCACCGCGGCCTTGCGCATCGGCGGCAGCCCGCCGAGCCACTCCCACTGGAGCTCGATGTTCGGCCAGATCCGCGTCGTCACCGTTGCCGCCAGCGACGGCGACGGGTTCTCGGTCCGCGGGAAGGTCATCGGCCGCCCGGCGCGCAACCGGACCTTGCGGGGGCGGATCTTCCAACCGTCGCGAACGTGCTCGGAGCCGTGAACGGCGACCGGGAGCACCGCCGCGCCCGACTCGAGGGCCAGCCGCCCGACGCCGCGGTGCGGCGTCGCCAGCGAACCGCGCCGGATCCGCGTCCCCTCGGGGAAGATGCAGAGCGCGCCGCCGCGCTCGAGGATCCGGCGCGAGGTCTCGAGCGTCTCCGCGTCGGCCTCGCCGCGCCGGACCGGGTAGGCGCCGAGCCGGCTCAGGATCCAACCCTGCCAGGCAGGCTCGAACAGCTCGACCTTGGCGACGTAGTGCATCGGCCGCCTCCAGGGCAGCGTCGCGCCGAGCACGAACGGGTCGAGGAAGCTCCGGTGGTTGGAGGCGACGATCAGCCCGCCCTCGACGCGGGCATGCTCGCGGCCGAG
>DATAFA010000005.1:0-9366 GCA_036257785.1 Solirubrobacterales bacterium | reverse complement strand
GTCGGCCGCGGGCAGCTCCGGAGCGCCGTCGCGGAGCCGGAGGACGTCGAATTCGATCATGTCGACGCCGATCTCGACCGCGCGCTCGAAGCTGGCGATCGTGTTGCCCTCGACGAGGTCCGCGGCGCCCTTGTGTCCGATCCTCCGGAACCCGGGGGCGCCGCCCGGGGAGGCGCTCACCGCCGCTCGCGCCTCCGCGGCGATCGTGGGGGCTCGTCCTCGGAGCGGTCCCCGCCGAGCGGCAGTTGCTCACCGGAGCCGGCGCGTCCGGCGGCGACGGCGGGACCGAGCCGCTCGAGCCGCTCGGTGACGAGCAGGCGCAGGATCGCGCCCGCCGCTGCGAGCAGGCCCGCCGCGGTGAGGCCGCCCCCGAGGGCCCACAGTGCCGCCACACCGCGCCCCTGCTTCTCGAGGTCCTCGAGCAGCGGCGCCGAGTTCTCCGAGCCGGCGATGACGATCGCAGCGACGGCGGAAAGCAGCAGAACGATCCCGGCGATCCAGGTGAGGCTCCGCGCGAGCAGCTCGTACCACTCGAGGGTGGCCCGGTTCATGGCGCGAACACTACTCGGGGGAGGTGCCAGGATCGGGGGACCGGCCGAGGTCGAAGACGGCGACGAGGAAACCGACGATGGCGACGGCGGCGATGACGCGGAAGCTCGTCTGCACGCCGTGGGCGAACGAGTCGCTGACGAGCTTCTCGATCTCGCCGACCACCCGCCCGGGCAGCGCGGCGAGTGCGTCGGCCGCGGCGTCGGTGCCGGCGAGCGTCCCGTGCAGGACGGCCTGCTCGTGCCCGGTCAGGGTCACATTCGTCTCCGCGCTGACCAGGTCGCCGAGCTGATCCTCGGACGAGCTCGTGAAGATCGCCGTCGCGATTCCGAGGCCGACGGCGCCGCCGGCGAGGCTGCTCCGCGCCGAGTCCAGGGCGGTAACGGCGGCGGTCGTCACCGACGGGTAGAACATCCCGCAGCCGATCCCGATCGCGAGCAGCCCGGGCGCGACGTCGACGTAGTCGGCGCCGGGGCCGACGAGGACGGCGAGCAGCACGGCCCCGAGCGCGATGAAGCCGGTCCCGACGCCGACGACCAGCCGCATCCCGACCTTGTTGTAGAGCGGCCCGGCGATGAACGAGACGAGCGCGAACGAGGCGAGCAGCGGCAACATCCCGAGCCCGGCCTCGACCGTCGAGTAGTCGAGGATCTTCTCGAAGAACTGCGGGATGTAGAGGACGGTCGAGAAGAACACCGCCGAGAGCAGCAGGACGACGAGGCAGGCGGCGCGGAAGCGCTTCGTGGCGATGACGTCGGGTGGAATCAGGGCACGGGCGCCCGCGCGCCGCTCGATGACCGCGAAGCAGGCGATCAGGACGGCCGCGAGCCCCAGCATCGTCAGGACGCGCCAGTCGGTCCAGCCCCAATCGACGGCCTGGTCGAGGGCGAGCAGGAGCAACACCAGGCCCGCGGAGATGGTCGCCATGCCCGCGTAGTCGATGCGCTCCTTCGACAGCACCTCGGGCTGGTGGACCTTGCGCCAGGTGACGAACATCGCGAAGGCGGCGATCGGGACGTTGACGACGAAGATCCAGCGCCAGCTCAGCGCCTCCGTGAGGACTCCGCCGAGCAGCGGGCCGACAGCGTTGCCGATCCCGGCGACGCCGAGGATCAGCCCGCCGGCCAGGCCGGCCTTCGACTCCGGCAGGGCGGCGAACGTCATGCCGAGGATCGCCGGCCACATCAGCGCGCCTCCGACGCCCATCCCGACGCGGGCGCCGATCAGGACGCCGAGATCGGGGGCGACGGCGCCGATCGCCGAGAAGCCGGCGAACAGGATCGAGCCGATGAAGAAGACGCGGCGGCGGCCGAACATGTCGGCGATCCGCCCGCCGGAGACGATCGCCATGCCGAAGACGAGGGCGTAGGCGTTGATGACCCACTGGACGCTGCCGACGTCGGCGTCGAGGTCGCCCTCGATCGACGGCAGGGCGACGTTGAGGGCCGTGAAGTCGTTGGCGATGACGAAGACGCCGAGGCCCATCGCCACGAGCGCCATGAAGGTGCCGGGCTCGATCCGGTCGTCCTTGACCTCGGTCGTCGCGCCTCCCGCCACGCCGCCACTCTATTCAGCGCGGCCGCGGATCAACTTGCCGGCGCGGGGGATGCCCCGCGCCGCCAGCTTCGACTACTCGCCGGCCACCCGGTATGACCGCCAGTACTCCTCGGCGGCGGGGCCGCGCCGGAGGCCGGGCTTGGCGCTGTAGGCGCGCAGCCAGAGCGCCGCCTTTGCCTCCTCGTCGACGGGCATGTCGTCGATCCGTCCCTCGATGTCGCGCAGCGGCATCCCCTCGTCGATCATGCCCTCGATCTGATCTTTCGTCTCGACCACGAGACACCTCCTCCGGTGTTCGATCGTACTGCTCGACCCATCACAGCGCCGGGGAATAAACCGGCAGTAAGAGTTCGGCAAAGATCCGCGGATTCGTCCGCTCAGACCGCCGACGTGGGCCGCATTGAGCACGCTATCCAGAACGGCCCAAGTTCGCCCTAGAAGAGCTGGTTCTCGCCGGCGAAGATCTCGCTCACGGAATCGTCCGTGAAGATCCGCCGGATCGAGTCGGCCAGCGTCTGCGCCGTCGACAGGACCGTGATGTTGTCCGGGGCACCATCGCGCAGCGGGATCGTGTCGGTGACGACGATCCGCTCGATCTGCGAGTTCTCGTAGGCGAGCCGCTCGAAGGCCGGGCCGCTGAAGACTCCATGGGTGGCGCAGGCGATCACCCGGGCGGCGCCCTCGTCGAGCACGGTCTTGGCAGCGGCGCAGAGCGTCCCGGCCGTGTCGATCATGTCGTCGACGAGGACCGCCGTCTTGCCCTTGACGTCGCCGACGACGTAGCCGATCTCGGCGACCTGCTGGGCGGGCCGCTCCTTCTCCATGACCGCCCAGTGCGTGCCGACCTTGCGGGCGAAGTTGCGTGCGACCTTGACGCGGCCGGCGTCGGGGCTGACGATCACGAGCTCCTCGTCGAAGTGCTGGTCGATGAACCACTGGGTGAGCATCGGCATCGCCGTCATGTGGTCGACCGGGACCTCGAAGAAGCCCTGGACCTGGCCGGCGTGCAGGTCCATGGTCAGGACCCGATCGGTGCCGATGGCCTCGAGGGACTTGGCGACGACGCGGGCGGAGATCGGCTCGCGCGGCAGCGACTTCTTGTCCTGGCGGGCATAGCCGTACCAGGGCATCACGGCGATGATCCGGTGGGCGGAGGCGCCCTGGGCGGCGTCGATCATGCAGAGAAGCTCCATGAGCGCGTCGTTGGGGGTCATCTCGGCGACGTCGTTGGCGGCCGTCGACTGGACGATGAACACGTCGGCGCCGCGGATCGACTCCTGATAGCGGCAGTAGACCTCGCCGTTCGAGAAGGTCCGCAGGTCGGCCTGGCCGAGGTCGACGTCGAGCTGACCGGCGATCTTCGCCGCGAGCGTGCCCGATGCCCGGCCGCCGAAGACCATCAGCCGCTTGCGGTAGTCCTGGCCGATCGAGCTGATCGGGTGCGCGGACGGTTCGTCCATGTCCGAGGGAGGGTGTTCCAGGGTCATCGTCTTGGTGAGCTCGCTCACTTGCCTTCGTTTTCCTTGGCTTTGCGCTCGGCGTAGCCCTCGATGTTGGTCTGCCGCGCCCGAGCAATGCCGAGGGCACCCGGAGGGACGTCCTCGTCGATCACCGAACCGGCGCCAGTGTAGGCGGAATCGCCGATCTCGACCGGCGCAATCAGCGTCGTATCGACGCTGGTTCTCGCACCGTGCCCGATCTTTGTCCGGTTCTTGACGTAGCCGTCGTAGTTGGCGGTGATCGTCGCGGCTCCGAGATTGGCTCCGTCGCCGACTTCGGCGTCGCCGACGTAGGAGAGATGCGGCACCTTCGAGCCGGCACCGATCCGCGAGTTCTTGATCTCCACGAACGTGCCCGCCTTCGCTCCCTCGGCGAGCTCGGCCTTCGGCCGCAGGTAGGCGAACGGGCCGACGTTGCAGCGGTCGGCGACGGCGCACTCGACGAGATAGGAGTGCGGCACCTGGACGTCGCCGCCGAGCCGCGAGTCGATGATCGTCGTGTGCGGGCCGACGACCGAGCCGCTGCCGATCGCGGTCGCGCCGATCAGCGAGCAGCCGGGCTCGATCCGGACGTCGGGATCGATCGCGACGTCGGCCTCGATCCAGGTCGACGCGGGGTCGACGATCGTGACGCCGGCGAGCATGTGGCGCTCGAGGATCTGCCGGCGGGCCTCGGCCTCGACGAGGGCGAGGTCGACGCGCGAGTTGACGCCGAGGATCACGTTCGGGTCGGCGGAGACGTGGGCGGCGACGTGACCGCCCGCCTCCTCGAGCAGCGGCAGGACGTCGGGGAGGTAGTACTCGCCCTGGGCGTTGTCGTTGGCGAGGCTCGGCAGCACCGCCGCGACGGCCCTGCCGTCGAAGGCGTAGATGCCGGAGTTGATCTCGCGGATCTCGAGCTCCTCGGCGCTGGCGTCGCCGGACCCGGCCTTGGCCTCGACGATCTTCTCGACCTCGGAGCCGTCGGCGGAGCGGACGACGCGGCCGTACGTGCCGGGGTCGTCGAGCACGGCGGTGACGACGGTCGCCGCGGCGCCGCTGTCGGCGTGGGTCGCGAGCAGGTCGGCGATCAACCCGGCGGAGACAAGCGGGACGTCCCCGGAGAGGACGACGACGGTCTCCGAATCGGCGACGACCTCGGCCGCCGCGCGCAGGGCGCCGCCGGTGCCGTTCGCCTCCGGCTGCGGAATCGCCTCGATCCCGTCCGGCAACGCACCGGTGATGTCGCGGTCGGGCGAGACGATCACGGCGATCCGCCCCGCACCGGCCTCGCGCGCGGCCTCGATCGGCCAGGCCACCAGCGCACGGCCGCAGACCGGGTGAAGCACCTTCGGCACCGCGGACTTCATCCGGGTGCCCTGACCGGCGGCCATGATCAGCACCGTTGGGGAACTCACTCGCCGCATCGTATTGCGGGCGGCAAGCTCAGCCCCCGCCGCCGTCCTCCCGCAGCACCGATTCCACCACCGAGACCGACACCGAACTCGATGCCGACACCGAGGAACTTCTCCAATCTGGAGAGTTCGCTCGGTCTCGGCATCGAGGAGGCATACACTCGCCGGGCATTCCGGGGTGGTGTAGTCGGTAGCACACCTGGTTTTGGTCCAGGCAGCGGGGGTTCAAGTCCTCCCCCCGGAACTACTCCCGCTTCCGCCCCGACTTCTCGCTCTTCGTCCGGGCCTCCTTGGCGGGGCCGCCGGGGGGCTGGATGCCGAGGACCCGCATCGCCTTGAGACCGAGGCCGATCTTCTCGCGCCCCTCGGTCGAGCTGAGGTCGTGGCCGCAGAGCTCGCGGACGCGCTCGAGCCGGTAGCGAACCGTATGGCGATGGGTGAACAGGGTCTCGGCGGTCGGGGTGACGTTGCCGTCGTTGTCGAGGTAGGCCTCGACGGTGGCGACGAGCTCGGTCTCGTACTGCTCGTCGTAGGCGGCGAGCGGGGCGACGGTCTCGTCGAAGAAGCGCTCGAGCTCGGCCGGGTCCTCGCTCATCGCGGGGAGCAGCAGGCGGTAGGAGCCGGTCTCCTCGAACGCGAGCGGCGAGCGGCCCTCGGACTCGGCGACGTTGGCCGCCATCAGGGCTTCCTTGCCGGCGCGATAGATCTGTGCGGCGTCCTCGGCGTGGCGGCTGAAGCCGGCGGTCACTGCGAAGCCCGGGAGGGAACGCCGGAGCTCGTCCTCGATCGCCTTAGCGGCCCGTTCGATCGGGCCGGCGTCGGCAGCGGGAAGCAGCATCGCTACCTCGCCCCCGTCCTCCCCCGTCGTCGCCGCCAGCGCGCCGCTGCTGCCGGAGCGGACGGCGCGCAGCGTCAGCGTCAGGACGCGGGCCCGCCAATCGCCGGTCTGGGTCGCGTGCGGGGTCGCCCGGACGATGACGACGCCGCCGCCGGCCGCGAGATCGCTGCCGAGCTCGGCCGCGCGGGAGCGGATCTCGTCTCGATCGGCGAGCCGGCGCTCGAGCACGGCCCGCAGGAAGTCGCCGGCCGCCTCATCGCTCGCCCATTCCGGGGAGCGGGCCCGCTCGACCTCGAGGCCGAGCAGCGTGGTCACCATCCGCAGTCCGGCCGGCACCCCGTCGGCACCACCGCGCCGCCGGTAGCGAAGCTCTCCGACGGCGACGTCCGCCACCCGCAGCTCGGCTGAGCTGACGCCGGGTGCCGACGCCAGCAGCTTCTCCTCCTCGGCGCCGGAGGAGGCGGCGACGGCGAGGACGGCGCTCGAGCGGTCGATCAGGGCGAGGCTGGCGTCGAGCACGGCGGCGGCGGCACGGGCCACCGCCGGCAGGCCGGCGCCTGACTCGATCGCCTCCGAGAGCGCTTCGAGCGAGCCTCCGCCCGACCCGGCCGCTTTCTCGCCGGCAGCCGGATCGGCGGCCTCCGAAGCCGATTCTTTCGTCTTCGATCCCACGGGCGGCCCCAGATAGTAAGGCGGCACTTGATGTCCGCCGAGGGCGGCGGGCCGCCCGGAGGCGACCGCTCAGCCGAACAACGTCGTCAGGTCGTCCCAGTAGTAGACGATCGCGACGCCGATCGCGAGGCCGAGGCCGACCAGCGCGACGAGCACGATCAGCGACAGCGCCGCGGCCGTCGCCTTCTCCCAGGCGCGCGAGAACGAGCCGATCGCCGGCACCAGGATCAGGGTCGTGAACGCGATCAGGGTGATCAACCCGGCGCCGGCGAAGATCATCACCTCAGCGGACATGATTTTCATTCTGCCGGAAGTGGACGACGACCACGACGATCGCCGAGAGCAACGCGTAGATGGCGACGCCGAGGGCCCAGCCGCCGCTGACATCGCTCATGTAATGAACGCCGAGGTAGACGCGGCTGAGGCCGATGGCGACGGCCAGCAGCAGTCCCGCCACGACCAGCGCCGTGCCCCGGCTCATCCCCGGCCGGAGCCGGATCGCGATCGTCAGCGCGATCCACGCGTAGACGATCGAATGCGCGGCATGGCCGCTCGGATAGGCATAGCCCTTCGCGTCGACCAGACCGCCGGCCGGACGCGGCCGGGCCACCGCGTCCTTGATCAGGTCCGTCCCCCAGAGGATCGCGACCGTGCCGAGGACCAGCACGACCAGCTCCGGCCACGCGCGACGGACGATCAGCCAGGCGCCGGTCGCGACCGCGGCGATCGTGATCGCCTCCCACGAGCCGAGCACGGAGACTCCCTTCGCGATCGTCGTCAGCCAGTCGGCACGGATGTTCGCGACGAAGTCGGCGACCGTCGTGTCGCCGGTCGTCGGCCCCGGCGTCTCGTCGATGACCAGCGCGTAGGCGACCGCGACGTAGCTGCCGACCGCGAGCGCGGCGAGGGCCGTCGTGAACTCGAGCCCGATTCCGCCGGGGGTCAGCCGATTGAGCAGGAAACGCGCCTGTGGGCTCAGCCGCCGCCCGAGCGCGAGCAGGGAGCGGAGCACCGGCCGCTTCTCCATCTCCGCCGCCAGCCGCGCCTGGTTCTCCGGCACCCGCATCCACCGGTAGGCGACGATCCCGCCGACGATCAGGGCGACGATGACCGCGAAGGCGAACAGCGCGTGCTCGGAGTTGCTCAGGACCGCGTCGATGTTCTTCGAGGCGTAGTAGCCGAGCAGCGTGAACAGCGTCGCCCACAGCCCCGTTCCGAGGATGCTGTACGGCGCCAGCTGCCGGTACGGCATCCGCGAGCTGCCGGCGACAAACGGCGCCAGTGCCCGGACCAGGCCGATGAAACGGCCGACCAGGATCGTCTTGCCGCCGTGCTTGGCGAAGTACTCCTCGACCTGCTTGAACCGCTCCGGCGTGATCCGCAGCCGCGGGCCGTGTTTGACGACCCAGTCGCGCCCGAGCCGGTCGCCGAGCAGGTAGCTGCAGGTGTCGCCGAGGTACGCGCTCAGCCAGACGACGCCGATCGTCAGCACGACCGACGTCGCCCCCTGGCCGGCGACGGCTCCGGCGAGCACGACGACCGTCTCGCCCGGCGCGACGAGCCCGACGAACGCGCCCGTCTCGAGGAATGCGAGTAGCCCGACGATCAGATACGTCCACGAGCCGAGCGAGGCCGAGACGTCCTCGAGGACCTCCTGCGCGTCGATGTCGGGGAGGGCGCGCTTGATCAGCTGGTAGGCGACGACGACCACGACAACGACGGCGACGACCTTGAGCCAGTCCTGGCGCCTGCGGGGCAGCTCCATCAGATGCTCTCGACCGAGCTGGCGACGATCGCCTCGTGCCCTGCGGCCCGCAGCTCGGTCCCCGCGGCGACGGCCCGGTCGCGATCCTCGAACAGCCCGACCGCGGTCGGGCCCGACCCGGTGACGAGCGCGACCGCCGCGCCGACCTCGACGAGGAGACCGAGCGCGACGCTGATCGACGGCCGCAACGCCAGCGCGGCCGGAGCGAGATCGTTGACGAGCAGCGAGGCGTACTCGAGCGGATGCGTCCCCGCCCGGGTCGCGTCGACGACACGCCGGCGAACATCGGTGAGTCCATCGAGGGTGCGGGTCGTGCCGAGCCGGTCGGCCTCGGCGTAGACGGCCGGGGTCGGCAGCCCCTCCGGGTCCGGGATCAACACCGCCGCGAACGGGTGCGGGGGCGGCAGCGGCTCGACCTCCTCGCCCGCCCCGCCGACCAGGCAGAACGCCGGGTCGAGCTGCGAGCTGACGTCGGCCCCGATCCCGCGCGCGATCGCTTCGATCCGCTCGTCTGAGAGCCGGTCGCGGGCGATCCGGAGGACCGCTGCGGCGTCGGCGCTGCCACCGCCCAGCCCGGCGGCGACCGGGATCAGCTTCTCGACCTCGACCCGGATCGGAGCGTGATCCCAGCCGGCCTCGCGCAGGGCGGTCAGCGCCCGCGCCGTCAGGTCCGGGCCCTCGACCCCCGCGACGACCACCTCGTCCCGCTCGGCGGTGGAGACGACGAGCCGGTCGGCGAGCGAGAGCGGCACGAACAGCGAGCAGATCTCGTGCAGGCCGTCGTCGCGCCGCGGCCCGACGTACAGGCAGAGGTTCAGCTTGGCCGGCGCGAAGATCTCGAACGCCTTGCTCACGCCAACCGCTCCGCCAGCGTCAGGTGCTGCGCCGGGGTCAGCATCTCCGCCCTGACCCCCTCGGGAAGGCCGAGCGAGGCGAGCGCCTCACGGCTGCGGTGGCGGATCTCCCGCGAGCGCGGTCGCGGCGCCGGGAGGCCCTGCTGCTCGGCGTCCTGCTCGCGCCGGCGAACGGCCATCTCCAGCGACCGGGGAAGCGCCTTGCGGCGGTGGGCGAAGGCGTCGCGGATCAGCTGCG
>DATAFA010000003.1:0-11984 GCA_036257785.1 Solirubrobacterales bacterium | reverse complement strand
CGTCGATGTAGCGGGTGCCGTCGGTGGCGATCAGGTCGGTGCCCTCGCCGCGCTCGATCACGAGCGGCTGCTCCTGCTCCCAGCCGCGCTGCTGGGTGAACGGATGCCAGAGGTGACGGTGGTCGAGCGTCGCGATCCGTTCGTTCATCGCTGCGAAAGCTAAGCCCGGAACCGGTCGGAAGCCGGGGCCTGGAATCGCGCAAATTGGTGGTCCACGGCTCAGACGAGGTCGAGTCGCGGCCAGTCGTCCGGCCGCTCGAGATCGATCTCCCCGAGGGTCAGCACCTCGACGCCGGTCAACCCGGCGATCGTCTCCCGGTTGGACTCCTCGAGACGCCCGGGCGCGGCCGGCCAGGGCGTCAGCACGACGCTCCGGACCTCGAGCTCGGCGGTCCACGCCGCCTCGATCGTCAGCAGGGTGTGGTTGATGGTCCCGAGACCGGGGTGGGCGGCGATCACGAGCGGGTGGCCGAGCTCGACCGCGAGGTTGCGGACGAGGTAGCCGGGCTTCAGCGGGACCATCAGCCCGCCGACCCCCTCGCAGACGATCGCGTCGGCCCGCTCGGCGGCGGCCGCGGCGGCAGCCACGAGCAGCTTCGCGTCGATCTCCTCCCCCGCGAGCTCGGCGGCGAGGTGCGGGGAGACCGGCGGCCCGTAGCGGTAAGGAGCGATCTCGTCCGCCGACTGGCCGGTCTCGGAAGCGCGAGCGAGCAGGGCGTGATCGGGCTCTCCGCCCTCGTCGAGGCCGGAGACGGCCGGCTTGAACACCGCGACGTCGAGTCCCTCCGCCGCCGCGCCCGCCGCGATGACCGCGGCGACGACGCTCTTGCCGACCTCGGTGCCGGTTCCGGTCACGAAGACGCCGCGCGCCGGCACGGCGACGTCCTAGCTCGCCCGGACGGCGTGCTCCGGGCCCGATCGATCCGGCTCGCCGGGGGTCTCGGCCCCGTCGACGACGCGCCAGCCGTGGCGCTCGATCCGCAACTCGCCCGGTTCGGGCTCGGGCAGGTCGATCGACCAGTCGCCGTCGGCGGAGACGGCCCGGAACGCGCCGGCGAGGATGCCCGCCGCCGCGACGAGCTCCTCGGGGTCGTGGTCGGCGACGACGGTGAGCCGCAGTCTGGAGGTGCCGTCGGGGACGGTCGGCGGCCGGATCGCCTGTGCGTAGACGCCCGCGTCGAGAGCACGGCGGCAGATCGCCACGGCCCGATCGGGGTCGCCGACGGCGACCGGCATGATCTGCGCCCCGGCGCCGCCCGGATCGAGCCCGGCTGCTGCGAGCGCCGCCCGCAGGGTGGAGGCGTTCTCGCGCAGGCGGCCGATCCGGGCCGGGTCGGACTCGACGATCCCGAGCGCCGCGTCGGCGGCGGCGGCGACGGCCGGCGGCAGGGCGGTCGAGAAGATCAGCGGCCGCGCGGTATTGACGAGCAGGTCGCGGACCGGGCGCGAGACGCATGCGTAGGCGCCGTAGCCGCCCAGCGCCTTGCCGAGCGTCCCGACCAGGACGTCGACCTCGCCGGCGAGCCCGGCCTCGGCGACGGCACCGCGCCCGCCCGGCCCCAGCGCACCGACCGCGTGGGCGTCGTCGACCATCAGCATGGCGCCGTGGAGGGTCGCCAGCTCGCGCAGCCAACCGAGCTGGGCGACGTCGCCGTCCATCGAGAAGAGTCCGTCGGTGACGATCAGGCCGCAGTGGCCCGGCAGACGCCCGAGCCCCCAGGCGAGGTGCTCGAGATCGCGATGGCGGTAGACGAACGTCTCGGCGCCGGCGAGGCGACAGCCGTCGATGATGCTGGCGTGGTTGAGCTCGTCGGAGAAGACGACGTCGCCGCGCCGTGCCAGGGCGGCGACGATTCCCGTGTTCGCCAGGTAACCGGAGCCGAACAGCAGCGCCGTCTCGGTTCCGTGGAACGCCGCGAGGTGCCGCTCGAGGTCCTCGTGGGGCTCCATGTTCCCGGAGACCAGGCGTGACGCTCCGGCCCCGGCGCCCCAGCGCTCGGTCGCGGCGACGGCCGCCGCCTTGACCTCCGGATCGGAGGCGAGGCTGAGGTAGTCGTTGGAGCAGAGCAGCAGGGCGTCGTGGCCGTCGAGCTCGACCCGGGGCCCCTGCGCGCCGGCGACGGTTCGCATCCTCCTGAAGAGCCCGTCCTGCCTGATCGCGTCGAGCCGCTCGCCCACGGTCGCGGCGGCCGGGACGGAGTCGGTGGAGGGGGTCACGCCGCCTCGCCTCGCCCGGAGGAGGGGTAGGCCGGGACCTTGCCCCGCTTCTTGACGACGCGGAGCTGGGTCGACGGGTCCCAGAAGTCGGCTTCGGCCTGGCTGTCGACGAGATCGTCGAGGGGCGTGCGCGGCGGGGCGCCCTCGAGCCAGCCGCTGCGGTTGTCGGGGCGGGGATTCGAGCCGTTGTCGGGCTGGCGAGCGACGTTGAGGCCGAGGTCGGTGAACATCTCGCGGTCCTCGGCCGGCTCGGCGCCGAGGGTGGTCAGGAAGTTGCCCATCATCACGCCGTTGAGGCCGGCCTTGACGGCCAGCGGTTGCAGCTCGTGGAGGTTCTCGACGCGGCCGCCGCAGAGCCGGAAGAGCGCGTCGGGGAGGATCAGCCGGAAGATCGCGATCCACTTGACGACCTCCCACGGATCCATCAGCGGCCGGTCCCCGAACTTCGTGCCCGACCGCGGGTTGAGGAGGTTGATCGGCACCGACGTCGGGTCGATCTCGGCCAGCTCGAAAGCCATCTCGACCCGCTGGCGGGGCGACTCGCCGAGGTTGAGGATGCCCCCGACGCAGGTCTCCATCCCCGCCTCGCGGACGGCGTCGATGGTCCGGATCCGACCCTCGTAGCGAACCGTCGTCGTGACCTCGTCGTAGTAGGAGCGGGCGGTCTCGACGTTGTGGTGGACGCGCTGGATGCCCGCCTCGGCGAGCTGATGGGCCCGGTCGGTGGAGATGTGACCGACCGATGCGCAGCGCTTCAGGTTCGTGTTCTCGGCAACGAGGCGCGCGCCCTCGAGGATCCTCGCGAAGTCACGCTTCGACAAGCCCTGGCCCTGGGTGACCATGCAGAACCGATGGGCGCCCGCGGCCTCGGCGGCCCGCGCGTGCTCGAGGATCTGCTCGGGCTCCATCATCGCGTGCATCGGCGTGTCGGCCTCGGCGTAGCGGGACTGGGCGCAGAATCCGCAGTCCTCGGCGCAACCGCCCGACTTGGCGTTGACGAGCGAGCACATGTCGGTCGAGTCGCCGAAGTTCTCGGTCCGGACCTCCCAGGCCCGCTCGACCAGCGCGCCGATCTCGTCGTGGCCGGTCAGCTCCCCGAGCGCCATTGCCTCTTCGAAACTGATCAGTGATGCCAAGGACCCTCCTCGAGTTGCGCTCGCAGGCGGGGCGAGCGTGCCCCGCCTTGCCGAAGTGGGGGTCGATGCTAGGCGGGACGGCGGACGGTTCTCGGCGGCCGCCGGCGGCCGCTCCGCGGTGGCGGCAGCGAGCCGGTCGCGATCAGCGGGTCTGGGCTTCCCAGCGGGCGCCGAGCGCCCGGCGAGCGCGATCGGGATCGCGGAAGACCCGCTCGGCCGTCGCCGGCCGGACCTCGTAGCCCAGCCGGTCGGCGAGCCCTCCGAGCGCCCCGAGCCCGGGGCCCTCGGCGGCCTCCTCGTCCTGCTCCTGCTCGGCGCTGCGAGCCAGGCCCTGCGCGGTGCAGGTCAGGGCCGCCGGCGGCGCCGGCCGCGGCAGGTCGGGGACCTCGTGGTCGGGGTGCTCCCAGTCGAAGGTCCGGCCGATCTGCGAGGCATAGCGATGGCGGGTGTTCAGGTGACCGAGCCCGAAGCGGTAGGAGATCAGCTTCAGGATCGACTCGTGCGTGACCGTGGCGTGACTGACGCCGCCGCGGCGGGTGAACGGCGAGATGACCGCGTTCGGGACCCGGAAGCCGGTGATCCCGAAGTCCTCGTTCAGGTCGTTGGAGGCGCGGTCGTCGGGGACGCGGACGGGGGAGACGTGGTCGAAGAAGCCGCCCCATTCGTCGTAGTTGACGAACATCGCCCCGCGGCGGTACTGGGGCGACTCGATGAAGGCGTGGACGACCTCCGCCATGTACGACTGGCCGATCCGGATGTCGCCGTGGGGATGCTCGTCGCCGCTGAGGCCGTCGCCGCCGCCACCGTCGATGAACGGCGGGTCGACGTAGGCGATCTGCGGCAGCTTCCCGGCCGCGGCATCGGCGTAGAACTGCTCGATCGGGCGGATCCAGCCGAGGCCGCGGGTCCCGTACAGCAACGGGACCGGCAGGTCGACGACGTAATAGGCGGCGCTGACCCCCCGGGCGGCGGCGCGATCGAAGATCGTCTCCCACTGGTTGCCGGCCGCCGTCGTCGGCAGCTCGTTCCGCTTCTGCCCGCCGCTCTGCGCGGAGATCATGTAGTGGCGGTTCGGGTAGGTCGAGGCGAGGATCGAGCAGAAGTAGCGGTCGTAGGTCATGTAGGCGCGGGCCGCCGGGGTGAGGAAGCCGAGGTCCTTGTTGCGGTAGTAGCCGAGCGCGAACGAGTCGCTGGCCTCGTAGAAGCCGTCGAGCTTCCCGCCGCGATACTGCAGGCGACCGCCTTCCCAGCTGTGGTCGGGATCCTCGAAGCCACAGCCCTGGTAGTCCGGCGGCAGGTAGTGGGTCGGATGCGGTTCGCCGCCGGCGCCGGGGTAGGAGAGCCCCTTGTTCTTGCCGTCGGCGCCGGGGAACGAGCCGAAGTAGTGGTCGAAGGACCGGTTCTCCATCATCAGCACGACGACGGTGTCGAGCGGCATGTTCCGCGGGCTCGGGAACTTGCGGCGGGCCTTCCTGCCGGCGGCGAGCGAGAGCACGGTGTCGGACGGGAGCGCGGTCGCGAGCCCGGCGACTCCCGCCAGCGCCGCCGTCCGGGCGAGGAAGTCGCGGCGGCGCCAGAAGGCATCCGGGTTCTCCGCCTCGTCGCGCTCCTCGGCTTCGTCGCGCGGGCCGATCTCGTCTTCGCTCATCGTTCTCCTCTCGCCGGTTCGGCCGACCCGGGCGGCGGGACGACGCGCTCGCAGTCGTAGATGCCGTCCTCGACCCGATCGACGTAGGCGACGTCGTCGCCGCGACCGCAGTTGATCTCGTCGGCTCGGCCGTCGCGAGCCCGGATCACGTCGCGGCCGGCGCCCTGGATCTGGACGCCGTCGCCCATGTTGAACTCGTCGCGGCCCTCGCCGCCGGTCATGACCGCGCCGTTCCCCTGACCGACGAGCCGGTCGGATCCGCGGCCGCCGCGGAGCTTGTCGGTGCCGGCGCCCCCAAGCAGGCGGTCGCCGCCCGCGCGCCCGACGATCGTGTCGTCGCCGCCGCGGCCCCGGATCGTGTCCGGGCCGGGGGTGCCGATGAGCGTCTCCGCCCGGTCGGTGCCGGCGATCGGGCGCGCCTGCGAGGAGGTGGCGGCGCCCGAGGTCTGGCCGATCGATGCGATCGCGGCGGCGGCGAGGAGCGCGACCGCGAGGGCCGCCGCCCGGCGTCGCGTTCCGCTCATCCTGCTGCCCTCCGAACCCTGCAACCGGTTGTCTCTCTGACGCCGACTCGTGCCGACACGTTATCGGTCCGCGGGCTGCTTCCGGGCCGGTTCCCCCGAGTCGATCGGCTTGCGCGCCCCGTTCGTCCGCGTCGCGAGCTTGCAGTGATTCAGCGCCCGCGCGTAGAAGCCGAGGTACTCGCGCCAGTTCCCGTTCCAGTACTCGGAGTCGTGGCCGCCGGGGCCGTTGCGGACGATCGGGTCGAGGCCGCCGGCACGCAGCGCGTCCTCGAATGCCTGATCGCCCCCCAGGAATGGGTCCTCGTCGCCGGCGTCGATCCACAGCCGGGTGCCGCGGTAGGGACTCGGGGTCAGCTTCGCGGCCTCGATGATGTCGTTGCGGTCGAAGTCGGCGGCGTCGTCGAAGGCCCCGTCGGCGGTCTCCGACGCGCTCTCCCAGATCGCCGGCGAATGGCCGCCGATCGCGCAGAACCGCTGCGGGGAGAGACGGGCGATGTCGTAGGCGCCGAACCCGCCCATCGAGATGCCGCCGATCGCGATCTTCCGCGGAGCGATGTCGAAGCGCCGGATCAGCTTCGGGATCAGCTCGCTGAGGACGTAGGCCGCCCACTGACCGCTCTCGCGGTTGTGCCAGTAGGAGCTCTGGCCGCCGTAGGGGAAGGCGACGACCGGCGCCCGGTCGCGGAGGTCGGCGAGCGCCTCGAACATCGGATCGACGAGGTAGCTGCGTTCGTCCTCGCCGCGGCCGTGGAGGAAGACGAGCAGGCCGCGCCCCTTGTCGGGGATCCGCCGCGGGACGACGACGCGGACCGGAAGCGTGCGGTCGAGCAGCGTGCTGTCGACCTCGAGCTTCTTGATCTTCGCCCCGAACGTCTCGCGGGCGGCCTCGTCGCTGAGCCAGGTCTGCTGGATGACGACTGCGATGCCGATCACGAGCAGGGCCGCGAGCACCCGGAGGCCGATCGACCGCGCCGAGTGCGGCGAGCGATCGATCGTCCGATCGAGCTCCTCGGCGGGCGGCGTTTCCGGGTCGCTCACGGCTGCGACCGTACCGAGCGGCCGGGTCGGCGGGGCCGGACTGGCCCGCCGGGCGCACGCACGGCTGCGTGCAGGGCCCGGTCCGGCGACACCACAGTAGAAAGTAGTAAGTTCTACTTCCTACTTTGCCGGTACTCGAATCCCGCATAGACACCGGCTCGGCGACCTTCGCGGCGAACCGCGAGAAGATGCTCGAGCGGCTCGAGAAGCTCAAGGACGAGCAGGGCAAGGCGCGCCTCGGCGGCGGCGCCAAGCGGATCGAGCGCCATCACTCGCGTGGCAGGCTGCTGCCGCGCGAACGAATTGAGCTCTTGCTCGACCGCGACTCACCGTTCCTCGAGATCGGCGCCCTCTGCGCCTACGGGTCCGAGTACGAGGTCGGCGCCTCGCAGGTGAACGGGATCGGCGTCGTCGAGGGCGTCGAGTGCATGGTCGGGGCGTCCGACCCGACCGTCCGCGGCGGCACCAGCAACCCCTACACGCTTCGCAAGAACCTCCGCGCCCAGGAGATCGCGATGGTGAACCGGCTGCCGGCGATCGGCTTCGTCGAATCGGGCGGCGCCGACCTGCCGCGGCAGAAGGAGATCTTCGTCCCCGGCGGCGCCAACTTCCGCAACATCACCCGCAAGTCGGCGGCGGGGATCCCGACGATCGCGCTCGTCACCGGCAACGCCACGGCCGGCGGCGCCTACCTGCCGGGCATGTCCGACTACACGGTGATGGTCCGCGAGCAGGGTCTGATCTTCCTCGGCGGCCCGCCGTTGGTGAAGATGGCGACCGGGGAGGAGGCCGAGGAGGAGGCGCTCGGCGGCGCCGAGATGCACTCCCGGGTCTCGGGGGTCTCCGAGTTCATCGCCGCCGACGAGCCCGACGCGGCGCGGATCGGCCGCGAGATCATCCGCAACCTGAACTGGCGCAAGCACGGCCCCGAACCCCGTGGCGCGGGGGCCGAGCCGGTCCACGACCCCGAGGAGCTGCTCGGGATCGCTTCCCACGACCTGCGAATCCCGTTCGATGCCCGCGAGGCGATCGCCCGGATCGTCGACGGGTCGCGGTTCGACGAGTTCAAGCCCGCCTACGGGACCCAGCTCGTCACCGGGTGGGCCGAGCTCCAGGGCTGGCCGGTCGCGATCCTCGCCAACAACGGCGTCATCTTCAACGAGGACGCCGAGAAGGCCGCCCATTTCATCCAGCTCGCCGATCGTGTCGACACGCCGCTCCTGTTCATGCAGAACACCACCGGCTACATCGTCGGCGAGGACTACGAGCAGCGCGGCATCGTCAAGGCCGGCGCGAAGATGATCAACGCCGTCGCCAACGCCGGCGTCCCGAAGCTGACCCTGATGATCGGCGGCTCCTACGGCGCCGGCAACTACGGCATGTGCGGCCGCAGCTTCGAGCCGCGGTTCATCTTCAGCTGGCCCAACCACAAGACCGCGGTGATGGGCCCCAAGCAGCTCGCCGGCGTCATGGAGATCGTCATGCGCGCCGGGGCCGAACGTCGGGGGATCGAGGTCGACGAGGAGGCGCTCGCCGCCGGCACGAAGGCGGTCGAGGAGCAGATCGAGACCGAGTCCGACGCGTTCGTCGCCAGCGGCGAGCTCTGGGACGACGGGATGATCGACCCGCGCGACAGCCGGACGGTGCTCGGCATCGCCCTGTCGGCGGCGATGAGCGAGCGCTGCGAGGGATCGGGGCGCTTCGGCGTCTTCAGGATGTAGGCGAACGTGACCGGGCCGTTCAGCAAGGTGCTCGTCGCCAATCGCGGCGAGATCGCCCGCCGGGTCTTCGCGGGATGCCGTGCCCGCGGTCTCGCGACCGTGGCCGTCCACTCCGACCCCGACGCCGCCGCCCCGTTCGTCGCCGAGGCCGACGAGGCGGTGCCGCTCGGGGGCACGACGGCCGCCGAGTCCTACCTGGACATCGACGCGATCCTCGATGCCGCCGTCCGGGCCGGCGCCGACGCGGTGCACCCCGGCTACGGGTTCCTGGCCGAGAACGCCGGATTCGCGCAGCGGGTCGAGCAGGCGGGGCTCGTTTGGATCGGCCCGCCGCCGCAGGCGATCGAGGCGATGGGCTCGAAGGTCCGGGCTCGGGCGCTGATGGAGGCGGCAGGTGTGCCGATCGTCCCCGGCCGCGAGCTCGACGAGGGTGACGACGTCGCCGCGGCTGCCGGCGAGGTCGGCTACCCACTGCTGGTCAAGGCCTCGGCGGGCGGGGGCGGGAAGGGGATGCGCCCGGTCGCGGAACCCACGCAGCTCGAGGCCGCGGTCGCCGGGGCGCGGCGCGAAGCCGAGGCGGCGTTCGGCGATCCCACCGTCTTCCTCGAGCGCCATCTGCAGCGGCCGCGCCACGTCGAGATCCAGGTCCTCGCCGACGGCGGCGGGCGGACCGTCAGCCTCGGCGAGCGCGAGTGCTCGGTCCAGCGCCGCCATCAGAAGGTGCTGGAGGAGGCGCCGTCGGTCGCGGTCGACGATGAGCTCCGCGAGCGGCTCGGCGCGGCGGCGGTCGCCGCCGCCGAGGCGGTCGGCTACGTCGGCGCGGGAACGGTCGAGTTCCTGCTCGATGAGACGGGAGAGTTCTTCTTCCTCGAGATGAACACGCGGCTGCAGGTCGAGCATCCGGTCACCGAGATGGTCCTCGGCATCGACCTCGTCGCCGAGCAGCTCCGGATCGCCGCCGGCGAGGAGATGTCGGGCCGGGCGGCCGAGCCGCGGATCGACGGCCACGCGATCGAGGTCCGCCTCTACGCGGAGGACGCCGCCGCGGGGTTTCTGCCGCAGACGGGCACGATCGAGCGGATCGACGTCCCCGGGGCCGAGCCGTTCGCGGTCCAGGTCGCGGGCGGGCGGCCGACGCTCCGGCTCGACTCCGGCGTCGAGGACGGGACCGTCGTCGGTCCCGCCTACGACCCGATGCTCGCCAAGCTGATCGCCTGGGCGCCCGATCGCGCGACGGCGGCGGCGATCCTCGCGACGGCGCTCGCTGCCGCGGAGCTCGACGGGCTGGTGACGAACCGCGACTTCCTCACCCGGCTGCTCCGCTCCGAGCCGTTCCTGACCGGCGCGACCGACACCGGTCTGCTCGACCGCGAGCCGGGCCTCGCCGCGCCGCTGGTCGACCCGGCGGCCGACCCCGGTTTCGTGGCCGCGGCGGCGCTGGCGGCGATGGCCGACCGCCGCGAGGGCGCCTCGGTGCTCGGGTTCGCGCCGCCCGGGTTCCGCAACAACTTCTCGGAGCCGCAGCGGATCTCATTCGCGACCGCGGCCGGGGACGAGATCGAGGTCGCCTACGCCCTGCGCCGTGGCGGGCTCGAGATCTCGATCGGCGGATCGGACCTCGAGTCGCCCCGGATCCACGGGCTCGCCCCCGATGCCGTCGACCTCGAGATCGCCGGCATCCGCCGCCGCTACCGCGTCCGCCGCCGCGGCGACGCCCACCACGTCAACGGCCCCGCCGGCCAGCTCGACCTGCGCGAGCTGCCCCGCTATCCGGGCGCCGGCGGCAAGCTCGCCGAGGGAGCGCTCGTCGCCCCGATGCCGGGCAAGGTGATCAGGCTCGCGGTCGCGGCCGGCGCCGAGGTCGAGGCCGGTGCCCTCGTCGCGGTCCTCGAGGCGATGAAGATGGAGCACGAGCTGCTGGCCCCGGCCGCCGGCACCGTCGCCGAGCTCCTCGTCGCCGAGGGCGACCAGGTCGACGCCGGCGCCGCCCTGGTCGTCATCGCCTGACCTGGGCCGTTCTCGCGCGTCCTGGCGTGCTCGATCCGGCCCGGCTCTCAGCGCGGGGTGGCGTGGACCGCCTCCCAGAGGTAGAACGACGCGAGGGAGCGGTGCGGGCTCCAGGCCTCGGCGATCGCGATCGCCTCCTCGGGCGTCGGCGGCTCGTCGAGGCCGTAAGCGATCTGGATGCCGCGGCGGAGGCCGAGGTCGCCGCCGCTGAAGACGTCGGGACGGCCGAGGTCGAAGATCAGGAACATCTCGGCGCTCCACTGGCCGATCCCCTTCAGCGCCACGAGCGCCTCGATCACCTCCTCGTCGCTGAGCTCGTCGAGGTCGTCGGGCCGCAGCTCGCCAGACTCGATCGCCGCGGCGATGCCGATCATGTATGAGGCCTTGCGGCCGCTGAGCCCGCAGGCGCGGAGTCGCTCCTCGGCGTCCGCCGCGATCAGGTCGATCGGCGCCGGCGGCCCGCCGAACTCGTCGCAGACCCTCCCCCAGACCGTCCGCGCGGCGGCGGTCGAGACCTGCTGGCCGACGATGATCCGCGCCAGAGCCTCGAACCGGTCCTTGCTCCGCTCCGAGCGCCGCCGGACGATCAGCTCGTGATCGACGGCGGCGATCAGCGTGGCGATCCGGGGATCGAGCGAAGCGAGCTCCTCGCGCGGGTCGGCCACCTCCTCAGCGGCCCTTCCACTCCGGCGGCCGTTTCTCGGCGAAGGCGCGAATGCCCTCGCGGAAGTCCTCGGAGGAGAAGCACGACTCGCGCAGCGCGACCAGCTCCTCGACCTGCTTGGGGCTGAGCCGGGGGAACTGCGAGAGGGTCTCGATGGCCTGCTTGTTGCCGCGCAACGAGAGCGGCGCGTTGGCCGCGATCAGCGATGCCAGCTCCAGGGCCCGATCGGCGACCTCGGCGGCGGGATGGACCTCGTGGACGAGCCCGATCCGCTCGGCCCGCTCGCCGTCGAGCACCCGCCCGGTCAGGAACAGCTCCTTCGTGCGGGGCACGCCGACGCAGTCGATGAACCGCTCGAGGCCGGTGTGGCCGTAGATCAGGCCGAGCTTCGCCGGTGGCATCCCGAGCTTCGCCTCGGCCGCGCAGATGCGCATGTCGCAGCGGACGGCGAGCTCGAGCCCGCCGCCGAGACAGTGGCCGTTGATCGCGGCGACGACCGGGAACGGGTGGGCGCTGATCGCGTCCATGGCGGCCGTGAAGGGATGGGCGACGAGGGCCTCGGCGTCGCGCTCGAAGGTCTCGTTCGGAATCGCCCCGATGTCGTAGCCGGCGGAGAACGCCTTGCCGGTGCCGGTGATGAGGACGCAGCGGACGTCGATGCCGTGGTCGAGAAGCGGCAGCGTCGCCGCGATCGCGTCGAGGACGGCGTGGGAGAGCGGATTGCGCTTCCCGGGGTTGTTCAGCGTCAGCCTGGCGACGGCATCGGCGGGGAAGTCGAGCAGCACCTCGCCGCCCGCGAGCTCCCTCGGCTCACGGCCCGCGAACCCGATCTCCGGTGCCTCGCTGCTCATCGGCCCGGGAGCGTACGTGAGGCCGACTGGCCGGGCGGCCAGCTTCCCTCGCCCCGAGATACCGAGAGCGGTAACGTGGTCGTTTCAGCCACCTTTTTCAGCAGCCAGCGAGGAGAATCCAGTGGAGCCCACCGCCACGCCCGAAGTCGCAGCGTCAAGCAACGGCAAGTCGGGCAGT
>DATAFA010000166.1:0-11806 GCA_036257785.1 Solirubrobacterales bacterium | reverse complement strand
GCAGGCCGCCGAACATGAATCCGCGGAAGAACAGCTCCTCCGAGAGCGGGGCCGCGATCACGATCAGGAAGGCGGCGACGGCGACGCTCCCGAGCTCGTCCTTGTTGGTCCCGAGCTCGCGGGTCACGTCCTCCTGGTCCGGTTGCAGCAGCGGCGCGAGGAAGCCGGCGAAGAGGATGTAGATCAGCCACGCCAACAGGGCCAGACCGATCGCGCCGAGCGCAATCCTGCTGCCGAGCCCGAGCTTGCCGAAGGCCTCCTTGAGCCGGCCCTGGGTGTCGCTCAGCGCGAATCCGAGCGCCGTGCCGATCAGGCTCAGCGCGACGACGAGCTGGGCGGCGTTGCGCGCTGCCGACGTCTCGAGCTCGGGGTCGAAGATCGCGACGATGATCGTCCCGATCAGCATCGTCCCGGCGGCGATGAGGACGCCGAGCGCGACCATGCCGCCGCTCCAGCCGACCTCGGGCAGGCCGGCGTAACGGGTCAGGAAGCGGCCGCCCTCGGCCGCCCGATCGGGTTCCTCGCCGACCGGCGGGGGGGTCGACGGGACCGGCTCGGGAGGCGGCGTCGACTCGCCCTGGGGGGCGGGCGGCGGTGGTGGCGTCGGGCCCACGCTCGGGCGCTCGGGCTCCTCGCCCGGTTCGTCGCTCATCCGCCGCTCAGCTCGGGTCGCTCGACCATCTCGGCGAGCGAGGATACGTCGGCGCCGCCGTCGCGGTCGATCCTGAGCACGTCGATGCCGGCGGCGCGGGCTCCGGCGACGTCTTCGTCGCTGTCGCCGACGTGGATCGCGGCCGCCGCCTCGCAGCCGGCGACGGCCAGCGCCGCGGCGAAGATCGCCGGGTCCGGCTTCCGCGCCCCGACGGCGGCGGAGGTGACGACCCCGTCGAGCGCCGGCGCGAGCCCGATCCGCTCGAGGACGGCGCCGAGCTCGAAGTCCCAGTTGGAGACGCAGACGATCCGCATCCCGCGGTCGCGCAGCACGGCCAGCGACGGTGCGGCGTCTCCGAACGGCTCGAAGCGGATCGCGTCCATCATCGCCGCGACCCCGACCGGACGTCCGAGGCCGGAGGAGAGGATCGCGGCGGCCTCCTCGCGGAGCGCCGCCAGCGAGGCGGCGTCCCGTCCCCGCTGCGAGTTCGCGGCGTAGAACCGCATCTCGGCCTCGAAGGCCGTGCGGACCCGCCCGGGTGGGAGGCCGGCGACGATCGCGCCGTCGAGCAGCTCCCACGGCGGCCGGAGCCGGACCATGGTGCCGAGCGCGTCGATCAGGCAGGCGCGATAGGGGGCGGGCACGAATACATTCTCACCGAGCGGATGGAGTCGACCCCGATCAGCCCAGGCACGTCCACCGCTCCGCCGGTGCGGCGCCTCCTCGCGCGGCTCGCCGCGATCGCCCTCGTCGCGGTCTCGATCCCGCTCGCCACCCCGGAGGGCCCCGACTTCGTCGTCGGCGGAGGCCGGTCGGATCCGGGCTGGCTCTACGGCCCGCTCGGCGTCTTCGGGGCCGGCTTCGTGGACCGCCCGATGGTCTACCTCTGCCTGCTCTGGCTGGCGATCGCGATCTGGATCGTCGTGCTCGTGCTCGCCCGTGACCTCGGGATGCGCTGGACGGCGGCGGTCACCGGGCTCCTGATCGTCCTCTTCGTGCTCGCGCCGCCGCTGCTCTCACTCGACGTCTTCAGCTACATCTCCTACGCCCGCCTCGGGGCCGAGCACGGGCTCAACCCCTACGAGTTCGCGCCCTCGGCGCTGCCGGCCTCCGACGAGGCCGCGAGGCAGGTCCTCGACTACCGCGACGCCGTCTCCGTCTACGGTCCGCTGTTCACGCTGGGGAGCTACCCGCTCGGCGCGCTCGGGGTGCCGTTCGCGCTCTGGTCGCTGAAGGCGATCGCCGGGGCCGCGATCGCCGTCGTCGTCGCCCTGGTCGCCCGCCTCGCCCGCCTCCGCGGGATCGAGCCCGCCGCCGCCGTAGCGTTCGTCGGGCTCAACCCGATCGTCCTCGTCCACCTCGTCGGCGGCGCCCACAACGACGGGCTGACGGCCGCGATCGCGATCGCGGCGCTCGCCGCCGCCCTGAGCGCCCGCCCGGCGCTCGCCGGGAGCGGCTTCGTCGCCGCCGCGGCGGTCAAGGTCTCGGGCCTGCTCTACGCGCCGTTCGCGCTCCTCGGCACCCGCGAGCCCGGCGGCAGGGCCCGGTTGCTCGCCGGCGCGGCGGCCGCTCTGCTCATGGTCGGGGCCGTCTCGCTGCTCGTCTTCGGAACCGACGTCAGCGAGGCGCTCAGCGTCGCCGGGGGCAACCAGGACCGGATCAGCCGCTGGAGCGTCCCGGCGACGCTCTCGCGGGCCACCGGCATCGACGTCGATGGCTGGCGGATCGTGCTCGGCGCGGGTCTGGTGGCGGCGCTGGCCTGGCTGCTCGTCGCCGTCGCCCGCGGCCTCGACTGGGTGCGCGGCGCCGCCTGGGCGAGCTTCGGGGTCCTCGTCGCCTCCGCCTACGTCGTCCCCTGGTACCTGATCTGGCTGTTGCCGGTCGCGGCGATCTCCCGCGACCGGGTGCTGATCGGTGCAACGATCCTGCTGACGGTGTTCCAGGCGATCAACGGCATCCCGGTGTCCCTGTGAGCGAGCCGCGGATGCGGAGCTCACCCGAGTTCGACCTGATCGCGGCGATCCGCGACCGGATCGGCTCGAGCGCCGGCAACGCCGACGTCCGGATCGGGATCGGCGACGACGCGGCGGTCACGGTCGGCCCCGGCGGCCGCGCCCGGGCGGTCAGCGTCGATGCGATCGTCGACGGGATCGCCTTCCGGCGCAGTTGGTGCCCGCCCCGCGCGATCGGCAGCAAGGCTGCCGGCGCGGCGCTCAGCGACCTCGCGGCGATGGGCGCCGAGCCCGCCGAGCTCTACGTCTGGGTCGGCATCCCCGAGGACTTCGGGCGCGACGACGCGCTCGCGCTCTGCGACGGCCTCGCCGAGCAGGCAGAGCTGACCGGCGCGACGATCCTCGGTGGCGACCTGACCACCTCGCCGGTCCTCGCCGTCGCGGTGACCGCGATCGGCGTCGCCGACTCGGCCGAGCTGATGGTCGGCCGGGCCGGAGCGCAGCCCGCCGATGCGATCTGCGTGACCGGGTCGTTCGGCGGGGCGGCAGCCGGGCTGATGCTGCTCGAGCATCCCGAGCTCGGCGCCGACGTCGCGGAAGCCGCGGCCGCGGCCGTCCGCGAGCGGCAGCTCATGCCCTCCCCGCGGATCGCCGCCGGCCGGGCGCTCGCCGCCGGCGGTGCCACGGCGATGATCGACGTATCGGACGGGCTCGGGGCCGAGGCCGAGCACGTCGCCGCGGCCTCCGGCGCCGGCATCGAGATCGAGGTCGACCGGGTCCCGGTCGCCGCCGGGGTCGCCGAGGTCGCCGCCGCCGCCGGACGCGATCCGGTCGAGCTCGTCGTCTCCGGCGGCGAGGACTACGAACTGCTCTGCGCGGTCCCGCGCGCGAAGCTCGCCGACTGCGCCGCAGCGGTGGCGGAAACGGGCATCGCCCTGACCGAGGTGGGCCGGGTCGAACCCGGCCCGGCGGTTCGGTTCAGACTTCCCGGGGGCCGTTCAGTTCGCGCAGGAGGACATGACCATTTCCGCGCTTCTTGACCGGGTCGCGACTCTGAATCACGCCGATCCGCTCGAGAATGGCAACCGCCACCCGCTGCGAGTTGACCTCGTACTCACCGCGGGAGACCTGCTTCTGGACGACTGCGAGCTGTTCACCTGTGGCACGCATTTGAACTTCGCTCGTTCGAGTTCCTGACTCTGTTCGGGGGGTGGACCTGTACCGGCCTCATCGACCCGTGCAGGCGCCGCTTTAGCCGCTTCGGACGCTCGTCCAGCGGTAGTCCAGAACCCCGTCCAAACCTGGGGGCCAGCCCCTAGGTGACCGATCGAGCATCTAGGTGTGGCGGCGCACGGCGGGCGGGCTCGATCCGAGCGCACCGGGCCCGGCGTGGCTGCCGGCGCCGCGGATGCTCCCCCGCGGGCCGATCGGCGGCAGCTGCCGGGAGTTCGCGCCGGCGGCGGAGACGACGGCGATCAGCCCGCCGAGGACTCCGCACCAGAGCAGGGCGAGCAGGAAGCCGGTCTGTCCATCGGCGACCATCAACAGCAGGTGCCAGGGGGCGCTGACGCCGAGGTCGAGCCCGCTCGCCCAGGTCGCGAACGCCAGCAGCGCCGGGACCAGCGAGACGACCGCGAAGGCCGCCAGGACCACCGCCCGGGGCGGTCCCGCGGCGCGGGCGGCGAGCAGCCAGACATGTGCGGTCGGGGCGAGCAGCAGCGCCAGGTAGGGGTTGACGAGCCAGATTCCGAGCACCGAGATGCCGGTGAGCAGCCCGGCGGCCGCTGCGAGGGTCTGCGGCTCGGCGTCGAGCGGGGTGCGCATCGGCCGGACGAGGAGCGCCGCGAGCGCGACCGCGCCGGCCAGGACCGCGAAGGCGACCGGTCCCGCCGCGCCGGCGGAGTGCAGAGCCGGGTCGTAGGGGAAGGCCGGGTCCGGGATCAGCCCGACGAACCCGAGCAGGTAGGTGAGCAGGAGGCCAGCGAGCGGGATCAGGACGCGCTCGGCCGCCCAGAACAGCGTCTTGCGGACCCGCCAGTCGGCGCGGTGCTCGCGCAGCCAGGTGTCCCCGGCGGTCAGCAGCGGCGCCAGCAGGAGGGCGACCGCGAGCAGCGAGAGGGTCCAGCCGGGCACGAGGTTGCCGCCGACCCGGATGTAGTCCTCAGGTCCGGCGGCGGGCGCGTCGGCGTGGTCGAGGGTGAGGATCAGGTCGAGCATCGTGCCCCCCGAGGCGGCCAGCGTCTCCGAGGAGATCGCCTCGGAGACGTCGTCGCCGGAGGGAACGCGGCGCTCGCCGTGGGCGCTGATCGCGAGCGTCTCGATCCCGGCCCGCCGCAGGGCGACCTGTTCGCCGAGGCCGGCCGGGAAGGCGAGCCGCGAGAGCCCGACCCAGGGACCGGGGGACGGATCCCGCTGCTCGAACTTGGCCGTCGCGATGTCGCGGGCCGTCTGCACGAGTTGAGCCGAGGGGGTGTCGGCACCCGACCCCGAGCCGATCACGAAGGGGGCCTGCGGCTCGGGGACGCCCGGCTGGGAGATCACGAGCGCCTCGTCGACGACTCCGGGATCGGGAAGGGCGTCGACGAGCTGGTCGGCTCCCTCGGTGCCGTCGCTGCCGCCGTCGGTCGACGCGAAGACCAGCGTCCGGTTGCGGCGCGAGTGCCCGAGGTCGTCGGCGAGCGCCAGCAGCGTCGCCGTCGCCGACGCGCTCGTCGTCGCGCCCTGTCCCTCGGCGGAGTCGCGGGCGGCGAGGACGAGGATCGTTCGCACCGACGTGCCCGGCAGGGTGAGGATGACGTTCTCGAGCTTGACGTCCTCGCCTTCGAAGCTGGAGTCGAACGACTGCGTCGAGACCTGGCCGCCCTCGATCCCGGAGAAGCGCTCCTCGACGAGGTCGGCGACGGCGCTGTCGCCGGCCGACCCCGGCGTCCGGTCGGGCGCGAGCGCGACGATCGAGCGCGCCGTCCGGGCGGCTTCGGAGCCGTCGAAGGTCGGGGTCGCGACCGGCGGCGGCAGCGGGCTCGGGATCGGCTCGAACGAGAACATGAGCACGACGAACGCGATGACGGCGGGCAGCAGGGCGGCGCGATAGATCCGGGGGTCGAACATCGTTGGGGCGGTGAAACTAACCTCTCTGCATGGCCGAAGCCTCGGCTCGCATCCTGCTCGTCGACGACGAGGAGTCGATTCAGACGCTTCTGGCGTATCCGCTCCGCAAGGAGGGGTACGAGGTCGTGGTCGCTCGCGACGGCCGCGAGGGCCTCGATCAGTTCGCTGCCGGACGCTTCGATCTCGTCGTCCTCGACGTGATGATGCCGCGTCTCGACGGCATCGAGGTCTGCCGCCGCCTGCGGTCGCGCAGCCAGGTGCCGATCATCATGCTCACCGCCCGCGACGACGAGGTCGACAAGGTCCTCGGCCTCGAGATCGGCGCCGACGACTACATCACGAAGCCGTTCAGCGTCCGCGAGTTCCGCAGCCGGGTCAAGGCCGCGCTGCGGCGGACCCGGATGTCCGGGGACGAGCCGGTGGAGGGGCCGATCAGCGCCGGCGAGCTCGGCGTCGACCCGGCGCGGCGTCAGGTGACGATCCGCGGTGAGCGGGTCCAGCTCACCTACGTCGAGTTCGAGCTGCTCGCGGCCCTGGCCCGCAGCCCCGGCCACGTCTTCGACCGCCGGGCGCTGCTGGAGCGGATCTGGGGGGACAGCACCTACCGCGACCCGCGCACGATCGACGTCCACATCCGCCACCTGCGCGAGAAGATCGAGACCGAGCCGAAGGAGCCCGAGTACCTGCTGACCGTGCGTGGGGTCGGCTACCGGTTCCGGGACGAGGACGTGAGCTGAGTTGAGCGGCAGCCGGACCGTCTCCCGCCTCGACAGCGTCCGCACGCGGCTCGTCCTCCTGTTCTTCGCGATCACCGCGATGGCGGTCGGGTTCGTCTACCTCTACGTCGTCCCGCAGCTCAGCTCGCGGCTCGAGTCGGAACGGCTCGACCGCCTCGAGCAACAGGGCGGCGAGGAGCTCGACCGGGTCCGCTCGGCGGCGCAGCGCGGTCTCGAGCAGCGCGAGCTGGCGGCGCTCGTCCGCCGCACCGCCGCCAACGTCGACTCGCGGATCACGCTGCTCGGCCTGCGCGGCGGGGAGCCCGCGTTCGTGATCGCCGACTCCGAGCTCGAGAGCGAAGCGCTCGACCCCGAGTACCCGGCCGCCTCCGGCGCCGCGGCCAGCAACGACGTCCGCTCCGGGATCGAGACGGTCGGCGGCAGCAGGATCGGCGAGACGGCGTTCCCGGTGTCCGGTGACGCCCCGGGCCCGGGCGGCGGCAGCGCCGATCCGGGCGCTCCAGGCTGGGTGATCGTCCTGTCGACGCCGCTCGACGACGTCGAGGCCAACGTCGCCTTGATCCGCCGCCAGACGCTGATCGCCGGCGGCATCGCCCTCGCCGCGGCGCTGCTCGCCGCTTTCATCGCCGCCGGCTACCACGCGCGGCGGATCAGCCGGCTCGAGGAGGCGGCGGAGCGGGTCGCCCAGGGCGACTTCAGCGTGCCGATCCCGGTCGGTGCCAACGACGAGCTCGGCCAGCTCGCCGAGACGCTCGACCAGATGCGCCGGCGCCTCCGCGGCCTCGAGACCGCGCGCCGCGACTTCATCGCAAACGCCTCGCACGAGCTGCGGACGCCGATCGCCTCGCTGGGGGGATTCATCGAGCTGCTCGACGACGACCCCGAGCCCGACCCGGAGTCGCGGCACGAGTTCGTCCGGACGATGCGCGGGCAGATCGAGCGGCTGACGAAGCTCTCGACCGACCTCCTCGACCTCTCGCGGCTCGACGCCGATGCCCTCAGCCTGCAGAGCGAGCCGATCGACCTCGGGGGGCTGGCGGCCGAGGTGGCGGCCGAGTTCGCGGTCGCCGCCGAGCAGCACGACTCCAGCGTCGAGGTCGGGGCGGGGTCCCAGGAACCGCTTGCGCAAGCCGATCGCGCCAGGGCAGCGCAGATCTTGCGTATTCTCATCGACAACGCGCTGAAGCACACGGCGCCCGGAACGGAGATCGCCATAACGCCCGCCAGCAGCCCCAGCGAAGCCCGACTGACCGTCTCCGACGACGGTTCCGGGATCGACCCGCGCTCACGCGACCGGATCTTCGACCGCTTCTACACCGCCGACGCGGTCAGCGGCTCCGGGCTCGGGCTCGCGATCGCCCGCGAGCTCGCCCGCGCGATGGGCGGCGACGTCATCCTCGAGCCCCGTCGCGGCCGCGGCGCCTCGTTCATCCTCAAGCTGCCGCCCGCCGGCGCCACGAGCAGCAGCGAGCTCGGCGGCTCCCTGGGGGCACCGGCGTGAGGGCCGCAGAGCGGAGGATCCGCCCGGCTGTCCTCGCCGGGCTTGCGGCGCTGCTGGTGAGTGCCGGCCTGCTCGCCTGCGGTGGCGACGATTCGACCGGCGCGAGCGGCTCGGTGACGACGACGACCACGACGACGACCTCGGTCGCCGACTCCGGCAAGGCGCTCGCGAGCTCCAACTCCAGCTCCGGTTTCGACCCGCAGGCGATCTACTCCGACGCGGCGCCGAGCGTCGTCACGATCCTCTCGCTCGTCGGCGACTCCGCCGATCCGACCTCGGCCGGGCAGGGTTCCGGGTTCGTGATCAGCGACGACGGCGAGATCGTCACCAACGCCCACGTCGTCACCGATGCGACCGAGGCCGGTGGCGGCCAGCCGATCAACGAGGCCGACGAGGTCTACGTCGAGTTCGGCGACCGCAACCAGGTGCCGGCGCAGATCGTCGGGACCGACCTCAACGCCGACGTCGCCCTGATCAAGGTCGACCCGGACGGGCTCGACCTCGACCCGATCGAGCTCGGCGACTCCGAGAGCGTCCAGGTCGGCGCCCCGGTCGCCGCGATCGGCAGCCCGTTCGGCCAGGAGCAGTCGCTCTCGGTCGGGATCGTCTCGGCGACCGATCGCTCGATCGACTCGCTGACCCAGTTCAAGATCGACGGCGCGATCCAGACCGACACCTCGATCAACCCCGGCAACTCGGGCGGCCCGCTGATCGGCGCCGACGGCAAGGTGGTCGGGATCGACCAGCAGATCAACACGACCTCGGGCGGCAACGAGGGCGTCGGCTTCGCCGTGCCGATCAACCTCGTCAAGCGCTCGATCGAGCAGCTCCGCGCCAACGGCAAGGTCGAGTACGCATACATCGGGGTCAAGAGCCAGCCGCTCTACCCGCAGCTCGCCGACAAGCTCGGGATCGACGCGCCGACCGGCTCGCTGATCTCGAGCGTCGTGCCGGGCGGCCCCGCCGACGAGGCCGGCCTGCAGGGCAAGTCGCAGGGCGCGGACTCCCAGATCGAGTTCCAGGGCCGCAAGGTCGCGGTCGGAGGCGACGTGATCGTCGCCGTCGACGGCCAGAAGCTCGTCGCCGAGAACGACCTCTCGCGGCTGATCGCGACCTACGACCCCGGCGAGAAGGTCACCCTGACCATCATCCGCGACGGCAAGCAGATGGACGTCGACGTGACCCTCGGGGCGCGCCCCGAGTCTTAGGCCGAACCCTGACGGCCGATTCCCATCCGATCGGCGGGCTGGTCGCCGAGCTCGCCGCCGACCTGCGCGAGATCGTGCTGCCCGAGCTCGGTCGCAACGAGGGCCGCGCGCACTCCGGCGACGGCGCCGGCGGCGACGTGACGTTCGCGATCGACGAGCGGGCGGAGGCGCGGATGGAGAGCTACCTGGCCGAGCACGCCCCCGACGTCGCCTTCTACTCCGAGGACCGCGGCATGGTCAATCCCGGTGGCGAGCCCCGCTGGGTGCTCGTCGTCGACCCGATCGACGGAACCAGGCCGGCCCTGGCCGGATTCGAGTCGGCCTGCGTCTCGGTCGCGGCGGCGCCGCTCGACGGCGAGCCGACGATGGCCGACGTCGAGGTCGGCTGCGTGGTGGAGATCAAGTCCGGCGAGCGGTTCCTGGCCGTTCGCGGGTCCGGGGTCGAGCCGCCGCCGCGGCTGTCGGCGCAGACGAGCACCGAGCGGATGCTGTGGACCTACGGCTTCCGCGGCCGGCCGGTGGTCGCGACGACGATCGTGCTCGAGGAGCTCCTCGACGGCTCGTCGGTGGCGGGCGGCACGTTCGACCTCGGCTCGGCCACCTACGACATGACCCGGCTCGTCACCGGCCAGCTCGACGCCTACGTCGAGCCGGGGCCGCGGATGATCGACGAGATCGACTGGATGCGGGCCGAGTTCGAGCGGGTCGGCCGCGGCGCCGTCCTCAACAACTCCCCCTACGACCTCGCCGCCGCCGCCCTGATCCTCGACGAGGCCGGCGCGGTGCTCACCGACGCCTACGGCGGGCGCCTCGACGACCGCCCGCTGCTCGGCTCCGGGCACGACTTCCAGATGTCCTGCGTCTGCGCCGCCAACGCCGAGCTCCACGCGGCACTGATCGCCGCGCTCGACGCCGGCATCGAGCGGCTCCGCGACAGCGGTCCCCGCTGACGCGAATTCCGGCGCTGATCGTCGCGTCGATAGCCTGCGGGTGTGACCGAATCGCAGCCGCTGATCATCGTCTCCAACCGCGGTCCGGCCCAGTTCGACCGCGACGGGGACGGCAACCGGGTGATCAGCCGGGGCGGCGGCGGTCTCGTCACCGCCCTGACCGGCCTGGCCACCCACCGTGAGGTGCTCTGGATCGCCTCGGCGATGACCGAGGAGGACGGCGTCGTCGCCCGCGAGGCCGACGGGCCGACGGAGATCGAGCTCGAGGGGGGCTCCTACGAGGTCGACCTCGTGATCTCCGACCCCGACGCCTACGAGGTCTTCTACAGCATCATCGCCAACCCGCAGCTCTGGTTCACCCAGCATTACCTCTGGGACCTCTCGAACGCACCCGACATCCGCGCCGAGGAGAAGGCGGCCTGGCGCTACGGCTACAAGGTCGTCAACGACGACATCGCGCGGACGGTGCTGAAGCGGCTCGACGGCCAGGAGCGGCCGCTCGTCATGTTCCACGACTACCACCTCTACACGGCCCCGGCGATCGTCCGCGCCGCGCGGCCCGAGGCGTTCCTCCACCACTTCGTCCACATCCCCTGGCCGCACCCGGACGCCTGGCGGATCCTCCCGCGCGAATGGCGCGACGACATCTTCGACGGCCTGCTCAGCAACGACATCATCGGCTTTCACACCTCCGCCTACGTCCACAACTTCCTCGACTGCTGTCGCGAGCTCGTCGGCTGTGAGGTCGACTACCGCAACGAGGTCGTCCGCTACGGCGACCGCGAGATCTGGATCCGCGCCTATCCGCTCGGGATCGACGCCGAGCGGCTCCGCCGCGTCGCCGCGACCGACGAGGTCGCCGACTACGAGCGCGAGCTGCTGGCGCGCCGCCGCGAGCACCTGATCATCCGGGTCGACCGCGCCGACCTGTCCAAGAACGTGCTGCGCGGCTTCACCGCCTTCGACCAGTTCCTCGCCGATCACCCGGAGTTCCACGAGCGCGTCACCTTCATCGCCCACCTGCAGCCCTCGCGGCAGGACGTCGCCGAGTACCAGGAGTACCTCGAGCGGATCGAGGCGCTAGTCGCCGTCGTCAACCATCGCCACGGGACGACCGACTGGATGCCGATTGACCTGCGGATCTACGAGAACTTCCACGAGGCCGTCGCCCGTTACAAGCACTTCGACCTGCTGATGGTCAACTCCCTGTTCGACGGCATGAACCTGGTCGCCAAGGAGGCGCCGGCGGTCAACACCCGCGACGGCGTCCTGATGCTGTCCGAGAACACCGGCGCCCACGAGGAGCTGGGCTCGTGCGCACTCAGCGTCAACCCGTTCGACATCGAGGAGCAGGCCGAGGCGATCTACCGGGCCCTCAGCATGGACTTCATCGAGCGCCGCGAGCGGGCCGACAAGCTTCGCGAGATCGTCGACGGCCGCGATCCCGGCGACTGGGTCGACGACCAGCTCACCGACATCAAGGCCAAGCGCGGACCGAACTGACGGACGCCCGGAGGTGGCCCCGACGGCGCCGGCTCCGCTGCGGGGGCGGGAGGCGGCGCGGGCGGGGGAGGGGCCGGGGCGGGAGCCGGTGGCGGTTGCGGGCTCGGCGCCGGCGCGGCGGGCGCGGGCGCGGGCGCCGGGTTGGGCGTCGGGCTCCGTGCCGGCGCCGGCGCCTCCCTCTCGTGCTTCTCCTGC
>DATAFA010000146.1:0-16676 GCA_036257785.1 Solirubrobacterales bacterium | reverse complement strand
CCGGCGGAAGCGGACGGCCAAGCCGGAGCATCACCCCCGCCTGGGACCAACACACATGTCATCCCGTCCCGCAGCACCGCGCCGCCCGGCGGAAGCGGACGGCGAAGCCGGAGCATTCCGCCGGGGTTATCTCTCTACGCGCCGCGGCGGGCCTTGACGGGACGGCGGGCGGGCGGGCCGGTGATCTTCTCCGGGCCCTCGCGGTCCGCCACCTCCACGTAGCTGCGATCACGCTCTCCGGTGTAGATCTGCCGCGGCCGGGCGATCTTCTGCTCGGGGTCGCCGTTCATCTCCATCCACTGCGAGATCCAGCCCGAGGTCCGCGGGATCGCGAAGATCACCGTGAACATGCCGGTCGGGATGCCGATCGCCTCGTAGATCAGGCCCGAGTAGAAGTCGACGTTCGGGTAGAGCTTCCGCGAGGTGAAGTACTCGTCGTCGAGCGCCCGCTTCTCGAGCTCGGTGGCGATGTCGAGCAGCGGGTTGTCGCCGGTCAGCTCGAGCACCTCGTCGACGTGCTTCTTGATGATCCGCGCCCGCGGATCGTAGTTCTTGTAGACGCGGTGGCCGAAGCCCATCAGCTTCTCCTCGCGCTTCTTGACGCCCTCGAGGAAGTCGGGGATGTTCTCGACCTTCTCGATCCGGCGCAGCATCCTCAGCACGGCCTCGTTGGCGCCGCCGTGGAGCGGGCCGTAGAGCGCCGCGACCCCGGCGGCGACGGCCGAGTAGGGGTCGACCCGCGAGGAGCCGACGGCGCGGACGGCCGCCGTCGAGCAGTTCTGCTCGTGATCGGCGTGGAGGATGAAGAGGACGTCGAGCGCCTTCGCGAGCCGTGGATCGGGCTCGAACTTGACCTCGGTCATCTTCCGCATCATCGCCAGGAAGTTCGACGAGTAATCGAGCTCGTTGTCCGGGTAGACGTACGGCAGGCCGAGGCTGTGGCGATAGGAGAACGCGGCGAGCGTCGGCATCTTGGCGATCAACCGGATCGCCGCCATGTAGCGCTCCTCCTCGTTGTCGATCTCCTTGGCGTCCGGGTAGAAGGTCGACATCGCGCCGACGCCGGCGAGCAGGATGCCCATCGGGTGCGCGTCGTGGCGGAAGCCGCGGTAGAAGGCCTTCATGTCCTCGTGGACGAAGGTGTGGTGGGTGACGTCGTAGACCCAGCGCTCGAGCTGCCGTTCGGTCGGCAGCTCGCCGAAGATCAGCAGGTAGGCGACCTCGAGGTAGGAGGACTTCGCGCAGAGCTCTTCGATCGGATAGCCGCGGTGCTGGAGGATCCCGGCCTCGCCGTCGATGTAGGTGATCGCCGACCGGCACGAAGCGGTGTTCGTGTACCCGGGGTCGTAGGTCATCATCCCGAAGTCGTCCTCGTTCACCTTGATCTGGCGGAGATCGATCCCCTTGATCGTCTCGTCGGTGATGTCGACCTCGTAGGTCTTCCCGGTGCGGTTGTCGGTGATGCTGAGAGTGTCTGCCACTGGTCTCTCCTCGATCGGTATCTCCAAAGCTCGGGCTAGTATCCCAGCAACGCGCTAGCCGCCTCGCTCGGCGAGAATCGCTGCGATCTCGGTCGCGACCGCACGACGCCCGCGTACCGGCACCCACCCGTAGCGACGGACCAGAAAGCCGGCCCGCCCGAGCTCCGCGTCGCGCTCGTTGTCGCGGTCGCGCTGCCGGCGGCTGAGATGGTCGCCGCCGTCGGCCTCGACGACGAACCGCTCCCGCTCCCACAGGAAATCGACCTCCCAGCCGAGCAGCGGGACGTTGACCGCCGGCAGCGGCAGTCCCTCGTCCCGGCAGAGCTCGAGGATCAGCTCCTCGAGCCGCGACCGCGTTTCCTCGAGCGGCAGCGCCGTCTCGGCGAGCAGCTGCCGGATCAGCCCGGCGCCCTTGCGGCTCGGCGAGGCTGTGAGCAGCGCCCGGAGCCGCTCCCGATCGAGGACCCGGAGCTTCTCAGCCTGCTCGAACGCCCTCCGCAGGCCCGTCGGGGAGAGCACGGTCGCGAGATCCCAGACCGTCCTCGTCCCGGTGGTGGTCGGGATCCCGAGATGACGGGTGACGTCGCGGGGGTCGAGGTTACGGGACACGTGGGTGACGACTGCCGGCAGCGCAAGCGGAGCGGTCCCTGGCACCGACACGTGGATGGCAAGCCGTTCCCGGCGGCTGATGATCCCTCGATGCTGGCCGGCGCTGCCGTAGCTCAGCGCCGATCCGGGCGGGCAGGCGAGGACCGCGGCGAACCAGGCTCCCTCCCTGCCGATACGACGGTGCCCGACCGCGTAGACGCCGCGATGCAGTGAGTGGAGATGAGCCGATCGGACCCAAGCGGCGACGGAGGACGAACTCATCCCCGCCGCCAGCAACTGTTTTCTGCTCACGACTCCGTACTGCGCGTGAGCCAGTTGGGCGATCCGCTCGGTCAGTGAATGTGTTTCCTCCAACATGCTGGAGGAACCCCATTCACTGCGGGGGCGCCCCGGTCAGAAGTGGGTCAGGTCCTTGAAGGCCGTGACGCGGGTGTCGATCTCGTCGCGCTCGAGGCGGCGGACGCGATCGGTCCCGAAGTCCTCGACGTTGAAGGAGGCCATCGCGGAGCCGCGGACCATGGCCTGGCGGAGCTCGCCGTTCGTCGGGGCGTGGGCGCCGAGTCCGTCGAGGAAGCCGAGGAAGCCACCGGCGAAGGAGTCGCCGGCGCCGGTCGGGTCGCGAACCTCGGCGATCGGGAGGGCCGGCATCGCGAAGGTGTCGTCGCCGGTGAAGAGGGCGGCGCCGTACTCACCGCGCTTGACGACGACGATCGAGGGGCCGTTCTCCATGATCTTGTGGGCGGCGACGACGAGGTTCGGCTGACCGGTGAGCATCCGCAGCTCGGCGTCGTTGAGGAGCACGCAGTCGATCCGCCCGATCACGTCGAGGAGCGCGTCCTTCGCGGTCTCGATCCAGAGGTTCATCGAGTCGAGGGCGACGAACTTGGCGCCGGTGGCCTCCATGCGGACCTGGCGCTGGAGCTCGGGCTGGATGTTGCCGCGGAAGAGCATCTCGGCGGAGCGGTTCTCCTCGCAGAGCTTCGGCACGAAGTCGGCGAAGACGTTGAGCTGCGTGTCGTCGGTGTGGGCCACGTTCATGTCGTGGTCGTAGTGGCCGCGCCAGAAGAACGTGCTGCCGCCCACGACGTGCTCGATGTCGACGGTCGAGACGCCGTGCGACTCGAGGACGCCGATCTCCTCGGCGCCGAAGTCGTCGCCGACAGGACCGACGACGCGGACGTCGGTGAAATAGCTCGCCGCGAGGGCAAAATGGCTCGCCGAGCCGCCGAGCATGTGCTCGCGCTCGCCGAACGGGGTCCGCACGGCGTCGAAGGCGATGGATCCGACGACGGTCAGGGCCACGGGCGCGGCACTCTATCGGCACTCCGCCCGGAAGGCCCGAATACGCTTCGCGGCGTGGGGTGGAGATACCTGACTGCCTGTGGGCTCGCGGCGCTGGTCGCAGCGCTCGCAGCGGCGCCCGCGACTGCCGCCAAGCCCCGCTTCGCGTCGGCCCCGAAGGCCCGGATCGTCACGCAGCGGCTGTTCGACATCGGCGTCGCCGACCCGGACCGCAACGGGCGTCAGGACATCTTCACGACGAATCACAAGTTCCGGTCCGTCTTCCTCCGCAACCGCAAGGGAAAGTCGTTCCAGAACGTCATCAACCGGATCGGCCTCGGCCCCGACGATCGCTATCCGGGCCTCGATCTGCTCCGCCCGCCCGCCGACGTATCCGCCCCCGGGATCTACATCTGGCCGAGCGACGAGCCGGGCGACGCGGGCCAGCTCCACCTCGAGTCGAGCGGCCTGACCGTCTCCGGGCGGGTCCGGCTGATGACGAAGCGGCTCGCGATCCGCTCGCAGACCGCTGCAACCGCCGCGGTCGGCCGCGACGTCAACAACCGCCCGTTCATCGACTTCACGATCCAGCCCGGCGGCGAGGTGTCGTTCGCCTCCAACGGCCTTGCCGACCTGCCGATCCAGTTCGAGTTCGCCGAGTCCGGCCCCGGGGCGGTGACGTCCGACGAGATCAAGGTCGGGACCGACGCCGTCTCCCCGGACGCTCCCTTGTTTCAGATCAAGCTGCGCGACCGCCACGCGCTCGCCTTCGCCGACGTCGCCGGCGACCGCGACCAGGACGTCTTCGTGGCGACCGGCGGTCTCGGCGGCGGCATCGCCTCGCCCCGGTTCCTCGGCTACGTCGAGGATCAGCTGCTGGTCGCGAACGCCGGTCCTTCCGGTGGCTACTCGAACGCGATCGGCGCCAGCGGCATCGTCAAGGGGGAGTGTCGGGGACGCTCCGCCTCCTACGCCGACCCCGACGGCCGCGGCAACCTCGACCTGCTGACGACCTGCGAGGGCATGCCCCCGCAGCTGTTCGCGCAGACGATTCGCGGCGGGTTCATCCGCGTGCCCGGGCCACCGGTCGTCGGAACCGCGTATCGCTGGGCGGAGCTCGGCGGACGGCGTCCGTCGCTGCTCGTCTCGACGAAGCACGGCCTGCAGATCTGGAAGTCGAACGACGGGTTCTGGCGGCGGGTCGGGACCGTGCCCGCCGCGAAGGAGGTGGAGCAGATCGCGCTGGGCGACTTCGACAACTCCGGCACCCTCGACGTCCTCGCAACCGGCCATCGCGGCGTCTTCCTGCTCGCCAACCGGCGCGGCCGGCTGCACCCGGTCCACTCGCGCCTCGGCCTCCCCGGCAACGCGGTCGCGGCGTCGTTCGTCGACTACGACAACGACGGCCGGCTCGACGTCAGCCTCGCGCCGCAGGGCCTCTACCGGTGGGACCGGCGCCGCGGCCGCTTCGTCCAGACCGGCGTCCTCAACATGCGTCGCGTCGGCTACGCGATCGTCGAGTGGATGGATTACGACAACGACGGCCGCCGCGATCCGCTGATCGCCACCTCCAGGCGCGAGTTCTCGCCCAGCAGCCACGTCATCCGCAAGCGCAACGTCACCCGGGCCGGGCACTGGCTGGAGGTCGATCTCAGTGGCGGCCGGCGCAATCGCGAAGCGTTCGGGGCGAGCGTCCGGGTTCGGCTGCGCGGCGGCCGCACGCTCACCCAGTGGGTCGGCCAGAACGACGACGCGCGCCATTCGCAGGGCCACTACCGCCTCTACTTCGGGCTCGGCAAGGCGCGGGTTGCGCGCCGGCTGGTCGTTCGCTGGCCGCGGGGCGGGGAAACGCGGCTGCACGGGGTCAGGGGCGACCGGCTGCTGCGGATCTCGCGAGGCCGCTGAGCCGGCTCGCCGCTGCCCGCGGGTCGGAGCCGTCAGACTCTGCCGCCGATGCGAGCAGTCCAGATCAAGGAATTCGGCGGACCCGAGGTACTTCAGGTCGTCGACCTGCCCGATCCCGAGCCCGGTCCGGACGAGGTCGTCGTCGAGGTTGCCCGCGCCGGCATGAACTTCGCCGACACCCACCAGCGCGAGAACGACTACCTCGCCAAGGCGGAGCTGCCACTCACCCCCGGCGGTGAGATCGCCGGTCGAACCGCCGACGGCCGCCGGGTCGCGGCGATCCTCGCCAGCGGCGGCTACGCGGAGAAGGTCGTGGTGCCGTCCGCCTCGCTGGTGCCGATCCCGGACGAGGTCTCCGACGACCAGGCAGCGGGCGTGCTCCTGCAGGGACTCACCGCCTGGGCCCTGCTGCGGATCAGCGGCCGCCTCGAGCGGGGAGAGAGCGTCGTCGTCGGTGCAGCCGCCGGCGGCACCGGCACGCTCGCCGTCCAGCTCGCCAAGCGCTACGGCGCGGGCCGGGTGATCGCCCTCGCCTCGACGCCGGAGAAGCGCGACCTCGCGACCCGGCTCGGCGCCGACGCCGCCGTCGACTCCCGCGGCGAGGACCTCGCGGCGGCGATCCTCGAGGCCAACGGCGGCGAGCAGGTCGACGTCGTCTGTGAGATGTCCGGCGGCGAGACGTTCGACGCCTGCCTGTCGGTCCTGGCGCCGTTCGGCCGCCTCGTGACCTTCGGGATCGCGTCGCGACAGCCCAACGAGATCCGCTCCCAGAAGCTGATGCGGACGAGCCGAGCCGTCGTCGGATTCTGGATCGTGCACCTGCTTCAGCGCCCCGATCTGCTCGAGCAGGGGATCACCGAACTACTCGAAGCCGTCGCTTCCGGCAAACTCGAGGTAGTGATCGGCGGAAAATACGGACTCTCGGACGTCGCGGAAGCACATCGCGCCCTGCAGGGACGCGCGACGCAGGGCAAGCTCCTGCTGGATCCTGCCCAGTGACCTCGTTCCGCGACCTCGGCCTCAAGGAGGACATCGTCACCGCGCTCGACGAGCTCGGTTACGAGGAGCCGTCCCCGATCCAGGAGAAGGCGATCCCGGAGCTCCTGGCCGGCTACGACATGATCGGCCAGGCCCAGACCGGGACCGGCAAGACCGCCGCCTTCGGGTTGCCGCTGCTGCAGTACCTCGATCCTGCCGACGACGAGACGCAGGCGATCGTCCTCACCCCGACCCGCGAGCTCTGCATCCAGGTCACCCAGGCGCTGCGCTCCTACGCCGAGCACCTCGATGTCAACGTCGTCGCCGTGTTCGGCGGCACGTCGGTCCGCGAGCAGGCCGCCCGGGTGCGTTCGAAGGCCCATGTCGTCGTCGCGACCGTCGGCCGGATGAAGGACCTGATCTCTCGCGGCGCCCTCGTCCTCACCGGCACTCGCTACGTCGTCCTCGACGAGGCCGACGAGATGCTCGACCTCGGGTTCATCGAGGACGTCGAGCGGATCCTCCGGATGTGCCCGAGCGGCCGCCAGACGATGCTCTTCAGCGCGACGATGCCGCCGCCGATCGCCCGCCTCGCCGAGACCTACATGTACGACCCGGTGACGATCTCGATCACCCCGAAGAAGCTCACCGTCGACGCGATCGAGCAGGCCTACGTCGAGGTGGAGGGCAAGCGCAAGACCGACCGCCTGATCGACGTCCTGAAGGCCGAGGAGCCGGAGCAGGCGATCGTCTTCTGCCGGACCAAGATCGGGACCGCCCGCCTCGACCGCACCCTCCGCGACCGCGGCCTGCAGTCGAAGGCCCTGCACGGCGACATGAGCCAGGGCCAGCGCGACGGCGTGATGATCTCGTTCAAGGAGCACAAGTCGCCGTTGCTGGTCGCGACCGACGTCGCCGCCCGCGGACTCGACATCGAGCACGTCACCCACGTGATCAACTACGACCTTCCGAACAACAGCGAGATCTACGTCCACCGGATCGGCCGGACCGGACGCGTCGGCCGGACCGGGCGTGCGATCACGTTCGTGACCCCGAAGGAGCGTGGCGAGATCGAGCAGATCGAGCGCGACGTCAAGACGTCGATCGGAGAATGGGAACCGCCCGAGGAGCGGATCGACCACGCCCCCCGGCCGAAGCGCCGCCACGGGCGCAAGCGGGATCACGCCGCCGAGCCGGTCACCGTCGACTGGGACACCGCCGCGCCGGAGCCGGACGACGAGCCGACCGTCGAGCGGCCCGCGGCCGAATCCGTCGCTGCCGGGGCCGGGCCGGCGATCGCCGCGGCCGAGGCCGAAGCCGAGACCGGGGTCGAGCTCGAAGCCGAGACCGGCTCGGCGGAGACGGTCGAGACGAACGGGCGAGCGGAGCCGGTCGAAATCGACGGGCAGGTGAAGCTCTTCATCAACCGCGGCGCCCGCAGCGGGATCGAGGAGGAGGACATCCGCTGGGCGTTGAGCGAGGGCGCCGTGATCCCCGCGGACTCGATCCACGACATCCGGGTCCTCGAGCGGTTCACCTTCGTCGATCTCGACGGCGATCAGGCCGAGAAGGCACTCGACCGGCTCGACGGCACGAAGCTGAAGGGCAAGCAGATCCGGCTCGAGTACGCGAACGGGTAGGGATCCGATGGGGGTCGCGGCGAGGAGCCGTCCCGGACCCGTCATCCTGCTCGCCGCTGCGCTGACGGCGGCTCTCAGCGGCATCTACCTGCTCTGGGAGCCGCAGACGCTGGACCTCTCGGCGCAGGTCTTCCGCGCCGATCTCTGGGACGAGCACGGCTGGGTGATCTACAACGACAGCTGGTATAGCGGCCACACGGTCCCCGGCTACAGCCTGCTCTACCCGCCGCTCGGGGCGTGGCTCGGGCCGGCGCTGCTCGGCGTCGTCTGCGCCGTTGCGGCCGCGATCGCGTTCGCCGCGCTCGCCTACCGCACCTACGGGGAGCGGGCGTGGGTGGGGGCCCTCTGGTTCGGCCTCGCGGCGACCGTCTCCCTGTACGGCGGCAGGATCACCTTCGCCCTCGGCCTCGCGCTCGGGCTGCTGGCCGTCCTCGCGCTCCAGCGCCGCCGGCCCTTCTGGGCGGCGGTCGCGGCGGTCGCGGCAGCCCTCGCCAGCCCCGTCGCCGGGCTGTTCACGGCGCTCGCGGCGGCGGCCGTCCTGATCGCCTCCCGCCTGCAGCCGGTTGCCACCCGTTCGAGGCTCCGCCTCAACCGCACCGCTGCCGCCGTCCTGGTGGCCGCAGTGCTCGCAACCCTGGCGCTGGCCGTGGCGTTTCCGATCTCGGGATTTCAGCCGTTCACCCTCGACTCGTTCGTCTGGATCCCGATCGCCTGCGTCGTCTGCTTCGCCGTGCTGCCGGTCGGGGAGACGACGTTGCGCGCCGGGATCGTCCTCTACCTCCTCGTCAGCATCGCCGCGTTCGCGTTCGAGACGCCGTTCGGGAGCAACGCGGTCAGATTCGGGGCGATCTTCGCCGGGCCGGTGATGGCGCTGGCGCTGTACCGGCGGCGGCCGGTCGTCCTGCTGCTGCTCGCCGCGCCGCTGCTCTGGTGGCAATGGGCGGCGACCTTCTACGACGTCCGGGCCGCGAGCGGAGACCCGGCGACCGACGCGGCCTACTACGCGCCGCTCGTCGCCGAGCTCGAGGACCTCGGCGACGGCCGGCCGATCAGAGTCGAGATCCCGCCGACGCGGAGCCGCTGGGAGTCGGTCTACGTCGCCGAGCATGTGCCGCTGGCGCGCGGCTGGCTGCGCCAGATGGAGTCCGCGGATTTCGACGAGTTCACCGATGATCGCCTGACCGCGGTCGCGTACGCGAAGTGGCTGCGCGGTCACGGCGTCGACTACGTCGCCGTGCCCGACGCGCGGCTCGACTACCTCGCCGGGGACGAAGCGAGGCTGGTGGCCGGCAGCGGCCTGCGCTACCTGGACGAGGTCTGGTCGAACGAGCACTGGGTGCTCTGGAGGGTCGATCCGGGCGACGAACAGGGGGTTCGCCTCGACTCGGTAGAGCCCGACGGCTACGCCCTGACCGTCCCCGGTGCCGGGCGCTACCTGATCAGGATGCGGTATTCGCCCTACCTCCAGATCGTCTCCGGCGAGGGTTGCCTGGAGCCCCAGGGGGAGGAGTCGACGCTGCTGACCGTCCCCACCGGCGCCGGGCTCGAGCGCGTGGAGGTGCGGGCGTCGCTGACGCTCGGCGGTCTGTTGGGCCGAGAGCCGACTTGCGGCGACCCGGATTGACCGGTGCAGATTCCGGGCATCAGGCTTCCATGCCCGAAGTGATCGTCGGCCCCATGCTCCGTTACATCGGCGAGACCGAGGCGACCGTCTGGGTGGAAACCGACGCGCCCTGCGAGGTCGAGATCCTCGGTGCCAAGGCGAGCACGTTCACGGTCGAGGACCACCATTACGCGATCGTCGCCGTCGACGGCCTCGAGGTGGGCAGGTCCCATGACTACGAGGTTCACCTCGACGGCCGTTGCGCATGGCCGCCGGAGGGCTACGAGTTCCCGCATCCTTCGATCCGGCCGATCGCCGCCGACGGCGACCTGCGGCTTCTGTTCGGCTCCTGTCGGACCTCGGCGCCGCATCGGCCGCCGCACACCTTCCAGCGCTGGTGGCACAGGAAGGGACGAGGGCTCGACGCGATGCATACGTTCGCGCTGCGGATGCTGCGCCAGCCGACGGCGATCTGGCCCGACGCGATGATGATGCTCGGCGACCAGCTCTACGCCGACCAGCCGCCGAAGAACGTCCGCGAGACGGTCGCGCCACGCGAGGTCCACGCCGACGGCCCCGTCGAGGTCCTCGAGGACTTCGAGGAGTACACGGTCGGCTATCGCGACATCTGGACCTATCCGGTCGTCCGCTGGATGCTCTCGACGCTGCCGACCTCGATGATCTTCGACGACCACGAGATCAACGACAAGTGGAAGACCTCACAGGCCTGGCTCGACGAGATGCGGCAGACCGACTGGTACGAGGGCCGCGTGATCGGTGGCCTGATGGCCTACTGGATCTACCAGCACCTCGGCAACCTCTCGCCGTCCGAGCTCGCCGATGACGAGACCTACGGGAAGCTCCGCGACGGCGGCGACGGCAGCGAGGCGGTCCGCGACCTCGCCAAGCGGGCCGAGAGCCAGGACGGGCATTCGCGGTTCAGCTTCTGCAGCGACCTCGGACCGGCCCGGCTCGTCGTCGTCGACTCGCGCGCCGGCCGCCGGCTCGAGGAGGGAAAGCGCCGGATCGTCAGCGAGGACGAGTGGGAGTGGGTCAAGGACCGCGCCGACGGCGGCCGGCCGCATCTGCTGATGGCGAGCTCGCTGCCGTTCCTGCTCCCCTACGGGATGCACGACGCCGAGGCGTGGTCGGAGGCGATCGGCGACGGGGCGTGGGGGAAGAAGTTCAAGCCGTTCGGCGAGAAGGTGCGGATCGCCGCCAACCTCGATCACTGGGCCTGCTTCCAGCGCTCCTACCGTGAGTTCGAGGAGCTCGTCATCGACGTCGCGTCGGGCCGCTGCGGCGAGCCGCCCGAGACGCTCGTGATGTTCGGTGGCGACGTCCACCACTGCTTCGTCTCGAAAGTGAACCTGCCGAGCGACGTGGGGACCGTCCACTCGAAGGTCTGGCATGCCGTCTGCTCCGGCCTGCGCAAGGAGCTCGAGCTCAAGGAGCGGCTGGTGCTCGGGTTCGGCCACACCTGGATCGCCGCCAAGATCGGCCGGATGCTCGCGGCGTCGGCGAGCGTGCGGCCGCCACGGCTGAGCTGGGAGATGACCACCCGGCCGCGGTTCCGCAACCAGATCGGGACGCTCGAGATCGCCGGCGGCGAGGTCGGGATCAGGATCGAGCAGGCCGCGGGCAACTGGACGAACCCGCAGCTACGCACCGTGATCGAGGAAAAGCTGCTGTAGATGACTCCGACCGAATGCTCCGGCTTCGCCGTCCGCTTCGGTCGGTCGGCGCGGTGGTAGGGGACGGGATGACAGGTGTGTTGGGCCCAGCCGGGGTAGGGCTCCGGCTTCGCGTCCGCTTCCGCCGGTCGGCAGGTTGCTCAGGCGGCCGCGATCGGCACTTCCAGTAGGCGTTCGAGCTCGGCGATCGTTCGCTCGGGGTCACGGTGGAGGATCGCGGTCATGCCGACCGCCTCGGCGCCGGCGACGTTCTCGCGGAGGTCGTCGACGAACACGCAAGCACGGACCGCGACGCCGATCCGCTCGGCGCCGAGCTCGTAGATCTCGGGCTGGGGCTTGTGGAGGCCGACGTCGCCGGAGATGACCGTCGCGTCGAAGATCCCGAGCGGCGCGCGGTCGTAGATGCCCATTCCCCAGGAGTTCGTGATCAGCCCGGTCCGGATGCCGGCCGCACGGGCTGCCGCGACGGCGTCGATCATCGACTGCTCGGGCGCGAGACCGCCGAAGAGCCGCTCGATGAGCCCGGCCGGATCGACGCCGAGCATCTCGCCGAAGTCACGTTCGAACTCCTCGCCGGTGACGGCGCCGCGCTCGAGCGAGCGCAGCAGGGCCAGGGCCTCGCCGTCGCCGCGGAACAACTCGAGCACCGTGCCGCGCTCGAGGCCCTCGTTCTCGCAGAAGCGATCGAAGCTGTCCCAGATGTTCGTGGTCAGGACGCCGCCGAAATCGACCAGGAGCCCCTGCAGTTCCGGTTCCGCCATGGTGCACTCATATCAGCCCCGCTTGAGCGCGCGCAGCACTGTCTCGGGGTCGGCGACGACGCCGACGTGCTGGAGCTTCTCCGGGTTGACGATCCCGTTGATCGACCTGATCTCGGCCCCGTCGAACTCGAGCTCGATCACGCTCACGACCTCGCCGTCGGCCGTCATGAACGTAGCTCCCGGGTTGCCGTTGACGCTCCGGCGCTCGATCCGCAGCGCAGCGCGCCGGGCCGCCTTGCCCCAGTTAGCGAGCGTCCGTGCGACCCGGGAACGGCCGACGACCGACCGCGCGAGGGCGGGCGCGTTGCCGCCGCCGTCGCCGTGGAGCTCGACGTCCCCGGCGAGGAGCGCCTCCAGCTCGCCGACCTCACCGTCGGTGGTTGCGGCGAAGAACCGGCTCGCGAGGGCTTCCCGCTGCTCGCTTCCCGCCTCGAACCGGGGCTTGCGCTCGTCGACGTGCCGCCGCGCGCGGGTTGCGATCTGGCGCACGGCGGCCGGCCGCTTGTCGAGGATCTCGGCGATCCGCTCGTAGGGATAGTCGAAGACGTCGCGGAGCAGGAAGACGGCCCGCTGCTCCGGCGACAACGTCTCGAGGACGACGACGAACGAGAGCGAGAGGGAGTCGGCGAGCTCGACCTCGCGGGCGGGGTCGGCGGACTGGTCGGCGACGAGCGGCTCCGGCAGCCACTCGCCGACGTAGACCTCCCGCTGCGCCCGCGCCGATCGCAGCTCGTCGATCGAGAGCCGCGTCACCAGTGTCACCAGGTACGCCTCGGGCGATTCGATCCGCTCCCCCTCGACGGTGCTCTGGCGGTGGAGCCGCAGGTAGGCCTCCTGGACCACATCTTCCGCGCGGCCTACCTCGCCCAGCATCCGGTAGGCGATGCCGACGAGCTTCGGCCGGTAGCGCTCCAGCTCTTCGGGGCTCATCGCGCGCCCGCGAGCGTGGTACGCCAGCTCGGGTGCCCCGGCGTCCAGCCGAGCTCGCGCTTCGCCTTCGCATTCGAGAAGCCGTGCACGTCAGTCATCATGACGGTCGCGAGCTCTCCGCCGAGGAGCCTTCCGAGCCACCTCGGGATCCGCCTTGGCGGCTTCGCGCCGACCCGCGCGGCGACCTTCGGCAGCCACTCGCGGACGGGGGCCGGATCGTCATCGACGATGCTGTAGATCCCCGGCTCGCCGCGTTCGAGCGCCTTCACCGTGGCGTCGGCCGCATCGGCGACGTGGATGAACGACCAGACTCCGGCGCCGTCGCCGATGATCGGGAACTTCCGCTTCGCGATTGCCTCGATCTGCGGGCCGGGGGGATCGACCTGCATGCCGGTGCCGGGTCCGTAGAACCCGCCGTAGCGAAGGACGATGCCGTCGGCCCAGTCGAGCCCGCCGACTGCCTCCTCGAGGTGGGAGATGGCGGCGAAGGACTCGCCGATGAGCTCCTGCCTGTCGGCGGCGAGGGTCGCGTCCGCCTCGGTCGCCAGCCGGCCGTTGGCCGGTGCACTCGACCAGCCGCCGAAGCTCTGCGCGATGAACCGGCGGATGCCGGCGGCGCGACCGGCGGCGAGCAGGTTGTCGGTGCCTTCGCTGCGCAGCCGATTGGTGACTGCGAAGCTGCGATCGAAGTGGCGGACGTCGAGATCACCAGCCAGGGCGGTCGCCTCGTGGATGATCGCCTCTGGAGACGCTGCCGCGACGACCGAGCCGATCTCCTCGGCGTCGAGGACGTCGGCCACGACCGGCTCGGCGCCGAGACCCCGCAGCATCTCGCGCTTCTCGGGGGACGTCGTGGTGCCGGTGACCGTGTGGCCGGCTCTGACCAGCTTGGGGACGAGCTGCTTGCCGATCGCTCCGCTTGCTCCGGTTACCAGGACCTTCATGATTCGCTCCTCTCGGATTCGCTTTCACTGACTAGACGAGCGGGCGACCGATCCTGTGACAGTGCCAATAGATTGCGCCGACATGAGCGAGGGTAGCGAGGTACCGGAGGGGATCGACGGGGGGAAGGTCGGTGCCTGGCTGGAGGCGAACGTGACCGGCGCCAGCGGTCCGTTCAGCTACGAGCGGATCGCCGGCGGCCGCTCCAATCTGACCTATCGGGTGACCGATTCCGATGGCCGCGAGTGGGCCCTGCGGCGGCCGCCGCTCGGCAAGGCGCTCGGCTCGGCCCACGACATGGGCCGCGAGCATCGCGTCGTCTCGGCGCTCGCCCCGACGCCGGTCCCGGTCGCACCGATCGCCGGCTACTGCACCGACGAGGCCGTCAACGGCGCTCCCTTCTACGTGATGGAGTTCGTCGCGGGCCCGATCCTGCGGTTGCGCGCGGACGCCGAGGCCTTCGACGAGGCCGGCCGCCGGGCGATCGGCGAGCGGGTCGTCGACACCCTGGTCGGGATCCACGCCCAGGTGCCCGACGAGATCGGGCTCGGCGAGCTCGGCAAGAAAGAGGATTACGTCGCCCGCCAGCTGCGTCGATGGGGCAAGCAGTGGGAGGGATCGAAGACCCGCGAGATCCCACTCGTCGAACGCGTCCACGAGCGGCTCGCCGAGCGCATCCCCGAGCAGGGCCCGGCGACGCTCGTCCATGGCGATTACCGGCTCGACAACATGATCCTCCACCCGTCGGGCGAAGTCGCGGCGGTCGTCGATTGGGAGCTCTGCACGCTCGGCGACCCGCTTGCCGACGTCGGCCTCCTGCTCGTCTACTGGGGCGAGGAGGGGGACACGCTGCTGCCGCTGTTCGAGCCGGCGACGATGGCATCGGGCTTCCCTTCCCGGGACGAGGTCCGCGAGCGCTACGCGCAACGATCGGGGCGCGACCTCGCCGCGATCGACTTCTTCGTCGCGCTCGGCTACTGGAAGCTGGCGATCATCCTCGAGGGCGTCTACTCGCGCTACGCAAAGGGCCAGTACGGAAAGCCGGAGGCCGGGTTCGAGGAGTTCGGCAGGAACGTCGGCCGCCTCGCCGAGGCCGCCGACGAGGCCGTCAGCCGCCTCGATTGACGGCGTCTGCGAGTTTCTACGCTTCCGTGACCGTTTCGTTGCGCTGACGGCGCCACTCGCGCGATCACTAGCCGTAGCGCGGGCGGTGGAGATCGCGGGGGGCTAGTTGTACTTGTTGAGCTCGCGGCGGGCGATCACCATCTTGTGGACCTCGTCGGGTCCGTCGGCGACCTTCAGCATCCGGCTGTAGCGCCACATCGCGGCCAGCGGGGTGTCGTCGGACATCCCGAGCGAGCCGTGGACCTGGATCGCCCGGTCGAGGACGTCCATGACGACGTTGGCGGCGACGACCTTGATCATCGAGATCTCGCGGCGCGCCTCGCGCTTGCCGGCGGTATCCATCAGCCAGGCCGCCTTCAGCGTCAGCAGCCGCGCCTGCTCGGTCTCCATCCGGCTCTTCGCGATGAAGTCCTGGACGAACTGCTTGTCGGCGAGCTTCGACCCGAATGCCTCGCGATCGTTGGCGCGGCGACTCATCAGCTCGATCGCGCGCTCGCAGGTGCCGATCGCCCGCATGCAGTGATGGATCCGGCCCGGCCCGAGCCGATCCTGGGCGATCACGAAGCCGGCGCCGCGAGGGCCGAGCAGGTTCGCCTCGGGGACCCGGCAGTCGGTGTAGCGGATCTCGCAGTGGCCAGGGCCGCTGTCGTGTCCCATCACCGAGATCGAGCGGACCAGGTCGAAGCCCGGCGTGTCGGTCGGGACCACGATCATCGAGGCCTTCGCGTAGGGGGCTGCGTCGGGGTCGGTGACGACCATCGCGATCGCGATGTCGGCTCCGACGGCGCCCGAGGTGAACCACTTGTGACCGTCGATCACCCACTCGCCGCTCGCTTCGTCGAGGTCGGCGCGGGCCTGGAGGGTCGTCGGGACCGAGCCGGCGACCTCGGGCTCGGTCATCGAGAAGCAGGAGCGCGTGTGGACGTTGAGCAGCGGCTCGAGCCAGCGCGCCTTCTGCTCGTCGGTCCCGTGCTCGGCGAGGATCTCCATGTTGCCCGTGTCGGGCGCGGCGCAGTTGAACGCCATCGGCGCGACGACGGGACTGCGGCCCATCTCCTCGCAGAGCATCCCGTACTCCCAGTTGGTCAGCCCGGCGCCGTGCTCGTCGCCGGGGAGAAAGAGGTTCCAGAGCCCTTCGGCCCGAGCCTTCTCGCGGATCCCGACGATGATCTCGGGGTAGGCGACGCCGGGTCGTACCTCGTCGTCGAGCGCCTGCATCGCCTCGGCCTCGACCGGGTACACGTTCTCGTCCATGAAGCCGCGGACGCGGCCGAGCAGTTCCTCGAGGCGGTCTCCGAGGGAGAAGTCCATCGGCGCCGCAGCCTACTCGACCTCAGACCGGCGTCTTCGGGCCGCGATCCTCCCCCGACTTCGGCTTCTCGTCGTTCGCCGGCTGCTCGGCGCCGTTGGCTCTCGCGTTCATCTCCGCCATCTGCTTGACGTGCTCGGGGCGGGACCACGGGAAGCTGACGAGCTTCCAGGCGCGGACGCCCTCGCCGTGGGGAAGCTTGACCTCGCGGCGGAGGATGTAGGTGAAGACGACGCCGAAGATCAGCGAGATGAACGCCGCGGTGACGACGACGACGGCTCCGTCGCCCTTGGCGATCAGCGCGATACCGGAAGCGACGAGGACGATCGACAGCAGGCCGCGGAGCAGGTTCTTGCCGCTCCTGAAGGCGAGGCGGCCGCCGACGAGGACACCCGGGATCGAGCCGATCAGGATGTTG
>DATAFA010000133.1:0-14484 GCA_036257785.1 Solirubrobacterales bacterium | reverse complement strand
GAGGACGAGCAGCGCCGATGCTGCCAACCCCAGCCATTCCGAGCGCGAGAGCTTCGAGAAGTCCATCAGATGGTCGATCCCTCGGGATCGTGCGCGCGAGGGCGCACGGCACCGGGCCGGGCGTGGTCGGGCGACGAGCGCGCGCCTGAAAGGCACGGGCACCGAGCACCGGCGCGATCCGGCGAAGCGTGTCCGTGCGTCATTCGCGTGTGCGAGCTCGGGGGATCGGCCATCTAAGGCGAGCCTATCCGAACGCCTGACGACCGGTGACCGCGCAAACGGGAGGGCGGCGGCGGACCCGGCCCTCGAGCCGGATCCGCCGCCCCTTCGCGAACGGCTACTCGGTGTAGCCCGCCTCCTGCAGGTACTCGGCGGCGACGTCCTCGGGCTTCTGCTTGTCGACGTCGACCCGGGCGTTGAGCTCCTGCATGACCTCGAGCGTCAGGCCCTCCTGGACCTTCTCGATCGTGGCCTGGTAGTCGGGACCGGCGTCCTGGGCGACCTTCTCGTCGGAGATGAAGATCACGTTGCCGGCCGGCAACACGCCCTTGTCGTCCTCGAGCAGCGTGTACTTGTCGCTGTCGACGAACAGCTGCGCGTCGCTGGTGAACAGGATCGACAGGTCGGCGTCGCCCTTGTCGAGGACCTCGTAGCGCAGGCCGATGTCGATCGGCGTGAACTTCCCGAACTGCAGGCCGTAGTACTTCTCGAGGCCGGCGAGGCAGTCGATCCGCTGGCGGCACTCCGGCGAGCCGGCGAGGGTCAGGTCCTGAGACTTGCCCTCGAGGTCGGAGATCGAGGAGACCCCGAGCTCGTCGGCGGTGGACTGCAGCAGGCCGACGGCGTTGGCGTCGGCGAACGGCGTCGGGCTGAACGCGGTCAGCCCGAGCTCGGCGAACTGGTCCTGCGTCTGGTCGACGGCCTCCTGAGCGTCGGACGGGACATCCTCGGGCGCCGTGTCGAAGAACGACGTCAGCGCCGTCGACGTGTACTCGGGGTAGCCGCTGATGTCGCCGTTCTCGAGCGCCTTCAGCGCGACCTGCTCGGAGCCGAGGTTGAGATCGGTCGAGACGTCGTAGCCCGCGGCCTCGAGGGCCTGGGCGTAGATCTCGCCGAGGATGAACTGCTCGGTGAAGTTCTTCGAGCCGATCGTCAGCTTGACCCCGTTGTTGTCCGGGTTGTCCTGGATCAGGTTGTCGGTGCTTGCGGCGGTCGAGTCGGCCTCGGTCGACGTCCCGTCGTCGGAGCCGCACGCGGCGAGCGCGACAGCCGCAACGAGCAGGCTCAGTAGAGCGAGGACTCCCCGCAGGCGGGTCTTGCTACGCATTGGTCTAGGTTCCTCCCGTTTGGTTCGACCGCGGCCCACTCCGCGGCACAACGACGATCCTATGCACTTGCCCGGGCGGCGGCGCGCTGCAGCGTCAGCCCCCGTGGCGTCAGGGTCTTCTGCACCGCCGCGAGGATCAGCTCGAACGTGAGCGCCAGCACCGCCACGACGATCGCGCCGGCGATCACCCCCTCGTCGCCGTAGACGTTCGGGCTGAGGATCAGATCGCCGAGCGTCTTGACGCCGGCTAGCGAGCCGATCGTCGACGTCGCGATGATGTTGACCGAGGCGGTCCGGACCCCGCCCATGATCGTCGGGATCGCCAGCGGCAGCTCGACGCGTCGGATGATCCCGAGCTCGGTCATCCCCATTCCGCGGGCGGCATCGACGGCGTCGCGGTCTGCCTGGCGGACGCCGACGAAGGCGTTGGTGAGGATCGGCGGGATGCCGAGGATCGTCACCGCGATCGTCACGTTCAGGTTGCCGGTGCCGACGAAGGCGACCATCAGGGCGATCAGGGCCAGCTCCGGAATCGCGCGGCCGGCGTTGCCGACCGCCACCGCCGCGAACTCGCCGACGCCGCGATGGCCGAGCCAGAGCCCGAGCGGCAGGGCGATCGCGATCGCCAGCAGGAGCGCGACGATGCTGATCGCCATCTGCGTCGCCAGCAGGTCCCAGATCTGGCCCAGGCCGCCAACCTGAAGGCCACCCTGGACGGAGTCCCGCTCGCTGAAGATGAAGTCGATCGCGCCTCCGAGCGAGCCCAGGAATCCGGGGACGACGAGCACCGCGCTCACAGCGCCCGCACCTTCCGCCACGGCGCCGCGAAGCGCTGGAGGAGCACGAGCAGACCGTCGAAGCCGATCGCCAGGGCGACCGCGAGGACGCTGCCGAAGACGATGTTCGTCTTGAAGACGCCGCGCTGGATGCCCTCGTTGTAGAGGATCTCGCCGAGGCCGCCGGCGCCCGCGAAGATCGCGAGCGTGGCGATCGCCACCGTCGACACGGTCGCGATCCGGACTCCGGCGATGATCTCGGGCACGGCGAGCGGCAGCTCGACCTTCCAGAGGAGCTGGCGCTTCGTCATCCCCATCCCGGTCCCGGAGTCCTTCGCGGAAGCGGGGACGTTCGCGAGCCCGGCGTTCGCGTTCCGGTAGATGATCTGCAGCGTGTACAGCGACAGCGCGATCAGCGCCGTCTCCGTGCCGCGCCCGGTGATCGGGAGCAGCAGCAGGAACAGGGCGATGCTCGGGATCGTGTAGAGGACGCCGGTGGTGCCGATGAAGACCGGGATCAGCCAGCGACGGCCGTGGGAGACGATCGCCAGGGCCATCGCGAGGACGAAGCCGATCAGGACCGAGGCGAAGACGAGGACGAGGTGCTCGAGGACCGGCGAGACGTAGTCGTCGATGTTGTCGATGACGAAGCCGGGGCAGAAGGCTTCGTTCTTGCCCTCGCAGGTGGTTGCCCCGGTGCCGGCCTCGCGGACGTCGACCTGGGCGAGCAGCGTGATCAGGGCGGCGAGCACGACCGGGCTCTCAGCTCAGCGGGCGTTCCGCCGCCGCGTGCTCCTCGACCTTGGCCTCGTCGGAGGAGAGGAAGTCGGAGATGACCTCCATGGAGAGGATCCCGGTCGTGACCCCGGCGGCGTCGACGACGGGCGCGTAGTGGGTCTGCGACTGCAGCAGGTCCGACAGCGCGTCGCGGAGCACGTCGTCGCGGTCGAGGACCGGCTCGGGCGAGGTGTCGGGGCGGGCCGGGACGGTGCTCGCGGTCAGATCCCGCTCGGAGAGCCAGCCGAGCGGCTTGCGGTCGCCATCGACGAGCAGCGCCCACGGCACCTCGGCGCGGGCGAGCTTGGCGCGGACCTCAGCGGTGTCCTGGCCCGCGAACGCGAACGGCGCTTCCCAGAGGTCGACCTCGGAGACCCGCATCAGCGCCAGCCGCTTCAGCGCCCGGTCGGCGCCGACGAAGTCCTCGACGAACTCGTCGGCGGGGTCCATCAGCAGCTCGGCCGGGGTCGCGAACTGGGCGAGGTGCCCGCCCTCGCGGAGGACGGCGATCCGGTCGCCCATCTTGATCGCCTCGTCGATGTCGTGGGTGACGAAGAGGATCGTCTTGCGGATCTCGGCCTGGAGCCGCAGGAACTCGTTCTGGAGCCGCTCGCGATTGATCGGGTCGATCGCCCCGAACGGCTCGTCCATGAGCATCACCGGTGGGTCCGCGGCCAGCGCCCGGGCGACGCCGACGCGCTGCTGCTGACCCCCGGAGAGCTGCGCGGGGTAGCGGTCGGCGACGTCGGCGGGCAGCGAGATCAGCTCGAGCAGCTCGTCGACGCGGTCGCGGGTCCGCTGCCTGTCCCAGCCGAGCAGCGTCGGGACGGTCGCGATGTTCTGGGCGATCGTCCGGTGCGGGAAGAGGCCGATCTGCTGGATCACGTAACCGACCTCGCGGCGCAGCTCGGCGGGCGAGCGGTCGGTGACGGAGGTGCCGCCGACCTCGATCTCCCCCGAGGTGATCTCGACGGTCCGATTGACCATCCGCATCGCGGTCGTCTTCCCGCACCCGGACGGTCCGACGAGGACGCAGATGTCGCCGGCCGGGACCTCGAGGCTGAGGTGGCTGACCGCGTCCGTCCCGGCGCCCCGGTAGCGCTTGGTGACGTCGCGGAAGACGACGGATGCCGCCGCCCGCCCCTCCCCCGTCTCTGGAACCTCCGGTCCGGTCAACGCAGCGCCGACTCTACAGCGGGCGGGCGAGCCCGAGCGCGTAGAGACCCTCACGGTCGGTCCACCACTCGATCAGCTCGAGCCCGGCGTCCGCGTAGCTCGCCTCGATCCGATCGCGGGTGAACTTCGTCGAGATCTCCGTCCGCATCTCCTCGTTCCGCGAGAAGTGGGTGCGCATGTCGAGCGACCTGAGGTCGACGAACTGCTCGGTCAGCGCCCGCAGGCGAATGTCGATCCATTCGTTGTCGGGGTCCCAGAAGGCGACGTGCTCGAACCCGTCGAGGTCGAAGTCGGCGTCGAGCTCGCGGTTGAGGACGTTGAGGACGTTCTTGTTGAACTCCGAGGTCACCCCGGCCGCGTCGTTGTAGGCCGCCTCGAGCCGGGCCTGCTCCTTGACGAGGTCGGCGCCGAGCAGGAACCGGTCCTCGGGATACATCAGCGTCGCGATCCGGGCCAGGAACGAGCGTCGCGGCCCCGGCCGGAAGTTGCCGATCGTGCCGCCCAGGAAGGCGATCAGGGCGCCCTCGGGGCGCGGGATCCGCTCGAGGTGGGTCTCGTAGTCGCAGACGATTCCCTCGACCGCCAGCCCCGGATACTCGTCGACGAGCTCGGAGGCGACCCGCCTGGTGATCGCCTCGGCGATATCGACCGGCACGAACCGCTCGAGCCTTGCGGCGCCGCGCATCGCGTCGAGCAGGACGCGGCTCTTCGTCGCCGCGCCGGAGCCGAGCTCGATCAGGGTCCGGGGGCGAGCCGCGGCGACGATCTCCGCCGCTCGCGCGTCGAGGATCTCCCGCTCGCAGCGGGTCGGGTAGTACTCGGGCTGTTCGGTGATCCGCTCGAACAGCTCCGAGCCCCGCTCGTCGTAGAAGTACTTCGGCGGCAGCTCCTTAAACGGGCTCGACAGTCCTTCGCGGACGACTTCGGCCATGCCCGCCAGGGCGCCGCCGTCGGGCAGGTCGACCGCGATCTCGATCGCTCCCTCCCGTCCCATCAGCCGTCCTCCGCGCAGCGGAAGCCGGAGAAGATCTGCCGCCGCTCGGCGAGATCCCAGTTGCGGAAGCTGAGCCTGATCACGTTCCTGCGGGTCGCCCAGGACCCGCCCCGCAAGACCAGCAGGCCCTGCCCGAAGAACGCCTCCGAGTACTCGCGATAGGGAAACGCGCGGAAGCCCGGATAGCCGGTCAGCTCCGAGCTGGTCCATTCCCAGACGTCTCCGAGCATCCCCAGGGCGTCACAGTCGGAGGCGGTCGCGGCAGCGGGCGGTCGCGTCCCGAATCCGTCGTGGTCGAGGTTGGCGGCGGCGGGGTCGGAGCCGGCGGCGGCGACCTCCCACTCGATCTCGGTCGGCAGCCGCTTCCCCGCCCACCCCGCGTAGGCCGATGCCTGGTGGTGGTCGACGTGAATCACCGGCGCGGCGGGGTCGAGCTCGGCCTGACCTCCGAACCTCGAGTCGACCCAGCCGCCGGCGCCGTCCCGCTCCCAGTAGAGCGGCGGCTCGGCTCCGGTCGCCGCGACGAAGGCGGCGAAGTCGGCGTTGCTCACCGGCAGCCTGTCGATCCGGAACGGCGCGATCTCGACAGCGTGCCGGGGCCGCTCGTTGTCGTAGGCGAATCCAGCCGCGCCGGCGCCGACCTCGCACCCGCCGCCGGCGACCGCGATCGTCGCCGGGCCGCCGCGGTCGGGCTCGGCGGCCGGAGGCGACGCGAGCGGCGGCTCGTAGCCGTCGACCATCTGCAGGAGCTGCAGCATCGTCTCGTTGTGCTGCTGCTCGTGGGCGATCAGCATCTCGTAGGCGAACCCGTCGCGGATGACCGGATCGGGCGCGTCCTCGAGGTCGATCCCGTCGAGCACCGCGAGCGCCCGCTCGCGGACCTCGTCCATGTAGGCGCGGAGCTCGGTGCCGCGGAGGATCGGCAGCTCGTTGCGGCTCGCGCGCGGGTTCTCGATCGCGTCGTAGAACCGACCGAGGTCGCCGTTCAGGGGCTCGCGCCCACCGGCGGTCTGGACGAGCCAGAGCTCCTCGAAGTTGGCGATGTGCCCGAGGTCCCAGGCGAGCGGGCTGAGCAGCGGCGAGTAGACGGTGTTGAGCTGCTCGTCGTCGAGCTGTTCGATCAGAAGCAGCGTCCGCTCGCGCGTTTCCGCCAGCCGCTCCGCGATCTCCGCACTATCGGTTGCCTTCGTAGGCGCCGGGATCACCGCAGCTTATCCGGGCTCGCCCACCGACCCGGGTCAGTCCTGCGGATCCCTCCACATCGTCGTGACCGGCGGCCCGTCCAGGGGCAGGGCGAACTCACCGACCGGCTCGAAACCGGCGCGGCGGTAGCGGTCGACGTTGGCAGGGTTCGTGGATTCGAGGTAGGCCGGCATCCCGGTGGCGTCGATCGCCGCGAGGTTCGCGGCCACGAGTCCCATGCCGAGGCCCTTGCCGCGATGATCGGGACGGGTCCCGAGCAGGCTCAGGTAGTAGTGCGGATCCGATGGCCGGGCCGCCGCGAACCGCTCGAAGACCTCGAGGACGACCTCTGCCTGAGCGTCACCGAGGAGCTCCGAGAGCACCGCCGGGACACGTGCCTCGGCCTCCGCCGGCATCTCCGGGCACCCCGGCGGGAGCCAGAGCGCGACCGCGCCCCCGTCGGCGGTCATCCGGATCCAGTCGTGGTCCATCGCCCCGTCGACGAACAGCCGCCAGAAGACGCGATGCTGGGAGGCCCGGCGCTCCTCGTCGGGAAACGCCCAGCCCCAGACCGGATCGCGGTTGAAGGCGAGGGTCAGCACTTCGGTCACCGATGCCGCGTCGGCCGGGCCCGCGACACGCGGTGTCGATGGACCCGTCGAAGTCACCGGGCAACCGTAGCGACCGCGACGCCTGCCTCAGGTCCCCATCGCCTCGGGCCGGCTCCAGACCTCCTTGAGCCACGGCGGCGTCACCGCGAACCGCGCCCGGCTCGCCACCGCGACCGGCTCGGCCGGGATCAGCAGGAGGTCGCCACGGTGGATGGCACGGCTGTCGCCGATCGCCGGCGCCGTCGTGCCGGCGTGGCTGCCCGCGGCGACATGGAGCGCTCCCGTCCACGGCTCCCAGGCCGGGCGCGGACGCAGGCCGGTGTCGCTGCCGATGCTGGCCAGCCCGCCGCTCGAGCCGTTGTAGCCGTGATGGGAGCTGGCCCGGGCCTGCGCGTCCGTCCCGGGCCCGATCCGCACCTGGTAGCTCTCCCAGTCGTCGGCGTGGTAGCCGCCGAGCCGCCCGAGGCCATGGGTGAGGCTGTCGGGGTAATACAGCCAGTACTGCAGGTAGAGGTTGCCGGTCGCGCCGGCGCAGTCCCAGCCCTGCTCCCGCGCGGCCGCCGGATCGCGGCAGTCGACCACGTGCGTGAACGCGACCGGGGCGAGGCCGGACTGGGTGGCGTGGACCGGGCCCTCGCGAATCGTGTCGGCACAGCGGCGCGAGCGACAGCGCCGGAAGTCGACCGGCAGCGAGGCGAACCCGTCGCGCTCGAAGAAGACGTCCGGGGCATGGTCGGCGAGCAGCGCCGCGACCGCGGCGCCGTACTGCGCCTCGACCGCCGAGCGGGGCGCCACGACGCGGTCGCAATGCCCCTCGTCGACGGCGCAGACGAGCGCGCCGAGCACGGTCCGGGCGACGCCGGAGCCCGGCAGCCCCGTGCCCGCCAGAGCCGCGATCCCGGCGAGCAGGAGCGCAACCACGAGGACCAGGCCCACGTACTCGATCGTGGATTGACCTCGTTCGCTCGAGCCTGCTCGGGAGCCCCTCACCGCCATGGATCGACGCTAGGGACGGGCGCGTGACGTGTGGTGCCGTGTCTGTGCCGAAAGGCGCTAGGGTCGGCGCAGAATGAGCGACCGACCCCATCGCGGAACGGCGCCGCTGCCCGGCGAGAAGCCGAGGAAGGAGCGCACCTGGCGCTTCTACGCGGCGATCGCGATCGGCATCGTCGCCCTCGTCTTCATCGTCCAGAACTCGCAGGAGGTGGAGGTCGACTTCATCGTCGCGACGACGAGCACACCGCTGTTCTTCATCCTCATCATCACCTTCGCGCTCGGAGCGCTCGCCGGCTGGCTGTGGCCGCACGTGCGTCGCGACCGCCGCCGCGAGCGCGAGCGCGACTGAGGGCGTGAGGCCGGCTCAGGCGGCGCGGTCCGCGCCCGCCGAGCCGACGAAGTGGCTCAGCAGCCGGCGGTCGGTCTGCGGCGTGAACCCCGCGTCGACGAGGGCCGCCGTCGCCCGGATCCGCTCGCGCCGGTGCGGCGACCAGACGCGCCCCGAGCTGCCGACCGCGTCGCCGGCGGGGATCGCGAACCGCCGGCCCTCGCCGAAGTGGAACCGGCAGACGATCAGCCAGAGCGGCCGGCCGTGCGGATCCTGGCGGATCGACTCGACCCGGCCGATCACCGAGCCGTGGACGTCGTCGACGCGCCATCCGATCCAGGTCTCGACCTCGGCCAGCGCCGGCGCCCTCGGGGCACCGAGCACGAGCGTCGACATCGATCCTTCTCCCGGCGTTTCCATGGTTCGCAACCTAGACCCCGCCGAGGCGGAATCAGAAGCTCAGAGCTTGGTCACCTCGGAGGCGATTTCCTGGGCCGCCTTCTTGGCGTCGTCGAACAGCATCGAGGTCTTCTCGAGGTAGAAGAGGTCGTTGTCGATGCCGGCGAATCCGGGGCTCAGCGAGCGCTTGACGACGATCACCTGCCGTGCTTCGACGACCTCGATGATCGGCATCCCGGCGATCGGGCTGTCGGGGTCGTCCTTGGCGGCCGGGTTGGTGACGTCGTTGGCGCCGATCACGACCGCGACGTCGGTCCGCGGCATGTCGGGGTTGATGTCCTCCATCTCGACCAGCTTCTCGTAGGGGACGTCGGCCTCGGCGAGCAGCACGTTCATATGGCCGGGCATGCGGCCGGCGACGGGATGGATCGCGTAGCGGACCTCGACCCCGCGCCGCTCGAGCTCGTCGGCCATCTCCTTGACGGCGTGCTGGGCCTGCGCGACGGCGAGCCCGTAGCCGGGGACGATCACGACCGAGTCGGCGTAGGCGAGCGCGATCGCCGCGTCCTGGGCGGTGACCGACCGGTGCGGGCGCTCCTCGCCGGAGCCCGAGGGCCCGGAGGGCACGCCGCCGAATCCGGCGAAGAGGATGTTCGGAACCGACCGGTTCATCGCCCTCGCCATCTCCATGGTCAGGATCGTTCCCGAGGAGCCGACGATCGTTCCGGCGACGATCAGCGCGACGTTGTCGAGCGCGAACCCGGCGGCCGCGGCGGAGAGGCCGGTGGCGGCGTTGAGGAGCGAGATGACGACCGGCATGTCGGCGCCGCCGATCGGCAGCACGACGAGGTTGCCGAGCAGGGCCGCGCCGATCAGGACCAGGATGAAGAGGGCCTGCGAGGGATCGTCGTCGTGGTTGATCCCGAGGTAGATGCAGATCGCGACGATGCCGACGAGCAGGACCGCGTTGATCACCTGCTGGCCGGGCACGGCGAGCGGCTTCGTCGGGATCAGGTCCTGGAGCTTCGCGAAGGCGATGTTCGAGCCCCAGAAGGAGATCGAGCCGATGACGGCCGCGAAGAGGATCGGGACGAACTCCTCGAGCGGGAAGTCGCCGCCGGCGCCATGGCGGAACTCCGACCAGGCGATCAGCGCGACGGCGCCACCGCCGACGCCGTTGTAGAGCGCCACCATCTGCGGCATCTCGGTCATCTGGACGCGGATCGAGGCGACGACGCCGATCGCGCCACCGACGAGCAGGCCGCCGACGATCACGCCCCAGTTACCCATGCCGTCGAGCAGCAGGGTCGTCACGACCGCGACGGCCATGCCGACGGCGGCGATCATGTTGCCACGCTTGGCGGTGGTCGGCGAGGTGCCCTGCTTGATCCCGACGATGAACAGCGAGAAGGCGAGGACGTAGAGCAGCGTCGTCAGATCGCCGGTCGGGTCGAGGACTGCGGTCGCCATCGGCCGGTCAGCTCCCCTGCTCGGAGTCGCTCGGCTTCGGCTTCTTGCGGCTGAACATGCCGAGCATCCGGTCGGTGACCATGAACCCGCCGACGATGTTGATCGTGCCGAAGGCGATCGCGATGAACGCCAGCGTCAGCTCGAGGGCGCCGTCGGCGAAGCCGGCGACGATCAGGCCGCCGAGCATGACGATGCCGTGGATCGCGTTCGTCTGCGACATCAGCGGCGTGTGCAGCGTCGCCGGGACCTTCGAGATCACCTCGAAGCCGACGAAGGCGGCAAGGACGAAGATCGTGAACTCGACAACCAGGTCCATGCTGCTCAGGTTCCTTCCACGACGCTCTTGGCGCGCTCGTTCTTGATCTCGCCGCCGTGGGTGAGGCAGGCACCGGCGACGACCTCGTCGTCGAAGCTCAGCGCCAGAGCGCCCTCCTCGGAGGTGATCAGGCCGATGAAGTTCTCGAGGTTCTTGGCGTAGAGCTGCGAGGCGTGGGCTGCCATGTCGCTGGCGAGGTTGGTCGGGGCGAGAACCTTGACCCCGTTCTCGACGACGACCTCGTCGGCCTTCGTGAGCTCGCAGTTGCCGCCGCTGTCACCGGCGAGGTCGACGATCACCGATCCCGGGGCCATGTTGCGGACGCCCGCGGCGGTGATCAGGATCGGCGCCCGGCGACCGGGGATCTGGGCGGTGGTGATGATCACGTCCTGGCGACCGGCGTTCTCGGCGAGCGCTTCCCGGACCTGCTCGTTCTCCTCATCGGTGAGCGGGCGCGCGTAGCCGCCCTCGTCCTCGGCGTCGGGGATGAAGTCGAGCTCGAGCGGGCGGCCCCCCAGCGACTTGATCTGCTCCCAGGCGGCGCGGCGGATGTCGAAGCCGCTGACGACGGCGCCGAGGCGCTTGGCGGTCGCGATCGCCTGCAGCCCGGCGACGCCGGCCCCGAGGACCATCACCTTGGCCGGCGAGACCGTGCCGGCGGCCGTCGTCATCATCGGGAAGAAGCGGCCGGCCTCGCGGGCGGCGAGGAGCGTGGCGGCGTAGCCGGCGACGTTGGCCTGCGAGGAGAGCGCGTCCATGGCCTGCGCGCGGGTGATCCGCGGGATCGCCTCGACGGCGAAGGCGGTGACGCCACCGGCGGCGAGCGCCCTCGTGGTGTCGGTGGCGGTCAGCGGCGAGAGGAAGCCGATCAGCACCTTGCCGCTGCCGACCCGGGCGATCTCCTCGACGGTCGGCGGGGCGACGCCGAGGACGATGTCGGCCCCCCGGGCGTCGCCGATCGTGGCCCCGGCCTCGGTGTACTGCTCGTCGGGGTGACCCGACCCCTCACCGGCCCCGGACTCGACGACGACCTCGAGGCCCCTGCCGGTCAACGACTTGACGGTGTCGGGGATCAGCGCAACTCGCCGCTCCCCCACTCGGGATTCTTTCGGGACGCCTAGCCTCATGGACGGGCGGGGAATGTATACAAGCGCTGCTCGGCGGCGATCCCTCGTCGTTCGATGGCGCTAGCTTCCGGTCTCATGAGCGGATCGGGAGAGCGCCAGCAGACCGCGGCGGAACTGAAGGAGCAGATCGAGATGGAGCGCCTCGGCATGCCGCTGCTCGTCTACCGCGACGGTGACGACGCCCAGCGGATCGAGACGATCGGCGGCGATCGGGGCGAGCTCTGGATCGGCCGCAGCCCCGCGGCCGACGTCAGCCTCGCCGGCGACGAGGAGGTCTCGAAGCTGCACGCCCAGATCGAGCACGTCGGCAGCGACTGCACGCTCGTCGACGACGGCCTCTCGCGGAACGGCTCCTTCGTCAACGAGGAGCGGATCGGCGGTCGCCGGATGCTGCGCGACGGCGACGTGATCCGCGTCGGGCGGACCCGGATCCGCTTCCGCGCTCCACTCGCCGGCGGCGACTCGACGGTCATCTCCGGCGACCTCGCCGCCGCCGCGGGCGTCTCGCCGGCCCAGCGGCGCGCCCTCGTCGCCCTCTGCCGGCCGTTCAAGGACGGCCCGGCGTTCGCGAGCCCGGCGACGAACGCCGAGATCGCCGCCGAGCTGCACCTCAGCATCGACGCCGTCAAGACCCACCTGCGGGCGCTGTTCGAGAAGTTCGACCTCGCCGACGCCCCGCAGAGCCGCAAGCGCGTCGATCTCGTCCAGCGAGCGATGCAGACCGGCCTGATCACCGAGCGGGACCTCTGACCACCGAGCGCGACCTCTGACCATCTCGAGACTGCAGAAACCGGCTCCCGGAGCCGGTTTCTGCAACCTCGCGTCGCGAAAGGCGAGAAGGCTCAGCTGGCGGCGCCGGGATCGATCCGGACGACGGAATCGCCCTTGCCCGTTGTGACCCAGACCTGATCGCTGCCGATCGCGACGCTCTCGGGCAAGCCGGGGACGTCGACCTTTTGGACGCTCTCGTCATCCGGGTTGATCGCCTCGACGGCACCATCCCCATCGGCCACCCAGATCCGCCCGAACCCGGCGGCCATCAGCCTGGGCTGGCCGCCGACGTCGACCTGGGCCTGCTGGTCGCCGGAAGCATCGAGCCGGACGACGGTGCCGGCGTCGGTGTTTGCGACCCAGACCGATCCGTCGTCGTCGACGACCACGCCCTTCGGGTTGCTGCCGACGGCGAAAGGCTCAGCCGCGGAGGGATCGTTGGGGTCGACCCGGAACACCTGACTGTCGCCGCGATCGACCACCCAGAGGGCGTCGTCGCCGGCGGCCACCTCGGCTGGCTCCGAAGCCGCCTCGATCGGAATCGAGCTGACCGACTGATCGCCGGTGTCGATCGAGGCGAGCTTTCGCGCTTCCGGCTGCGCCGCCCAGACCATCCCGTCGCCGGGCGCGATGCCGATTGCGCCGGCACCGACGTCGATCACCGTCCGCTCGCTGCCGTCCATCCGCGCGGCGACCACCGCGTCGGCACCCGGCACCGTCGCCCACAGGGAGCCGTCCGCGAACGTCACGTCCTCGCCGTTCGCCGGCAACGACACGCCATCACCGGTCGGCTTTCCGGTCTCCTCGTCGAGCAGCGCGACCGCCTGGCCCTCCCTGGTCGCGACCGCGATCGTGCCCTCGCCGGCGGTGATCCCGACCGGCATCCCCAGGAGCGGGATCGGCTCGCCGGCGAGCTGCGGCTGCTCGTACGTCGTGACGTCGTCCCCTCCCCCGCCGCCGAGCGCGATCACGGCCACGACCGCGATCGCCGCCAACAGCGCCACAGCCGCCGCGATCCGGCCCCAGCGCGGGCCGGGCGAGGACGCGGCCGGCGCGGCGCTCGTCGCCGCGGTCGGTGTGGCGATCCGCTCGGTCGGCCCGGGCGCCTCGATCGCCTCGGTGGGCTCCGGGGCGTCGATCGGCTCGGTGGGCGGCGACGCCGGAGGCGGTGGCGGAGGCTCGGGGGGCGGGGACTCGAGCGTGTCCTCGATCGGCGCCTCCGGCTCGCCGGTCTCCGGCGCCGCCTTGCCGGTCGCGACGCTGCGCTCGGCCGAGCGCAGGACCTCCTGGCCCTCGACCGCGGCGGTGGCGGCACGGGCGAGGTCGCCGGCGGAGGGGTAGCGATCCCCCGGCTCCTTGGCGAGTGCCCTCGCGATCACCTCGTCGAGGGCGCCGTCGGCCTCACCGTCGCCGGGGAGCCAGGGCGGCTCGTCCTGCAGGTGGGCGTAGATCTTCGCGACGTTCTCCTCGCGGTCGGCGTATGGCGCGCGACCGGAGATCGCCTCGTAGAGGACGCAACCGAGCGCGTAGACGTCGGTCCGGGCGTCGACCCGGCCGCCGCGGATCTGCTCGGGAGCGACGTAGTCGAGGGTCCCGACGAAGGCGCCGGTCCGGGTCAGGGCGCCCGCGTCGGTCCCCTGGTCGAAGCGCTTCGCGAGGCCGAAGTCGGTCAGGTAGGCGTGATCGGCGGCGTTGCTCTCGACGAGGATGTTGCCGGGCTTGATGTCACGGTGGACGAGGCCGCGCGAGTGGGCGACGTCGAGGGCCGAGGCGACCTGGGCGATGATCGCGATCGCGCGGTCGGACGGCAGGGAACCGTTGGCGATCAGCATCCGGCGCAGGTCGGGTCCGTCGATCAGGTCCATCGTCACGAACAGCAGCCCGTCCTCCTCGCCGGCGTGGTGGATCGGGACGACGTTCGGGTGCCGGAGCGAGACGGCGATCCGCGACTCGGAGCGGAACCGCTCGCGGAAGGCGTCGTCGGCGGCGAGATCGGGGGCGATCACCTTGAGCGCGACGACGTGGTCGAGCGCCAGGTGGGTGGCCCGGTAGACCGTCCCCATCCCGCCGCGGCCGGCGATCCCCTCGATCCTGTGACCGGCGAAGGTGGTTCCCGGATTCAGGTCCGGCATGAAGCGTTTATACCCCCGGCGCCCGCGGCGGGGCGGGTCGCGTCAAGCCGATGCAGCCGCGCCGACGACGGCCGCCAGCCGCTCGATCGTATGGGTCCGCTC
>DATAFA010000115.1:0-5841 GCA_036257785.1 Solirubrobacterales bacterium | reverse complement strand
ACGGCGCCGGCGGCGTCTAGACCAAGCCGGCCAGAATTGGAGCAACGATGAGCGACTCAACCGATTTCCCGCGTCCCCGGTCCGCCGCGGTCTTCGACGGCCCCGATCGCGCCGCTGCGCGCGCCTACATGAAGGGGATCGGGTTCGACGACGCCGCGCTGAAGCGGCCGACCATCGGCATCGCCAACACCTGGGTCGAGGCGATGCCCTGCAACTTCCACCTCCGTGGGCTCGCCGAGCACATCAAGGAGGGCGTCCGTGCCGCCGGCGGGACACCGATGGAGTTCAACACGATCGCGATCTCCGACGGGATCACGATGGGGACCAAGGGCATGAAGAGCTCGCTGGTGAGCCGCGAGGTGATCGCCGACTCGATCGAGCTGACCGTGCGCGGGTACCAGTTCGACGCGGTGATCGCCGTGTCGGCCTGCGACAAGACGATTCCCGGCTGCGTGATGGCGCTCGCCCGCCTCGACGTGCCGTCGCTGATGCTGTACGGCGGCTCGATCGCGCCCGGTCGCTATCACGGTCGCGACGTGACCATCCTCGACGTCTTCGAGGCGATCGGCGGCCATGCGGCGGGAACGGTGACCGACGAGGAGCTCCACGAGCTCGAGGACGTCGCCAGCCCCGGCGCCGGCGCCTGCGGCGCCCAGTTCACCGCCAACACGATGGCCTGTGCCTTCGAGGCCCTCGGGATCTCGGCCGGCGGATCGGCGATGGTCCCGGCCGAGGACGACGAGAAGAACACCGTCGCCGAGAAGGTCGGTGAGCTGATCATGCGGGTGCTCGCCGAGGACCTGCGCCCGAGCCGGATCATCACCAAGCGGTCGCTCGAGAACGCGATCGCCTGCGTCTGCGCGTCCGGTGGCTCGACAAACGGCGTCCTCCACCTCCTCGCGGTCGCGCGAGAGGCCGGGATCCCGCTCGAGATGTCCGACTTCGAGCGGATCTCCCGGCAGACGCCGCTGTTCGCCGACCTGAAGCCCGGCGGCCGCTACGTCGCCACCGACCTCTACCGCGCCGGCGGCGTGCCGCTGATCCTCAGCCGGCTCTCGGCGGCCGGGCTGCTGCACCGCGACGAGATCACTGTGACCGGCCGGACCGTCGGCGAGGAGGCCGACGCGGCCGACGAGGCTCCCGGCCAGGACGTCGTCCGTCCCGTCGGCGACCCGGTCAAGGCGCAGGGCGGACTCGCGATCCTCCACGGCAACCTTGCCCCCGACGGCGCTGTCGTCAAGGTCGCCGGCACCGAGCGCATGGGCCAGGCCGGGCCGGCGCGCGTCTTCGAGTGCGAGGAGGACTGCTTCGCCGTCGTCAAGGCCGGCGGCATCAACCCCGGCGACATCGTCGTCATCCGCAACGAGGGCCCGACGGGCGGCCCCGGGATGCGGGAGATGCTCCAGGTGACGGCGGCCATCGTCGGCAGCGGCCACGGTGAGGACGTCGCGCTGATCACCGACGGGCGCTTCTCGGGAGCCACGCGCGGGCTGATGATCGGCCACGTCGCCCCCGAGGCCGTCAAGGGCGGTCCGATCGCGGCGATCCGCGAGGGCGACACGATCACGATCGACGTCGAGAAGCGGACGATCGACGTCGACCTGAGCGCCGAGGAGATCGCCGCTCGGACGGCCGACTACGAGGCCCCCGAGCCCGCCTTCACCAGCGGCGTCATGGCCAAGTACGCGAGCTCGGTCTCGAGCGCCTCGGTCGGCGCGGTCACCTCCTAGACCGGATTCAGCGCTTGGCCGGGCCGTGGGTGCCGTGGAGGTGCTCGCGAACCCGCACCTCGAGCGCGTCGGGGTCGGAGTGCGACAGCTTCCCGGCGTCGGCCAGGGACCGCCCGCAATGCGAGCAACTCAACTGCTTCCGGTTGGGGGTGCCGACGGCGACTGTCGCCTTTCCACAGCCTGGACATCTGACGATCGACACCATTGTCTGAGCTTATTCGGGCGCCCCCGGTCCCGCATCCGTGCCCGCTACCCAAAATGCGGGATCGAAGCCCGGACGCTCGGTGCCGACGGTGCCGGGGGGACGTCCCGTAGGCTCCGGCCCGATGAGCGGCCCGGCCTTCGAGGAGAACGATCTCGGGATCTCGTGGCTCGCCGACTCCGGCGAGATGATGCAGCGGGCGAGCCACGCGATCCGCCTCGGCGGCGTCGATGGCAAGCTCTGGATCGTCGACCCGGTCGACGTGCCCGGTCTCGACGAGCGGATCGCCGCCGTCGCGGCATCGGCCGGGATCGCCGGCGTCCTGCAGCTGCTCGATCGCCACGATCGCGACTGCGAGAAGCTTGCCCAGCGCCATGGCGTCGATCTGCACCGGGTCCCGTTCGGAGGGATCGCCGGCAGCGGCCTCGAGGCCGTCAAGGTCGTCGACAACCGGTTCTGGAAGGAGGTCGCGATCCACTCGCCGGCCGACCGGGCGCTGATCGTCCCCGAAGCCGTGGGGACCGCGCCCTACTTCCGGGCCGGCTCCGAGCGGATCGGCATCCACCCGATGCTGCGCCTGACCCCGCCGCGCCGGCTCGCCGCCTTCGAGCCCAGCCACCTGCTGACCGGCCATGGCACCGGCATGCACGGCCCCGGGACCGCTGCGGCTCTCGCCGATGCCCTCGACGGATCCCGCCGGCGGATCCCCGAGGCGCTGGTTTCGATCGTCAAGCGCCGCTGAACGGATCCGCGAGCACGGCGATCTCGGCCCCAGTCGAGCCGGGTTCGACGCAGCGGCTCGCGGATCCGTCAGGCATGAGCGGTCTCGCAGAAGCGGGCGAGCAGCCGGTTGAACCTGGTCGGGTGCTCCGCCATCGGAAGGTGCCCGCAGTCCTCGAAGACGGCGAGCTGGGCTCCGGGGATCCGCTCGACGAAGCCGGCGGCATCCGCGGCCGGGACGACGAGGTCGTCGCGCCCCCAGACCACCAGCGTGGGGACGCGGATCCGGCGCAGACGGTCGAGCAGGTCGTAACCGGTCAGCGCCGCGACGGCCGGCACGAAGCCCGGGGCCCCGAGGGCCGGTGTCATGAGCTCGACGAGGAGCTCGCGGGGCACCTGCTCGGGGTGCCGCATGACCTTGCCGAAGGCGACCTGGCGAAGCCCGGGCCGCCTCATCGAGGCGAAATCGACGCGGCGCAGCAGTGGATTGGTGGCGACGCTGATCCGCGCTCCGGCCATGACCGGGCCCGGTCGCATGGTCGCGTGGCTGATCCCGGCCGAGGAGACGAGGACGAGGCGGTCGATCCACTCGGGCTCGCCGACCGCGACCTCGGCCGCGATGAAGCCGCCCATCGAGTTGCCGACGAGCGTGCAGGTCGCGATGCCGAGCGTCTCACGGAGGGCGTTGAGCAACTCTCCGTAGCCGGGAACCGAGATGTCCCACGGAGGCATCGGGCTGGAGCCGAACCCGGGCAGGTCGAAGGCGATCGCCCGATAGCCGAGCTCGGCCATCCTCGGCATGTTCTCGAGCCAGTTCTGCCAGCAGCCGCCGAGCCCGTGGACGAAGATGATCGCCGGACCCTCGCCGATCTCGGCGCAGTTGATGCGGGCCCCGTCGACGTCGATCGTCCGCAGGTGCTGCCGCCAGTCGATCTTCAGCCAGGCCGGATCGGGGTCGCCGTAGGGATCGGGCCCGTCCGATGGGGTGCCGTCGACGTGGGCGATCCGCCGGTACGGGTAGGTGACCGCGCGGGGCGCCCGCCGTCGCCGCTCGTCGCCGGTTGCCGGCCGATCCGCGTCCATCGCCGGGAGATTAGTCCGGTCGCCGCGACCGCAGTCGCTCAGGTGCGATCATTCCGCGATCGCACCGAGGCATACATCGCTGGCGCCGGGACCGGATCTCGAGGAAGCGGAGGGGGGAGCGCTCGACGTGACCGACCGCGACCGGATGCGATCCCTGCTGCCGGCCATCGAGCCCGATCGCCGGATCGACGACTGGGGGCGGTCGGAGCGGGTCGAGGGCGTGTTCGACGCGACCCTCGTCGAGTTCTTCTACCGCTACTGGTTCCGCTGCGAGGTCGAGGGGGTCGAGAACGTGCCCGCCGAGGGGGGCTCCCTGCTCGTCTCCAACCACGCCGGTGCGTTGCCCCCGGACGCGGCGATGATCGGCAAGGCGATCCGCGACGAGCACCCGCACCCGCGACCGCTCTACATGACCGTCGAGCACTTCTTCAAGGGCTACCCGGGCTTCTCGGCCCTGCTGCCGAAGATCGGCTGCGTGCCCGCCCATCCCGCGAACGTCCACCGCCTGCTCTACGACGAGGGCCGGCTCGTCCTCGTCTTCCCGGAGGGTCGCAAGGGGACCGAGAAGCTCGTCAAGGACCGCTACAAGGTCCAGCGGTTCGGCCGCGGAGGCTTCGTCGAGGCGGCGATGCGCGCCGAGGCCAAGCTGGTCCCGGTCTGCGTCGTCGGGGCCGAGGAGGCAGCGCCGGTCTTCGCCCGCTCGCGGCTGCTTCAGAAGGCGACCGGGCTGATCTACTTCCCGCTCACGCCGACGTTCCCCTGGCTCGGCCCGGCGGGAATGCTCGGCTACCTGCCCGCCAAGTTCAAGATCCGCTTCCTCGAGCCGATCGACACCGCCCGGATGGGCTCGGAGCCGGCTGACGACAAGGCGCTCGTCCAGTCGGTCGCACAGGAGGTCCGGGCACGGATCCAGGAGAACCTCCACGAGATGGTCTCGCGCCGCAACTCGGTCTGGCTGGGATGAGCGACGGGGTCGAGGTCGTCGCCGAGCGCATGGACCGGCGCCGGGTTCTGATCACCGGTCTGTCGAGCTACTGGGGCGGGCGGCTCGCTCAGGCCCTCGAGTCATTCGCCGAGATCGAGGCGATCGTCGGCGTCGACACCAAGGATCCGACCCGCGAGCTCGAGCGCACCGAGTTCGTCAAGGTCTCCAACCAGCACGGCCTGATCCAGCGGATCGTCCGTGCCGCCCGGATCGACACCGTCATCGACGCCCGCCTGGTCGTCGATTCGATCACCACGTCGCGCCAGCGCGCCCACGAGAGCAACGTGATCGGGACGATGAACCTGCTCGCCGCCTGCGCGGGCGAGAGCTCGCCGGTGCGCAAGTTCATCTTCAAGTCGTCGGGACACGTCTACGGCTCCGCCCAGACCGATCCGGCCTTCTTCACCGAGGCGATGACGCGCTCGCAGCCTGCCGCCAGCCCGATCGAGCGCGACGTCGCCGAGGCGGAGGCGTCGGTGATCGACTTCGCCAACAAGCAGAGGAACGTCGACGTCACGGTCCTCCGTTGCGCCAACGTCCTCGGGCCCGACGTCAACACGTCCTTCGCGCGGATGTTCGGGTTGCCGCTGGTGCCGATGATCGCCGGCTTCGACCCCCGGCTCCAGTTCACCCACGAGGACGACATCGTCCACGCGCTCGAGCATGCCGCCGTGCATCGCCTGCCCGGGGTCTTCAACGTCGCCGCCGACGGCGTCCTGGCGCAATCGGAGATAATCGGCCTGCTCGGCAAGCGGCCGCTGCCGATTCTGCCGCCATGGGGCACCGGCCTCTTGGCCGGTCCGCTGCGCGCGCTCGGAGTTCAGGTTCCGCCCGAGATGCTGAACATGCTCCGCTTCGGCCGCGGTCTCGACAACCGCCGCTACAAGGCGAGCGGGTTCGAGTACGGGTACACGACCCGGGAGTCGGTCCTCGCGTTCTCCGAGCACCTCCGCCTGCAGCCGATCCTCCGCGGCGTCGAGTCGACCTACACCTACGAGGGCGAGGTCGAGCGATTCCTGCGCCGCAGCCCGCTGGCCCGGCCGCCGCAGCCGCCGGAGTCGGAGGCGAGCGGCACCGAGCGCGAGCCGTTCGGTATCTGATCAACGCCTCGCCAGGGCCTC
>DATAFA010000111.1:0-2096 GCA_036257785.1 Solirubrobacterales bacterium | reverse complement strand
ATCTCCGCGAGCGGGCGGCCGCCGTCTCCGTGGAGGGGGAAGTAGGGGACGAACGCGATCCCCTCGGCGGCGCAGTGGTCCACGACGTCCTCGTAGGTGCGCTCGGAGAGGTTGTAGTGGTTCTGGACCGCCGCGATCGGCACGACCTCGCGCGCCCGCTCGATCTGGTCGACCCCTACCTGCGAGAGGCCGACGTGCCGGATCGCCCCCCGGTCCCGGTACTCGTTGATGGCGCCGAGGCAGTCCTCGAGCGGAGTGTCCGGGTGGACGCGATGCAGGTAGTAGAGCGGGATGCTGTCCGTCCCGAGCCGGCGCAGGCTCTCCTCGATCTGAGCCCGCAGCACCTCCGGGCGGCCGTCCCCCGCGGCGTAGCCGCCCTTGGTCGCCACGAGGCGGCCGGCGGGGAGGGGCGAGAGCGCGGCGCCGATCGTCTTCTCGCTCTCTCCGCGGGTGTACGTGTGGGCCGTGTCGACGAGGTCGACCCCGGCAGCGACCGCCTCCTTGACGAAGGCGACGTGCTCGGGCGTGTTGGTGAGCCGGTTCGTCCCGAGGCCGATGCGGGTGACCTCCGTGTCGCCCAACCGCAGCGTGGGCGGTGCGTTGCCGGACGCCATGGGTCGATCCCCCCCTCGGTGGGCAGCGTCGGCCCTATCCTCACAGCCTCCGTCCTCGTGCGCCCCGCCGCCGGCGACGCACCCCGACCGAGAGAGGAGGATCGACGTGGAGACGGCACCCTTCGAGACCGCCCGGCTCGGCGGGACGGGCCTCGAGATCACGCGCGTCGGGTTCGGCGCCTGGGCGATCGGCGGCGCCGGCTACGACTGGGGCTGGGGCGACCAGGACGACGAGGAATCGATCGCGGCGATCCACCGCGCCCTCGAGCTCGGCGTCAACTGGATCGACACGGCGGCGCAGTACGGCTTCGGCCACTCCGAGCAGGTCGTCGGACGCGCGCTCGTGGGCCTGCGGGAGCGCCCGTACGTGTTCACCAAGGGCGGACAGCCGGAGGGACCCGGGCGCACGACGGTCCAGAGCCTCCGGCGCGACTCGCTCAGGCGCGAGGTCGAGGGGAGCCTCTCGCGGCTCGGGGTCGACGCGATCGACCTGTACCAGATCCACTGGCCCATCCCCGAGGAGGAGATCGAGGAGGGCTGGACGACGCTCGCCGAGTTCCGGGACGAGGGGCTCGTCCGCCACATCGGCGTCTCCAATTTCAACGTCGAGCAACTCGGCCGCATCGGGGCGATCGCGCCGGTCGAGACGCTCCAGCCGCCCTACTCGCTCATCGCGCGCGACGTGGAGCGCGAGATCCTGCCCTTTGCCGAGCGCGAGGGGATCGGCGTCATCGTCTATTCGCCGATGGGATCCGGCCTGCTGACGGGGGCGATGAGCCGCGAGCGGATCGCGAGCCTTCCCGACGACGACTGGCGCGGGCACTCCCCCAACCTCCCAGAACCGCGGCTCTCCAAGCACCTCGCGCTGGTCGGGCGGATGCGGGCGGAGGCCGACCGCCACGGGGTGAGCCTCGGCGCCGTCGCCGTGGCCTGGACGCTGTCGAACCCGGCGGTCGACGGCGCGATCGTCGGCTTCCGCCGCCCCGGGCAGGTGGACCCGATCGTCGGCGCCGCCAACCTCGCGCTCTCGGACGATGACCTCGCGACGATCGAGGGGAGGGCCTGACCCGCCGGAGTCCAGTCCGGCCGGAACGGCGAAGGGGCGGCGGAGGTCGACGAGAGAGGGCCCGCACACGGCGGGCCCTCGCGAACGCGGAGCCGGCCCGACGGGGCCGCTCGCGGTCGCGGCTTACATCATCCCGCCGCCCATGCCCATGCCGCCCATGTTCGGGCTCATCTGCATGCCGCCGCCAGGCCCCGGCTCCTCCGGCTTGTCGGCCACCACCGCCTCGGTGGTGATGATGTTCTTGGCGATCGAGCTGGCGTTCTGGAGGGCCGAGCGGGGGACCATGGCCGGGTCGATGATGCCGGCCTTGACCAGGTCGACGTACTGGCCGGTCTCCACGTCCAGGCCGATGCCGGCCTTCTTGGCCTTGACCTCGCCCACCACCACCGACCCTTCCAGGCCGGCGTTCTCGGCCA
>DATAFA010000110.1:0-46632 GCA_036257785.1 Solirubrobacterales bacterium | reverse complement strand
ACCTGTGGGGGCCGGGGCGGCGAGCCAGATCGCCTCGAATGACCAGTTTGCCTTCGTGTTCACTCTCAGGGATGAGCTGATCGTGCGGGAGCAGGCCTTCCGAAACAGAGAGGAAGCCCTCAAAGCAGCCGGGTTGTCGGAGTAGCGCTTACACGAAAGCGGTCCGCTGATATGGGCTGGACGGACCTCCTACCGGGATGGGACGGGCGCGACCTTCGGATCGAGCCCGTGCGCCACGTAGAGGGCATGTCGCCTCCAGCGCTCGGCGATCTCGCGATCGGGCTCGCCCCAGGTGCGGCCCTCGAGGGCCCAGCGGTCGGGCTCCCCCACGCGAGTCAGATAGAGGCCCGAGTCGGAGTCGAGCGGAGCGAATCCGAGCGGCGGAGCGACCGCAGGATGCTTGGGATGAAAGTGCGTGGTCATTCCGGCCTCGGCGCGGAGGTGGGCGATCTCGGCACCGTTCATCTGACTCCGGAACGGCACCGAGAACAGCGTCCGCGGTCCGGCCGCCGGCGGCTTCCCGGTCGCTGGTGGCGTCTGCTCAGTAACCGAGGGCAAAACGGGCATCGTCGTCGACCATCTCAGGCGACCACCGCGGCGAGAACACGAGGTGCGGGCGAACTGGATCGGCACCGGGCACGGCCCCTGCAGCGGCGACGATATCCGCGGCGATCTGCTCACCGAGCGGACAGCCCGGCGAGGTCAACGTATAGGTGACGTCGACGCCCTCGGCGGTGCTGTCGATGTCATACACGAGGCCCAGCGAAACGATGTCGAGCCCCAACTCCGGATCGAGAACATCGCCCAGAGCTGCGAGCACCAGCGTTTCGACGATCGGTCCGGTGTCTTGGGTCATCTCGGAGCATTTTACACATCCTCTGTCACTAAATTGGCGGCCTCAGGTCCGCCGAGGCCGGACGACGGCCAGTTCCCGGGCCCGGGGCCGCCGGCCTCGTATTCGTCCAGTCCGACCCGGTCGGAGCGCCACGCATCGAGCACCGGCGCGACGATCCGCCAGCACTCCTCGGCCATGTCGCCGCGGACCGAAAGCGTCGGATCACCGTTGAGGACGCCCTTCAGCACCTCGCCGTACTCGGGCAGCTCGCCCGCTCCGAAGCCGGCGACGAGATCGGTCGGGTCGAGCTGGATCGGATCGCCGGGACCGTTGACGTTGATCTCGAGGCAGAGCTCGCCGGCGCCGGGCGCGATCGCGATCCGCAGGCGGTCCGGGCGCTCGCAGCCCGTGAAGCCGACCGGTATCTGCGGTGGCTGCCGGAAGGTGATCGTGACCTCCTGTCGTGGACTGCCGATCGCCTTGCCCGATCGCAGTCGGAACGGCACGCCCGCCCAGCGCCAGGTGTTCACGCCGACGACCATCTCGGCCAGCGTCTCCGTCTTCCGGTCCGAGTCGACTCCCCGCTCGTCGGCGTACGACGGCAGCCGGCGCCCCGCGAGCGAGCCGGCCGTGTAGCGGGCCCGACGGCTCGAAGCGAGCGGATCGTCCCGCCAGATCCGGGTCGCCCGCAGCACCTCGGCCCGGCGATCGCGCAGGTCGTCCGCGGACAGGGTCGGTGGCGCCTCCATCGCCGCCAGCGAGAGCACCTGCAGGAGGTGGCTCTGGATCATGTCGATCAGCGCGCCGGCCTCGTCGTAGTAGCCGGCCCGTCCCTCGAGGCCGAGCGTCTCGTCAAAGGTCACGTCGACCGTGGCAACGTGCTGGTTGGAGAGGACCGGCTCGAAGATGCGATTGGCGAAGCGCAGGCCGACGATGTTGAGCACCGTCGACATGCCGAGGAAGTGGTCGACGCGATGGACGTGGTCCTCGCTGACCAGCCCGGTGAGGAGCTCGTTCAGCGAGCGGGCACTGGCCACGTCGCTCCCGAACGGCTTCTCCATCACCAGCCGCGTGCTGGCCGGCACGCCGATCTCCGCCAGCGCCCGACACGCCTTCTCGGTCACCGCCGGCGGCAGCGCGAAATAGATGACGATCGGCTCCTCGCAGCCGTCGAGCAGGGCGCGCAGATCGCCGGCGTCGGTCACGTCGGCCTTCGCGTAGCGGGTCTCGCGCACCAATCCGGCGACCGCCGGGCCGCCGGCCTCGGCCGCGGCGAACGACTCGCTGACCCGATCGCGCCAGCGAGCGTCGTCCCAGTCGTCGATGCCGGACCCGACCAGCCGTAGGTCGGTCACTCCACCGGCGGCCACCAGGCCCCCGAGACCGGGCAGCAGCAGCCGGGCGGTCAGGTCGCCGCCGGCGCCGAGGATCAGCAGTGTCCTCGCCGGGTTCACGCGCGGTTTCATGGGTCGAGGCTCGCGAGTTGGTTTCCGTAGGGGCCGCGACCGGCGACGCAGGCGGCGCCGCAGCGGGCGGCCAGCTTCACCGCATCGTCCAGGGACGAGCCCAGGCCGAGACCCACCGTCAAGCCTCCTGCGAACGAGTCGCCGGCGCCGTGGACATCGACCCGGGGACCGGGGAGCGGGGCGGCGGCCCATTCGCTGACCCGGCCATCGGCTGTCTCGATCGTCCCGCCGGCGGCGCCGCGGCTCGAGACGACGGCCCGGGGCGGCGGGTCGATGTCGCCGGCCGCGTACGGCTCGCCGGCGTCGCCGGCGCTTCGCACGAGGGCGTCGAGCGGGACGCCGGCCGCGGCCAGCACCGGCCCCGCGCGAACCGTGGCCACGAGCCGATCGGCCGCGCGCGCGGATCGCAGAGCGCCCGCGTCGCCGGCGGTGAAGTAGATCCCCGCCGCCTCGTCGAGCTCACCCCAGGGCAGTGGATCGTCACTGAGCGGCGTCATCCGATCGCCGATCGTCGTGATCGTCCGCTCGCCGTCGTCGTCGAGGAAGACGAAGGCCCGGCGCTGCGGCTCCGGCCGCCAGGCGGCGAGGACCTCGAGCCCCATCGCCTCGAGCTCGGCCTTGGTCCGGTGCCCCTGCTCGTCATCGCCGAGCGCTGTGAAGAAACGGCAACCACCGGTCAGCTTGGCGATCTGCACCGCGGCCACCGCACCGCCGCCGGCGGCTGCCCGCCAGGTCTCGGCGGCCGCGACGATCTCCCCGGGCCGGGGTGGGCGCGTGACCCGAGCGAACTCGGTCCATTCGGCGTGGCCGACTACGGCGAAGCGCAAGACGCCGGGAACTCTCGCAGCAAAGCGGTGCTCTCGTTACCCGGGCACGCGTCATCGACCGATCGAGCGCCGTCGGTTACGGTGGCCGCGGCCACTTGCGTCGCGATCCCGCAAGCGCGACGGGCGTGGCTCGTCGATGACCAAAGCCGGCCAGATCACCATCGCCGACCGCTTCAACGGTCCGCTCGACAGCGGCAACGGTGGGTACTCGGTGGGCCTGCTCGCCGGTGAGGTCGATGGACCGGCCGTGGTCAGCCTGCGCAGCCCGGTTCCGCTCGATCGCCCGCTCACGGTCGTCAGCGAGGGCGACGGCTCGATGCGGGCGCTGGACGGCGAGATCGTCGTCATGGAGGCCCGCCCCGCCCCCGAGCTCGACCTCGAGCCTCCGCGGTCGGTCTCGATCGGCGAGGCCCGTGAGGCCGCCGGCCGCTACCCGGGGCTCGAGGACGGGCCGTTCAGCCGCTGCTTCGTCTGCGGGCGGGTCCGCGACGATGCCCTCGGGGTCTTCGCCGGTCGGGTCGACTCCGTCCTCGTCGCCTCACCGTGGACGCCGGATCGATGGACGGCCGGAGCGGACGGCACCGTGGGAGCGGAGTTCGTCTCGGCGGTGCTCGACTGCCCGACCTACTTCGCGCTCTACGACGACCCGACGACGGTGAGCTTCCTCGCCGCGATGCAGGTCCGGATCGACGGCCCGGTCGAGGCCGGCGTCGAGCACGTCGTCGTCGCATGGCCGATCGTCAAGGACGGGCGCAAGCATCACGCCGGCGCCGCGGTCCTGTCCGCGGACGGGCGGACGCTGGCGGTCGCCCGGGCGCTCCTGATCGCAGCTCCGGCCTGAGCCCTCGGGCCCGCCAGGCGTCCGCCGAGCGACGATCTATCACCAGATATTGGGATCGCTTCGTCGCTCGCCGGCGGTCAGTGGCGAGCGGTCACACCGGCCAGCTCGTCGAGGCGGCGATGGACGAGCGCCGCTGCCATCGCCCCCTCCCCCACCGCGCCGGCCACCCGCTTGATCGAGCCGCTGCGGACATCGCCGGCGGCGAACACCCCCGGGAGCGTGGTCTCGAGGGCGAGTGGGTCGCGGTCGAGCAGCCAGCCGGCCGGGCGCTGCCCCTCGACGAGCAGGTCGGGGCCGGTGAGGACGTAGCCGGCCGCGTTCGTCTGCACGCCGGCTCCGGCCGCCCAGCCGGTGCGAGGCACCCCGCCGATGCAGAGGAACAGCGCCGCCGCGTCGTGACGCTCGCTGCGCCCGCCTGCGTCGGTGATCTCGACCCATGCCAGCCTCTCGTCGCTGGAGCCGAGAGCGGTGACCTGGGTCTCGAGCCTGACGTCGATCAGCGGGTGGCTTTCGATGCGCTCGACCAGGTATGCGGACATGGTCCGGCCGAGCCGGTCGCCGCGGACCGCCATCGTCACCCGTGCTCCGGCGCCGGCGAGGTGCATGACCGCCTGGCCGGCCGAGTTGCCGGCGCCGACGACGAAGACGTCGTCGCCGCCGCAGCGGACCGCCTCGCTGCGACCGGCGCCGTAGTAGACCCCGCGATCGAGCAGCTCGGCGATCCCCGCCACCTCGAGCCTGCGCCACTCCATCCCCGCGCCGACGATCGCGACGTCGGCGGTCACGAGGTGGTCCCCGTCGAGGGTGAGGGCGACCTGGCCGTCGGGCGCGACGCCGCCGGAGACGACCCTCCGCATCATCACCAGCTCCGCTCCGAAGCCCTCGGCCTGGCGGCCGGCGAGCCGGGCGAGCTCGGCGCCGCCGATGCCGTCGACGAAGCCGAAGAAGTTCTCGATCAGCGACGTCTGCGACGCCTGACCGCCGGGGACGTCGGCTTCGACGATCAACGTCGACAGCCCGTCCGAGGCCGCGTAGACGGCGGCTGCGAGGCCGGCCGGGCCGGCGCCGACGATGACGAGGTCGTAGTGGGCCCTTGCCGGCGGGTCGGAGAGATTCCAGCGGGCGGCCACCGACTCCACGGTCGCGGATTCGATCACGTCGTCGCCGTCGATCAGGACCGGCAGCGCGGCGCCGGAGGGTAGATGCCGGGCCAGCAGTTCATCCGCCTCCGGCGATCCCTCCTCGAAGAACTCGTAGGGCTGCGCGGTCCGGGTCAGGAAGTCGCGGAGCCCGTGATGCCCGGGCTCGAGAGTCCGCCCGACGACCTGGACGGTCGGCCGAACCGGGCTCATACGGCAAGGACCAGCCGGTTCCCGGACGGATCGCGGACGGCGGGGCCGGCGGGATCCTCCTCGATCGGATGGCCGCCGTCCCGCAAGCGGGCCACGACGCGGTCGCGCTCCTCCTCGTCGGGGAGGACGAGGGTCGCGTGCCGGAGGGCGGCGACACCCGCCGGGGGCGGCGGAGCGCCCCGGCTCTCCCAGACGTTCGCGCCGATGTGGTGGTGGTAGCCGCCGGCGGCGAGGAAGGTCGCCTGGGCGCCGAACGTCGCCATCAGCCCGAAGCCCAGCCCGTCCCGGTAGAAGGCCTCCGTCTCGGGTATCGAGGCGACCTTCAGGTGGACGTGCCCGACCACGGTCCCGGCCGGGAGCCCGTCGAAGCCGGCGGCGGGATCGCCGATCGCCGCCATCAGCCCGTCGACGTCGAGCGGCAGCGTCGTCATCCGCGCCGCGACCTGGCCCTCCCAGGACTCGCGCGGCCGGTCCCAGTAGATCTCGAGGCCGTGACCGTCGGGGTCGCTCAGGTAGAGCGCCTCGCTGACGAAGTGGTCGGACAGTCCGGTGAGCGGAACCTGGTCCCGGGCGGCGTGGGCCAGCCAGCGGGCGAGGTCGGCGCGCTGCGGCAGGAGCAGGGCGACGTGGTAGAGGCCGGTGTACCCCGAGCCCGGTCCCGCGCCGGGCTCTTCGACCGCGACGATCAGCTCCCGCTCGCCGGCCCCGATCGACGCCGTCCCGTCCTCGCGCCCGAGCACCTGCAGGCCGACGGAATCTTGGTAGAAGGCCAGCGAGCGCTCGAGGTCGGAGACGGTGACGTGAACCGGCCCGAGGGTCGTCGCTGCGGCTATCGCTCCGCTCGCCGGCGCCCCGGCCGCTTCGAGCTCCTCCGGATCGTTAACCCCGATCTCATCCTCGCCGGCCATCTCGCCGACAATCTATCCCGCCGCCGATCAGCCGTGGCCGCGAAGCTCGCTCGCCAGCGCCGGCAGCGGGCCGGACGGGACGCCGTCGAGCAGGTACCACGGAGTGCCGCTGACCCCGTCGCGCCGGCCGAGCTCGACGTCGCGCTCGACCCGGCGGGCGACGTCGGAGCGCTCGATGTCCTCCCAGAGCCGCTCGAGCGACAGCCCGGCAGCCTCCGCGCAAGCGGTCAGCCCCGGATCGTCGAGCGGGCTCGGGTGCTGCATGAGCTGCTCGTGCATCGGCCAGAAGCGGCCCTGGAGATCGGCGGCCTCAGCCGCGCGGGCCGCCCGCTCGGCGTTGGGATGCTCGGCGGTGAGCGGGAAGTGCCGGAAGGCGAAGCGAACGCGGGCTCCCTCCTGGGCGAGCAGTCGCTCGAGTCCCGGCTGGTCGCGGTGACAGAAGGGGCACTCGTAGTCGCCGTACTGGACGAGGACCGTCGGAGCGGCCTCGGGACCGGTCGCGTGGTCGTCCTCGAGGAGCAGTGAGCGCGACCCGTTCATCGGCGACGAAGCGTAGGCGATGCCGCGCGCCGCCTCTAGGCGCTGCTCCCCCTCCCGCGGCCGCAGGGAAGCGGGGCGCCGGGAGGCATCAGCAGCAGCAACCGGGCCCGCGCCCTGAGCCCGCCGTCGGAGGCGAGGTCGCGGCGGGCGGAGCGCCGGTCGGCGAGGGTGGGACGGTCGACTGACTTTGCTCCGTAGAGGCGGTCGCGGAAGCGGCGGACGTAGCTCGCGGCAGCGCCGTGGTGAGCGCCGCGCAGCCGGCCCTCGACGAGCAGCAGTGTCGTCGCGCGTCCCCGCGACCATCCCGTCGAGCGGAGGACGCGACGCAGCTCCTCGACCTCGCGCTCGGTCGCCGCCGCCGATGGCAGCCGGCGATGGCGGAGCGAGCGGAGCGGCGGCACGACCAGGACGACGGCCGAGAGCGCCGCGATCAGGCCCACGGGCGGGACCGGCGAGCCCCCTCCCCCACCGGCGGGATCGACCTGCGGCCCGGCGGCGTGGCCGGCCCCGCGATCGTCGGCGCGGCCGCGGCCGGCGTCGCCGAACTCGCTCGCACCGATTCCGAACGAGGCAGCGCCGCGGATCTCGATCGACGCCGGTGTCGTCGGCGGCGTCGGGTCGAACGGGACCCAGCCGATCCCGTTGAAGTAGACCTCGACCCAGGAGTGCGCGTCGAGGTCGGTGACCTCGAAGCCGCGCCCGTCGGCCGTCGCCGTCCCCGGCGCAAACCCGGTCGCGACCCGGGCGGGAATGCCGACCATCCGCAGCATCAGCGCCATCGCGCCGGAGAACTGCTGGCAATAACCGAACCTGTCCCTGAACAGGAAGGCGCGAAGCGGCAACCGGTGGTTTCGCGGGCCCTCGTCGTAGGAGTAGGACGTGCGGAGGTGGTTGTCGATCGCGACGGCGGCGTCGTAGGCGGTGCGCTTTCCGGCGGTCAGCCGCTCGGCGAGCCGGGCGACCTGGGAATAGGCGGACTCGCGAAGCTGGCGCCGGGCCTCGGCGCGGCCGCGGTGATGTCCCCAGAGCGGGACGTTCACATGGGTCGGCGCGACGATCGACTCGAGATCGGCGCCGTCGGGCAGCGCCAGCGCGGTATAGCTGGCCAGGGGCTTGTGGTAGCGGCGCGAACCGGACCGCAGCAACGGCGCCCGCGGATCGGGCGCGTAGGCGGTGAGCGCGTAGCTCGTGCCCGCCGTGATCGGTTGATCGTCGGTGTGCATCGTCCCGTCCGCGTCACGATCGGTGCTGTCGAGTCCACGGACCTGGAGCGCGCTCCCGGGGCTGATCACCAGGTCGCTGTCGATGGCGAGGACGTCGAATCTCGCCCGCTGCGTCCAGCGCAGATCGCGCACGACACCGGGCGCGTAACCGATCGGCTCTCCCGGGACCGGCTCCCCACCGGCGCCCGAGCGGCGCCAGCCGTCGGCGTAGAACTCGTCGAGCACCTCGGCGCGCCAGAAGCTCGGGTGGTCGGTCTGGACCCGGAACAGGAGCTCACCCGTCCGCGGCCAGTCGATCGGGCCGTATTGCGGCTCCCAGTCGAACGTCGTCCCCTCCTTGACGCCGGGCAGGGTCCACGAGCGGTAGTCGACCGGCGGATCGTCGGCGGCGAGGCTCGTCGCGACCGGGATCGCGACGACCCCGAACCCGGCGACGAGGGCGATCGCGGGGAGCGCCCTGGCCCGCTCGCCCCAGAGCCAGGTGGCGACCAGCAACAGCAGCGCCCCGCCCCAGAGCACGGGCAGGCCGGTCGGGCGGGCGGCGGCCGGGATCGCGAAGGCCACGATCAGGGTGAGGAGTCCGGCGATCGGGACCCGGCCGGGGGCGCGGCCGGGACGGAACGTCAGCACCGCTGCGGCGATCGTGAGCGGGACGAGCGGGACGACGAGCAACAGACGCGCCCATTCGCCGGCCCCGTGGAACGGGTAGTCGAACGAACCGCCGAGCCCGGTCAGGCCGACGTCGAGACCGTCCCCGAGCCGGTCCCAGCCCCACGGCGGCAGTGCCCGCAGAGGGAACCCGAGGACGAGCAGCGAGCCGATCGTCGCGACGGCGAGAAGGCCGAGCACGGCGAGGGCGCGGGCGAGCCGCCGGTCGCGCCAGGACGCCGCGCCGACCCTGCCCAGCGCCCAGCCGAGCAGCGTCGCCACCGCGACGGCGCCGAGCAGGCGGACGATCGGCGGATCGGCGAGCAGCGTCCCCCACTGCAGCGCCGCCAGCACCCCGATGCCGGCGAAGGCGGTCAGCCGGACCCTGCTCATGCGGCCACCGCGCGTCGTTCGCGAACGCCGACCTGATGACCGCTGCAGCCCGCCACGGTGAACGACACGGGGGCGCCGGGAAGCGGTCGGGGCGCGACGACGAAGCCGCGGGTGACGCCGCGAGGCGGGCGCGGCGCCGGCGAGGCGGCGACCCAGATCACGGTCGTGCGGACGTCGTTGGCGGCCAGGCGCGGAGGCCCCTCGCCACCTTCGACGACCGCGAGGGCAGCCAGGGCGTTCGTCCAGGCGCGCGGGTCGCGGCCGACACCGAGGCGCTGCTTCGAGCCACCGATCAGGAGCTCACAGCCGCCGAGTCTCGCCAGGTGGGCCATCAGCGACGCGGCGGCGCGAACCGCGCGGTCGAGGTCCTCCTCGCTCGCGGCCCGGGAAGGATCGAGCGCGATCAGGGGGGCGGCATCGCCGGCGGCGACGAGATGGCGCTCGGCCAGCTCGGCGCCGCGGGCGAGCGCCGGCCAGTAGATCCGCGTCGCCCTGGTCCCGGGGCGGTACGGGCGGACGCCGTCGAGCTCGGGGTCGGCCGACGACTCGCGCTCGCCCCCGGCCGCGAGCTCGCCGATGCCGCGGCTGCGCCGGCCGACCGCCGGCCCATCCTCGCCCGACGGCCCGGCCAGCGGCTGGATCCGTGGCAGGACGAGGATCGAATCGGCGGCACCGGCGACGACTCGCGCGGTCGCGATCCCGAGCGGGTCGGCGACGAGGAGGACGGGGGCCGCGAGATCGTGGCGACCGCGCCGGGCGACGGATCCCTCGAGGCGGACGGCGAAGCGGGAGCGGGGCCGCAGGACCCGCAGGGCCGGAGCCTGCGCGACGGCGTCGTCCTCGATCCGGGCGAGCAGCGGCAACCAGCCGCTGACCCCGTCGAGGACGACCTCGAAGCGTTCGCCCTCAGTGATCTGGGCGGGAACCCCGTCCCGGCGCGCCGCCACGCCGCGGACGCTGAGCCGGACCGAGGCGATGGACCCGCCGACCAGCAGCACCAGGGCAGCACCGGGCAGCAGGACGACGGGAGCGGCGAAGAGGATGCCGCCGACCAGGAGGACGATCCCGAGGCGCAGCACTGTCGCTGCGCCGGCCATCTCAGAGGGCCGGAACCGACTCGACCGCGGCGGCGACCACCGCCGAACGCTCGGACTCGGGCACGCCGGGCGCGAGCAGCAGGCGGTGGGAGAGCACCGAGGGCGCGAGCGCCTGGACGTCGTCGGGCAGGGCATGGTCGCGGCCCCCGACCGCCGCGAGCGCCTTCGCGGCCCGAAACAGCATCAGTGCCGCGCGCGGGCTCGCCCCGAGCTCGAGCCGCGGGTCCCGGCGGGTCGCCTCGGCGAGCGCGACGACGTAACGCCGCAGCTCGGCGCTGCCGTGGACGGCCGCCGCGGCGTCCTGGGCGCGGCGGACGTCGTCGAGGTCGGCGACCGGCTCGAGCGTCGAGACGAGGTCGCCCGCGGCGTGCCCGGCGAGCATGTCCGCCTCCTCGGCCGGGTCCGGGTAGCCGAGCTCGATCCTGATCATGAACCGGTCGAGCTGCGCCTCCGGCAACGGATAGGTGCCGGCGTACTCGGCCGGGTTCTGGGTGGCGATGATCAGGAACGGGCGGGCGAGCTCGTGGGTCTGCTGATCGACCGTGACCCGTCGTTCCTGCATCGACTCGAGCAGGCCCGATTGCGTCTTCGGCGATGCCCGGTTGATCTCGTCGACGAGGACGACGTTGGCGAAGATCGGCCCTGGATGGAACTCGAACACCGACTCGCGCTGGTTGAAGATCATCGTCCCGGTCACGTCGGCGGGGAGCATGTCGGCGGTGCACTGGACCCGCGAGAACTCCGCCTGCACCGAGCGCGCCAGCGATCGCGCCAGGGCGGTCTTGCCGACCCCGGGGTGATCCTCGATCAGGACGTGGCCGCCGGCGATCAGGGCCACGAGCATGTCGCGCAGAGCTTCGTCGCGGACCTTCAGCGCCCGGCGAACGTTCGCCTGTAACGCCTCCCCGATCGACCGCGCGGCCCCGGGATCGAAATCCGCGTTCGCCTCCACTTCGACTCAATCGTACGGGGCCGGCTCGCCCGCCTCGGAGGACTACCCTGGAGAGGGAGCGATGGCACCGGCGACAAATGGCGAACGGGGCATCCGGGCTCGGATATCGGGCGCCGTCCTCGTCTCCAGCCTCGTTGCGGCTTGCGCGCTCGGGGCGGCGGCGAACGCCGGCGCGGTCGTGCCCGGCAAGAACGGGAGGATCGCCTACATGGGGATCACCGACCTCGGGATCTTCAGCATCGAGCCCGACGGCAGCGACCTCCGCAGGCTCAGCAACGGCTTCGACGTCGGCCCCTCGTGGTCACCCGACGGCAAGCGGCTCCTCTACGTCGATGCGATCGACGGCGACGTCTGGAAGATGCACGCCAACGGCACCAGGAAGCGGCGGCTGACCCGGAACGGGAGCTCGTTCGAGCCGAGCTGGTCGCCGAACGGCAAGCGGGTCGTCTTCGTCAAGGGCGGCGGCGGCGACCCCGAGATCTTCACGATGCGGGCCGACGGCAGCGGCTTCAGCCGGGTCACCGACAACGGCGCCGAGGACTTCGATCCCGACTGGTCGCCGAGCGGGAAGCGGATCGTCTTCGCCCGTGCCCGGCACGGGTCCCCGCCCGACCTCTTCAAGGTCAACCCGTCGGGCTCCAACAGCAAGCGGATCACGGCCACGAAGAACCGTTACGAGGTGACCCCGGCTTGGTCCCCGAACGGCCGGAAGATCGCGTTCGCGAGCGGCCGCAGCGGCGAGGACGAGGAGATCTACACGGTCAGGTCGGATGGGAGCAAACGGACGCGGCTGACCGACAACGGGTTCGTGGACGCCGATCCAGCCTGGTCGCCGAATGGCAGGAAGATCGCCTTCTACGCGGACAACAGCGTCTGGCGGATGAAGTCGGACGGCGGCAGGGCGCACCGGGTGATCCGCGATGCCGCCTGGCCGGACTGGCAGACCCGCTGAACCGGATCGCCCCGAACGGGACCGCCGGAAACGGCACGACGCGTCTCGTTTCCGTTTCGGGAATACTGCCGCGGCCGTGCGTCCCCTTCCCCCGGGTGGCGCACGGCACTTTCGTGAGCCAGATGATCTAGTCGCGGACCATCCGCGACACCCCGCTGAACGGCGCACGAGCGTCCGGATCGTGGCCCGAGCGCGGGTTCGCGACCCGCATCAGCGGCTCGAGGCACCCGGTTGCGGCAAGCAGCTCGTCGGCCGCGGCGCGGGGCCCGTCGGGCAGATCGCGGTACGCGCGGCGGAGCTGCTCGAGCGCCCAGACCCGGTAGCGGCTCGTCGGCACCGAGCGATAGACGACGCCCTGGACGGCGAGGTCGTGGGTCGGTCGGCCGGCCGCATGGGCCTCAGCGTTGGCGGCCAGCATCGGCAGATGCGTCTCCCCCACCTCGTTCAGCAGCGGCACCAGGTCGGCGGGGACGCCGTCGAGCAACCCGGCCGATCCGATCCGGCTCGCCCGCGCGTTCCACATCCGCGCCACCCATTCGTAGACGGCGGGCGCACGGGCACGCATGATCCGGGCCGGGGTCGGGTCGAGTGCGAAGTGACGGAACATCGAGCCGTAGAGCCCGTAGTCGGCCGCGGTCGGTCGATCGCCGAGCGTGAAGGGTCGCGACGCGAGGACCGGCTCGAGGATGTCGAGGACGCGCGTGTAGGCGGCGTCGGCGTGCGCGCGGGTCCGCTCGTCGACCCCGTCGCCGGTCACGAACAGCCGCCGCTGCCGGCGGGCGAACCAGCGGCGCCGCAGCGCCGGCGGCAGCGGCACGCGGATCAGCTCGCGCGTCAGCCGCGCCGACAGCAGCCGGCGATCGTCGGCGTAGCTCCAGCGGTAATGCATGGCGGGGCGCCAGAGCCATTCGTCACCGAAGTCCTCGATCAGCAGGGCAAGAAAGCGCTGCAGCGGCTCGGCGGGGATCACGGCCGGCTCGGGATGCTGCTCCTCGAGCCAGGCGATCATCGGCGTCGTGTCGGTCATCCAGCGACCGTCGGCGAGCTGCACGGTCGGTAGCTGCGCGCCGCCGAGCAGGCGCGGGAGCTTCCACGAGTACATCGTGACGCCGAGCGGCCGGCGGACGTAGGAGATCTCCTTGTAGCGGAGGTAGGCCTCGAACTTGCCGGTGAAGTACGAGTACTCGGAGCCGTAGACGATCACGGGCCGAGCCTAGATGACCCGGTCGCGATGCTTCCGAACGGCGGTCAGTCGATCCGGTCGGGAAGGCCGAAGCGGAGGAAGAAGTCCGCGGTCCGGCGCTCGTCGAGTGGCTGCTCGGGATAGCGCACGTAGTCCTCGGGATCGTCGCTCTCGATCGAGCGGTTGATGAAGCAGGTGACGTCGCTGATCTTCCCGTCCTCGAAGCTGAGCACGTTCAGCGCGAACGGCCGGTAGGCGCGATCGGGCTCGTACCAGCTGTAGAAGGCGAGGGCGTACTGGCCGTTGGCCCTGGTCAGGATGTGCTTCCAGCGCCACTCGCCGGTCAACGGCCCGGACTTCAGGAAGCCTCGCAGCTCGGGATGCCCGCCGGCGCCGCCGAACCAGGAGTCCAGCGGCGGCATCGAGAACGTCGCCTCCTCGGTGAGCATGCTGACGACGCCGTCGATGTCCTCGCGGTCCCAGGCGTCGACGTAGGCCTCGACGATCTCGCGGACGCCGTCGTCGCCGAGGACCCGCAACGTCGCCTGCTGGCTTTGCTCCGGCAGCCGTGCCTCGACGGTGGCCCGTGCCCGCTGCAGGGCGCTGTTGACCGCCGCCACCGACGTCTCCAGCGTCGCCGCCGTCTCCCGCGCCGAGTAGCCGAGGACCTCACGAAGGATCAGCACCGCCCGCTGGTTCGCCGGCAGGTGCTGGAGGGCGGCGATGAACGCGAGCTCGACCGCCTCGCGGCGCTCGTAGCGCGCTTCGGGGGCCATCGGCCCGTCCTCGACGATCAGCTTCTCGTCCGGAAAGGGCTCGATCCAGACCGACTCGGCGACCGGCATCCCGGGGACGCCGTCGTCGGGATTCGCGCGCGGCCCGTAGTCGATCGGGTGTACCCGCGGCTTGCGGCGCTCGATCGCGCTCAGGCAGGCGTTCGTGGCGATCGTGTAGAGCCACGAGCGCAGCGAGCTGCGCCCTTCGAAGCGGCCGATCCCGCGCCAGGCGCGAAGCATCGTCTCCTGAAGCGCGTCCTCGGCGTCGTGCAGCGAGCCCATCATCCGGTAGCAGTGGGCGATCAGCTCGCCGCGGAAGGGCTCGACGAGCGCGGTGAACGCCGCCTCGTCGCCGGCCCTGGCAGCCTCCAGCTCGCCGCTGCCGTCGATGCTCGCCTGCTTCGCGGTTCCTGCCATGGACTTCGCAGGGTAGCGTCGTCGGACCGTGGACCCTGGACCCGATCCGACCTCCAACCACGTCGCGATCGTCGGCGCCGGTTTCGCCGGCCTGGCCGCCGCCGAGCGGCTCGCCGCCGCCGGTCGGAAGGTGTCCGTCCTCGAGGCGCGCGAGCGCGTCGGCGGCCGTGTCTGGTCGCAGGAGCTGCCGGGCGGCGGGCTCGTCGAGCGCGGTGGCGAGTTCATCACCGGCGGCTACGACCTCACCGAGGCGACGGCGGGCCGGCTCGGGATCGCGATCGACGGGATGGGTATCGACTATCCCGATCGGGAGCTGCGACCGGGTCCGGGACCGGAGCCGGCGGCGCTGCTCGCCGGCGCCGAAGCCGCGGCGCGGGCGAGTCAGCGGGCAGGCGTCGACACGGCGGCGAGCCGGGTGCTCGACGAGGCCGTCGGCGACGGCGCGGTCCGTGAGGTGCTGGCGACGAGGCTGCAGAGCGCCCTCGCCCATCCGTTCGAGGCGCTCGACGCCCGCTTCCTCGTCCATCTCCCTTATCTCGTGGCGTCGGCCGAGACCCGGCGTCTGCGCGGCGGCAACCAGGGGCTGGCCGAGGCGCTGGCCGCGCGGCTCGACGATCCCGTCCGGACCGGGGCGGCCGTACGTGAGATCCGCCACCGGGGACGAGTCATCCGCCTGCTCGGCGTCGGCCTCGACGTCGAGGCCGACGCCTGCATCGTCGCGATCCCGGTCGCGGTCCTGCCGGATCTCCGGTTCGACCCGCCGCTGCCCGCCGCGACCGAGGCCGCGATCGCCGCGATCCCGACGAGCCGGGCGGCGAAGCTCGCGGTTCCGCTGCGAGCACCGGCCGACCCGCGGGCGGTGATGTCGGCAGCGCACCGGTTCTGGGCCTGGACGACGCCCTGCGACGGGGTCGGCGGGAGCGTCGTCAACGCCTGGGCGGGTGCCGCCCCGGTCCTCGGCGAGCTCGGGGTGATCGACGGTCCCGGTGGCTGGCTCGAGCGGCTCGGCGCGCTCTGGCCGGAGCTCGACACCGAACCGAACGGAGCGCTCCTGACCGACTGGCAGCGGGACCCGTGGGCCCGCGGGGCCTACTCGGTCCTCCCCGACGTCGGCGATCCCGCCGGCAGCGCCGCGGCGGCCGCGCCGGCCCCGAACCTGCTCTTCGCCGGCGAGCACACCGCCGTTCCCGAATGGACGGGGACGATGGAGGGCGCCCTGCGCAGCGGCATCCGCGCCGCCGACGAGCTGCTGGCGACCTAGTCGCCGGGGCGCCCGCAGGCGAGGGTCCTACGACCAATGTCCGCTTGCAAGCGGGACCGCGAGCGGAGGACGGTGCCGTGGACAGACAGCCGGATATCGAGGAGATGACGATGCCCCGAAAGACCATCATCACGTTCGCAGCACTGGCCCTCGCCGCACTGGCGCTGGCGGCCTGCGGAAGCGACTCGGGCTCGAGCTCGACGTCGGCCGACGCCGGCTCGTCCCCGACGACCGCGACCGACAGCTCGGCGGCGGGCGCGGCGGGCGGCTCGGGCGGCGGCGCGACCGTGAAGATCGAGGCTGACCCGAGCGGGGACCTGGCGTTCACCGAGACGAAGATCGACGCTCCCGCGGGCCAGGACACGCTCGAGTTCGACAACCCGTCCTCGATCGGTCACAACGTCAACATCGAGGACTCCGCCGGCAACGTCGTCACCGAGACGGACACGATCACCGCCGGCAAGACCTCCGCCGCCGCCGATCTGCAGCCCGGCACCTACACGTTCTTCTGCAGCATCCCCGGACATCGCGAGGCCGGCATGGAAGGGACCCTGACGGTCAAGTGATTCCGTGGCCGCGCGCCCAGAGCGCGGCCTGGGTGCGATCGGTGACCCCGATCTCGGTGAAGACGCGGGTCAGGTGCGCCTTGACGGTCTTCTCGCTGATCTCGAGGCGGCGCGCGATCAGCTTGTTGGGCAGCCCCTCGCCGACGAGGGCCAGCACCTCGCGCTCGCGATCGGTCAGCTGCGGGGCCCGCGTCTCCCGCCGGTCGGCCAGCAGCTCACGCGCCACCTTCGGGTCGAGCGGCGACTCGCCCCGCGAGGCGGCCCGGATGCCCTCGATGAGCTCCGCCGGCGAGGCGTCCTTGAGCAGGTAGCCGAGCGCTCCGGCATCGACGGCCCGGAGCATCTGCTCACGGTCGGCCGAGGCGGTGAGGATGACCACGCGAGTGTCCGGGCGATGCTCGATCACCATCCTGGTGGCCTCGATCCCGTCCATCTCCGGCATCGTCAGGTCGAGCAGCACGATGTCGGGATCGTGGTCGCCGAGCGCCGCCACCGCGGCGGCACCGTCACCGACCGCGGCGACGATCTCGATGTCCGGCTCGGAGCCGAGCAGCTCGACCAACCCGTTCCGGACGACCGGGTGGTCCTCGGCGAGCAGCACGCTGATCATCCGGAAGGCAACGATAGAGCCACCTCGGTCCCGCGACCGGGCTCGGAGTCGATCCGGATCTCGCCCTCGAGCTCCGCCGCGAGGTCCCGGAGCAGGTCCGTGCCGATGTGGCCGGTCTCGCCATCTGCGGTCGCCGGGTCGAACCCGCGGCCGTCATCGGTGACGGTCAGGCGGATCGCGCCCTGCGACTGCTCGAGGGCGACCGCGACGCGGCCGGCGCCGGCGTGCTTGAGCGCGTTTCGCACCGCTTCCTGGGCGACCCGGAAGCAGAGCGCCTCGCGCTCGACGTCGAGGTCGATGCCCGACCCGACCTCGAGCGAGGTCTCGATCCCGCGCGCCTCCAGCGGCGCGAGCATGTCCTCGAGCGCGGCCACGAGACCGGCCCGCTGGAGGCTCGGAGGGTAGATCTCGACGAGCAGGCTGCGCAGCGAGCGCACGGTCGCGCGGGTCCGGGCGGCGCCGGAGCGCAGCGCTCGAGCCGAGTCGGGATCGTCCTCGACCCTGCGTGCCCCGACCTCGAGCGAGAGGGCGACGCCGGTCAGGTCCTGCACGGCGCCGTCATGGAGGTCACCGGCGATCCGGCGGCGCTCGCGATCGGAGGCGTCGACGGCGCGCTCGAGCAGCCGGACCCGGTCGCGGTGGGCGCTGCGCACCCGCCTCGCCAGCGACGATGCCAGCGGCAGCTGGATCAGCTCGAGCAGGAGCAGCGAGAGGATCAGCGCCGGGAGGAACGCGAGCCAGAGGTCACGCCCGCTCGCGGTCACGTCGCCGTACTCGGTATAGGTCTCGAACAGCAGCGGCTGCCCGTCGGGGGCGCGGATCCGCGCGTATGCCTCGAGCAGCTGCCCGAAGTCGCGCTCGTACTGGTTCTCGGGCTCGGAGACGTCACTCAGCTCGGCGTCCGGGGCGCCGGTGCGGAGAGCCTGCCGCTCGTCGGCGCCGAGGTCGAACTTCTGACCGATCAACCGCGGCTCGTCCGAGTAGACGATGCGGCCGTCCTCGTCCCAGAGCTTGACCCGGACGATCTGGTCGCTGAGCACGTCCTCGCGGATCAACCGGTCGAATCGCTCCAGCGCTGCGGGGTCGTCAGCGAGCAGCGCCGGCGACAGGTTCGGCTCGACGACCCCCTCACCGATGACGCCGGTCACCTCGCTGGCGTTCTCGGTCGCCTGGGTGGTGCCGATCCGCCGCATCAGGAAGAAGCTGAGGAGCCCGACGATCGCGACCGCGATCAGGCCGGCGAGCGCGAAACGCAGGACCGCTGCCTTGACCGACGGCTCGCTGTCGCGCGGCTCGGGGCTCGTTCGAGTGAGCTTCACGCCGGATCCGACGGAGCTGCGGGCTCGACGTAGATCCGCGTCGCGATCGGAACGGCGGCCCGGATTCGCGCCTCGCATTCGTCGACGATGCGGCCGGCGTCGGCTGCCGACAGGCCGGGGCTGAAGTCGACCTTCATGGCGACGAGCAGGTCGTCGGGGCTGAGGTGCTGGGTGAGCAGGTGGACGATCCGCTCGATCTCCGGCACGCCGTCGGCGGCCTCGCGGATCGCCGCCTGCTGCTCCTCGACGGCCGCCTCGCCGAGCAGGAGGCTCTGCATCTCGACCGCGAGGAAGATGCCGACCGCGACCAGCAGCGCCCCGATCGCCAGCGTGCCGATGCCGTCGAAGACGGGCTCGCCGGTGACGACCGCGAGGACGACGCCGAGCAGCGCGAACGCGAGGCCGGTGATCGCGGCGCTGTCCTCGACGAGCAGAACCGGCAGCTCGGGGCTGCGGGAGCGGCGGATGAAGGCGAGCCAGCCACGCTCGTCGCGGAACGGCTTCGCGTGGCGGATCGCGGTCCGCAGGGCGAAGCTCTCGAACCCCAGAGCGAGGATGAGGATGACGATCGCGACCGCCGGCGAGGTGATCTCCTCGGGGTGGTTGACCTTGTGCCAGCCCTCGTAGAGCGCGAACAACCCGCCGGCGCTGAACAGGACGATCGCGACGACGAACGACCAGAAGTAGCGGCTGCGACCGAAGCCGAACGGATGGAGGTCGGTCGCCGGGCGCTGCGCACGCTTGCCGCCGAGGAACAGCAGCCCTTGGTTGGAGGAGTCGGCGACGCTGTGGATCGACTCGGCCAGCAGCGACGACGACCCGGTGATCAGGAAGCCGACGAGCTTCGTCGCGGCGATGCCCATGTTCGCCACGAACGCGGCCAGGATCGCACCCGTGCTCTCGCCGTGGCCGGCCTCCGTCCCGCTCACGATCTCGTCCTCGCGGCTGCCATCGGGCCGTGACTCTACGGGCTGGTTCGACCCCGAGAGCGTCCCGTAGCAACTACGGACCCCTCCCCGATCGGGCTGTGAGAGGGTCGGGCCGAGATGGGCCTGATTCCGACTCGAACGGCGGTAGGGTCCGGACCCGAGGAGGCGTCGGGAATGACGGACGACAGCGACGGCCGAGCACCCGAAGGAAACACCCGCGAGCTCTCGCTTGCGACGATCTCGTTCACGATCTGCTTCTACGCCTGGGCCCTGCTCGGGCCGCTCGGACCCGACCTGCAGGAGCAGCTCGACCTGAGCGACGGTCAGGTCGCGTTGACGATCTCGATCCCGGTTGTGCTCGGCTCGCTGATGCGGATCCCCCTCGGCGTCCTGACCGACCGCCACGGTGGCCGTCGGGTGTTCACGTTGCTGATGGCCTACACCCCACTGCCGCTGATCGGCCTCGCCCTCTTCAACGACTCCTGGGGCGCGGTCCTGGTGTGCGCATTCCTGCTCGGCTTCGCCGGCGCGTCGTTTGCGGTCGGCGTCCCCTTCGTCAACAAGTGGTATCCGCAGAGCCGGCAGGGATTCGCGCTCGGCGTCTACGGAGTCGGCATGGGTGGCACCGTTCTTGCCGCACTGACCGCGCCCGCGATCGTCGACGCGACCAGCATCGACGCCCCGTTCTGGATATCGGCCCTGCTGGTCGCCCTCGCCGCCGTGGTGTTCTGGTCGCTCGCCCGGGACGCCCCCGGGGCGATCCAGGGGAAGACCGGCTCGATCCTCGCCTCGCTCTCGGCGTTCCGTGGCAAGGGAAGCGGCCGGGCCTGGGCCCTGACGCTCTTCTACTTCATGGCCTTCGGCGGCTTCGTGGCGATGTTCCTGTACCTGCCGAAGCTGCTCGTCGACGTCCACGACCTCAGCAAGACCGACGCCGGCGCTCGGGCGGCCGGCTTCGCGCTGCTCGCCGTCGTCGCCCGGCCGATCGGCGGCTGGCTCTCCGACCGGATCGGTGCCCGCAGCGTGCTGTCGGCGTCGTTTCTCGGCACCGTGGTCCTCGCGGTGGCCCTCGCCGTCTCCTACGAGAACATGGCGCCGCTGACGATCTGCTGTCTGACGATGGCCGTCTTCCTCGGCCTTGGCACCGGCGCCGTCTTCAAGCTCGTTCCCGAGTGGTACCCGCAGCAGGTCGGCGCCGTCACCGGAGTCGTCGGCGCCGCCGGCGGACTCGGCGGCTTCTTCCCGCCCCTGGTCATGGCGCTCGTCAAGGAGGAGACCGGCGGCTATGCGCTCGGCTTCCTGCTGATGGCCGTGGTCGCAGCGGCGGCGCTGTTCGTGATCAGAGCCGAAGGCGGAGCCGAGCAGAGCCGTTCGACCGTCGGCGCCGCGCCGGTGGAGGCGAGCCGGCGATGAAGCGCAGCGCCGAGCTGACTCCCCTTTCCCACGATCACCATCAGTCGCTGTTCGTCGCCGTCCAGCTCAAGCGCGCCGCCGACGCCGCGCCCGGCAAGGCGTTCCTCGACTTCCATGCCGGCAGCGGCAGCCATCATTTCGAGATCGAGGAGACGATCCTGCTGCCGCGCTGGTTCGCCGGCGATCCCGACGCCGACCGCGAGGCGGCCGTCCGCACCCTCACCGAGCACCTCCAGATCCGCGCCGCCGCGGCACGGATGCAGGCCCGCGAGCCGACGCTCGACGAGCTCCACGGCCTCGGCCAGCTCCTCCAGGACCACGTCCGCTTCGAGGAGCGCGAGCTGTTCCCGATGATCGAGGCCGGCCTGGACGAGCAGGCGCTCGCCGAGCTCGGCGCGGCGATCGCGGCGGCCGAAGCCGGCTGCAGCCCCGCGAGCGACGATTAGATCCCAAATATTGGGATCGATTCGTCGCTGACCCGGAGTCAGCGGACGGTGCGGGGCGGCGGCGGGGCGCCCGGCCGGCGCGGGCGTCGCTCCGTCCGCCCGCTCGATCAGGCTGCCGATCCACAGAAGAGGAGGAACGGGTGAAGCTGGTGATCGGGATCGTCCGCCCGGAGCGGGCGAACGAGGTGCTCGAGGAGCTGTACAGGGCGAACGTGCGGGGGGTCTCGATGAGCCGCGTCCAGGGCCACGGCGGTGAGCTCGACCGGGTCGAGACCTATCGCGGGACGACCGTGCGGATGGGCCTGTCGGAGAAGGTGCGGTTCGAGATCGCCGTCTCCGAGGAGTTCGTCGACCCGACGATCGAGGCGCTGGCGAGAGGGGCGCGGACGGGCGAGGTCGGCGACGGCAAGATCTTCGTCCTGCCGCTCGACCGCACGGTCCGGATCCGGACCGGGGAGACCGGCGAGGGCGCGGTGACGCCGGTCGGCAAGCAGGGTCCGTGGTGAGCGGCCTCGGCTCGGCCATCGACACCGGCGACACCGCCTGGATGCTCGCCGCGACGGCCCTGGTGGTCCTGATGACGCCGGCCCTCGGCCTCTTCTACGCCGGCCTCGTCCGCTCGAAGAACACGCTGAACACGTTCATGATGTGTGCGGCGGCGCTCGGGGTGACGGTGGTTTCGTGGGCCGTGGTCGGCTACTCGTTCGCGTTCTCCGAGGGCAACGCGATCATCGGCGGCTTCGACCACGCGCTGATGAACGGCGTCAACCTGGCGCCGCTCGATGGCCAGAGCATCCCGCAGCTCCTCTTCTTCGCCTTCCAGGGCAGCTTCTGCGTGATCACGGCGGCGCTGGTCTCGGGCGCCGTCGTGGAGCGGATGCGCTTCGGACCTTTCATGGCCTTCATCACGCTCTGGTCGGTGTTCGTCTACCCGGTCCTCGCCCATTGGGTCTTCGGCGGCGGCTGGCTCGCCGACCTCGGCACCCTCGACTTCGCCGGCGGCGTCCCGGTCGAGATGGGCTCGGGATTCTCGGCGCTGGCGGCGGCCTTGATCGTCGGCGCCCGCAAGGACTACGGCCGCCAGGCGCTGCTGCCGCACAACGCCATCTACGTCCTGCTCGGCGCCGGCCTGCTCTGGTTCGGATGGTTCGGCTTCAACGGCGGCAGCGGGCTCTCCGCCGGCGACGCCGGGGTGCTGGCGTTCACGAACACGCTGCTCTGTCCCGCCGCGACCCTCGTCGTCTGGTTCACGCTCGACCTGATCCGCGGCGGCAAGGTGACCGCGATCGGCGCCGCGACGGCGATCATCGTCGGCTGCGTCGGGATCACGCCGGCCGCCGGATTCATCAGCCCCGGTTGGGCGCTGGCGCTCGGGGCGATTGCCGCGGTCCCAAGTTACGGGTTCATCGTCTGGCGCCCGCGCACGCGCGTCGACGAGACCCTCGACGTGCTCGCCGCCCACGGGATGGCGGGCGCGACCGGGATCCTGTTCATCGGCTTCGCCGCCCAGCTCGCCTGGAACGGTGCGGCTGACGGCCTGCTCTACGGCAACGCCGCACAGCTCGGCCATCAGGCCATCGCAGTCCTCGCGACGCCCGTCTACGCCTTCGTCATGACCTTCGTGCTGCTGCGGCTCGTCGGCCTGTTCACCTCGCTTCGTGCCACCACCCAGGAGGAGGCGCTCGGCATGGACGTCACCCAGCACGGCGAGGAGGCCTACCTCACCGGCGAGGGCGCGATCCTGCTCACGGCCACCCCGGAGGAGGCCGAACGGGTCACCGCCGTCGGCGGCTGAGCTCACCGAGGCCGATCAGCCCCCTGCGATCCGCCGGTACTTGTGGACGGCCAGCGGCGCGAAGATCGCGATCAGGACCAGGCACCAGAGGACGGCGCCCCAGACGTTGTTGCCCGCCGGCACGCCGAGCCAGAGGGCCCGCATCGCGTCGACGACGATCGTGATCGGGTTGATCTCGGCGAACTTCTGCAGGGCCGCCGGCATCGAGTCGACCGGGACGAACGCCGAGGAGATGAACGTGATCGGGAAGATGATCGTGAACCCGATCCCGTTCGCCGCCTCCGGGGATGAGACCGACATCCCGATCAGGGCGAAGATCCACGAGAACGCGTAGCCGAACAGGAGCAGCAACGCGAACCCGCCGACGATCTCGAGCGCGCTGGTGCCGAACGAGAAGCCGATGATCAGGCCGGTGGCGACGAGGACGATCACCGAGATCGAGTTCGTCACGACGTCCGCCAGCGTTCGCCCGGCGAGCACCGAGGCCCGCGAGGTCGGCAGCGACCGGAACCGGTCGATCAGCCCCTTGGTCAGGTCCTCGGACAGCCCGAGGGCGGTCACGAACCCGCCGAAGGCGGTGTTCTGGACGATGATCCCGGGGATCAGGAAGTCGACGTAGTCGAATCCCGGCGTCGAGATCGCGCCGCCGAAGACGAAGGCGAACAGCAGCACGAACATGACCGGCTGGATCGTGAAGCCGATCAGCAGGTCGGGCGATCGCGGCAGCCGGACGAGGTTGCGCTCGGCGAGGACCAGCGTGTCGGGAACGAAGCGGGTCATGCCGCCACCTCCTCATGCTCGGCCTCGGCCCGCTCGGCGTTCTCCTCGGCCGTGAGCTCGCGGCCGGTCAGGGTCAGGAACACGTCGTCGAGGGTCGGGCGGCGGACGGCGACGTCGTCGGCGTCGATTCCGGCCTGATCGAGGCGGCGGGCCGCCTCCATGATCGTGCCGGTCTCCTGGCGGACGCGGACGCTGACCTTCGCGTCCTCGATCAGCGGGGCCTCCTCGGACATCGGCGCGAGCACCTCGGCCGCCATGGTCGCGGTCGTCCGGTCGGTGACGTGGACCTCGACCCGGAGCCCGCCGATCCGCTCCTTGAGCTCGTCGGCGGTGCCGTCCGCGATCACCCGGCCGCGATCGATCACTGCGATCCGGTCGGCGAGGCGGTCGGCCTCGTCGAGGTACTGCGTGGTCAGCAGCACCGTCGTCCCCTCGGCGACCAGGCCCTCGATCGTCTCCCAGAGATCGAGGCGGCTGCGCGGGTCGAGGCCCGTGGTCGGCTCGTCGAGGAAGAGGACCGGCGGATGGGCGACGAGCGCTGCCGCGAGGTCCAGCCTTCGCCGCATGCCGCCCGAGTAGGTCTTGACGATCCGACCGCCGGCGTCGGTCAGGCTGAAGCGCTCGAGCAACTCGTCGGCGCGTGCCCGCGCGGCGCCGCGGCGCATGCCGTAGAGGCGGCCGACCATGACGAGGTTCTCGATCCCGGTCAGGTTCTCGTCGACCGCCGCGTACTGACCGGCGAGGCCGATCTCGGCGCGCAGCGCCGGCGCGTCGGTGACGACGTCGAGACCGATCACCTCGGCGCTGCCGGCATCGGGCGGCAGCAGCGTCGTCAGGACCCGGACCGCCGTCGTCTTGCCGGCGCCGTTGGGGCCGAGCACGCCGAGGACGGTTCCGCGCTCGGCGACGAGATCGATCCCGTCGAGCGCCACCACGTCCCCGTATGACTTGACGAGCCCGGTCACCGAGATCGCCGGTCGATCGCTTCTTCGTTCAGTCATGCAGCTCCTTGCTTCTTTCGTCCGTTCGCAGTAGGACCGGATCGCGTCCCGAAACTCATCGCCCGATTCCCGATCGTCCAATTCGCAAACGAGGGTAGATAGCATTTAGGACAGGTTCTGGCCTCATCTCGGGTAATACTCGGTGCGTGAGCGAGACCACTTCCAGCCGCCTCCTCGAGATGCTCTCGCTCCTGCAGGCGCGTCGCGACTGGCCCGGCGCCGAGCTGGCCGACCGGCTCGGCGTCTCCCGCCGGACGATCCGCCGCGACGTCGACCGTCTCCGCGGGCTCGGGTATCCGGTCGAGTCGCTGACCGGCCCGGCGGGCGGCTACCGGCTGCGGGCGGGGACGGCGATGCCGCCGCTGCTGCTCGACGAGGAGGAGGCGATCGCGATCGCGGTCGGCCTGCGGACGGCGGCCCAGGCCTCGGTCGCGGGAATCGAGGAGACCTCGGTTCGGGCGCTGGTCAAGCTCGAGCAGGTCCTCCCCGCCCACCTGCGCCGGCGCGTCAGCGCCCTCGGCGGCGCCACCGCGACGCTCCCCGGCGGCGGCCCGACGGTCGATCCGCAATGCCTGACGACGATCGCCTCTGCCTGCCGCGACCACGAGCGCCTCCGCTTCGGGTACCGGAGCCGCGACGGGGAGGCGACGCGACGCCTCGTCGAGCCGCACTCGCTCGTCAACCTCGGTCGCCGCTGGTACCTCGTCGCCTGGGACTGCAACCGCGAGGACTGGCGGACGTTCCGGGTCGACCGGCTCGCATCCCCGGCGCCGGCCGGCGGCCGCTTCGAGACGCGGGGGCTCCCGGGCGGGGCCGATGCCGCCGCCTACGTCGCCGCGAACCTGGCGAGCGCCTCGCAGGCACACGAGGCCCGGATCACGGTCCGCTGCCCGGCGGCGACGCTGCGCGAGCGGCAGCACCTGTGGGGGACGGTCGAGGCGATCGACGCATCGAGCTGCGAGTACCGGACCGGCGACGACAACCTCGACTGGCTGGCGATGCGGATCGCGATGCTGCCCTGGGACTTCGAGGTCCACGAGCCGCCGGAGCTGATCGAACGCCTGCGATCGCTGCGCCGGCGGGTTGACCGGGCCGTGCGCTGAGCGTCAGGCGACCTTGACCGAGAGCTTGCCGGTGTTGGCGCCGTCGAAGAGCATGTTGAGTGCGTCCGGCAGCTTCTCGAAGCCCTCGACGACGGTCTCGAGAGCCTCGATCCGGCCGTCGGCCAGGAGCCCGCCGATCTCCGCCGCCGCCTCGGGTGCATCGCCGAAGTGGTCGAGCACGATGAACCCCTGAAGCCTGGCCCGCTTGATCAGGAGGTTGCCGAAGCTGCGTGGACCGGGCGGCGGATCGTCCTCGTTGTAGCCGGAGATCAGCCCGCAGAGTGCGATCCGGGCGCGCAGGTTGATCCGCGCGAAGACCGCTTCCATGATCGCGCCGCCGACGTTCTCGAAGTCGACGTCGATCCCGTCCGGCGTCGCCTCGGCGAGCTGCCGCTGCCAGCCGTCGGCCTTGTAGTCGACGGCGGCGTCGAAGCCGAGCCGGTCGGTGAGCAGCGCGCACTTCTCGGGGCCTCCGGCGATGCCGACGACCCGGGCGCCATCCGCCTTCGCGAGCTGCCCGGCGACCGATCCGACCGCGCCGGCGGCGGCGGAGACGACGACGGTCTCGCCCGCTGTGGGCTTCGCGATCCCGCGGATCCCCACCCATGCGGTCAGGCCGGTCATCCCGAGCACGCCGAGGTAGGCGCTCGTCGCGACGCCGGGGACCTCGGCAACGGGCAGCATCGGCGCCTCGTCGGAAGCGACGAGCCACTCCTGCCAGCCGACGAACCCCTGGACGAGCTTGCCCTCCTCGTACGCGGGATGGTTGGAGGCGACGACGCGGCCGATCCCGGCGGCGCGGACGACCTCGCCGATCGCGACCGGAGGCAGGTAGGTCGGCGTGTCGTTGAGCCAGGTCCGGTTGGTCGGGTCGATCGATACGTACTCGGTCCTGACCAGCGCCTCGCCCTCGCCGATCTCGGGGACCGGCTCGGTGACGAGCTCGAACGTGTCGGCATCGACGCGCTCCTTCGGGCGTTGACGAAGCAGGTAGCGGCGGTTGCTCTCGGGCATCGGTCCTCCTCGGGTGGGGTCTCGCGACCCAGACTCTCAGGTCCGCGACGCCGAGCGCTCAGCGGCCGGGCTGCGGCAGCGGCGGGACGGGCTTGCGGCAGTCCGCTCCGGCGCAGTCGGCGAGGTCCTCGGCGGCGGAGCGGAGGATGCCCTTGATCGTGTCGTAGCGCGGATCGTCGTGGACGCTCTCGAGCTCCCACGGGTCGCGCTTGAGGTCGAAGAGGCCCTCCTGGCCGTCGTCCTGTTGGTCGTAGCGGTAGCGCTTCGTGCGAACCGAGAAGTAGGGCGGCACCCCCCGGGGGTTCGCCGCCGTCTCGATGAAGACGCCGCGGTCGGCGAGCTCCTTCGGGTCGTTGGCCGCGTCGAGCAGCGACATCCCGTCGAGCGTCAGTCCGGCCTTCGACTTCGCATCGGCCACGTCGAGGATCGTCCGAGCGAGGTCGGCGTTCGTCGTCACGCCCTCGACCTTGCGATCGGCCGGGAAGCCGGGGCCTTCGATCATCAGCGGCACCCGCGAGGAGCCCTCGTAGGGCACGTACTTGACGCCGGCCGCCTTGCCGTTCTCGGTGACCGGGTCACGGAGGCGGTGCTCGCCGAGGATCCAGCCGTTATCGGAGGTGAAGATGATCACGGTGTTCCGGAACTCGCCGGTGCGCTTGAGCTTGCCGACGACGTTCTTGACCATGTCGTCGACGCCGAGCAGCGCGCCCATCCGGCCCCGCCAGTGATCCTGGAGCTCGAGCTGCTGCTGCATCGTCATCTGGGTCGGGAAGTAGGCCGCGAGGGTCGTCGGCTTGTCGGAGATGTCGGCTTCGTTGAAGTTCGGGTAGATCGGCATCGGCTCGTTCGCGAAGACGTCGGCGTAACGCGGCGGCGGCAGCGCCGGCGAGCCCTCCTTGGTGGCGCCGGACTCGGTCGCGACGGTGTGCGGGGCGTTCGGCGCGAGGTTCATGAAGAACGGCTTGCCGGACTTCGAAGCATCCCGGATCGCGTGGTCGGCGAGCCGCGTGTAGACGTCGGTCGAGTAGTTGCGCTTGGTCCGCGCGTAGGTCTTCAGGTCGCCGTTGTGGTTGATCGTCATCCCGTAGTAGTCGTAGGTCGACGGATCGACGCCGCCGTACCAGTCGTCCCAGCCCTTCGGGACCTCGGTCGGGTCCTGCTCGCCGTACTCGTTCAGGTACTTGCCGATGTGGATCGTCCGGTAGCCGGCTCGCCCGAGCCAGACCGGCAGGGTCTCGCTGCCGTCGAGCATCCGGTAGCCGCCGTAGGGCCAGTTGTTCCAGAGGACGCCGTGGTTGTGGGCGTACTGACCGGTCAGGAAGGTCGCCCGCGACGGGCAGCAGAGCGGGTAGTTGACGAAGTTGCGGTCGAACGTGACGCCCGCCTTGCCGATCAGCCGGCGCGTCTTCGGCATCACCGGCATCGAGCGGAAGTCCTGGTCGTCGGTCATGATCACGACGACGTTCGGCCGCTGCTTCTGCTTGGCCGCGGCCGCCGATGCGGGCAGCGCGAAGGCGATCAACGCCGGGACGAGCAGCACGAGCTTCCAAGTCTTCCAACCCATGCGCGGCACCCTAACCGCTTATTGGTGTGCCGTCAATAGATATCCGCCACAGTATGCTCCCGCCCATGACCGGTGCCCGAACTCGGCTCGACCCCGGAGTGCGCCGGGAGCAGATCCTCGCCGCCGCTCGCGAGGTCTTCGTCGCCGACGACTACGCCAATGCTTCGATGGAGGCGGTCGCGCGCCGCGCCGGCGTCACCACCGGTCTCGTCAACCACTACTTCGGGACCAAGCGCGACCTCTATCTCGCCGTCGTCGGTGACCTCGCCGCCGATCTGCCCGAGATGGTCGCCACCGATCTTCCCGACCTGCCGCTCGAGGAGCTGGTCGCCCGCAACATGGAGCGCTTCCTCGACGCCTTCGAGCGCAACCACGAGGTGCTCTCGATGCTGCTCAGCACCGAGGGCGGGCTCGGGCGCGACCCCGAGGTGGCGGCGATCATGGCCCGGGCGCGGGACGGGATCGTCATGCGGATGGCCTACAACCACGCCGGCGACGACCCCACCCCCGAGCTGCTGCTGGCCCTGCGCGTCTTCCAGGGAGCGGCCGAGGCGGCCGCGACGGAATGGCTGCGGCACGACCGCGCCAGCCGCCAGGACGTCGAGCGGCTGTTGACGCGGACCCTGATCGCGATGGTCGGGGACCTCTCGCGACGCTGAGGCCGGCGACTCGCGACCTCAGCCCGCCTCGGAGTAGGCCGGCTCGCGATCGCCCTGCAGGTCGGCCCGCGGATCGGCTCCGGCCTCGGCCTCCTGGCCCTGCGTCGGCTCCGGCTCGAGGACGATCAGCGCCACGAAGAAGGCCAGCACCACCAGGCCGGAGGCGATCCAGAAGGAGAGCTCGTAGCCGCCGGTCAGCGCGACCGGGGTCGAGTCGCCCGCCGCCAGCAGGTCCTCGGTGCGCGTCGCCGAGAGCGTCGCCAGGACGGCGAGACCGATCGCGGCGCCGACCTGGGCGGTCGTGTTGACGAGGCCCGAGGCTAGGCCCGCGTCCTCGCGGGTCGCCCCCGACATCGCCAGCGTCATCAGCGCCGGGAACGAGACGCCGACCCCGAATCCGAGCAGCAGCGTCGGCGGCAGCACGTCGGCGACGTAGGAGCCGTCGACCGGCACCGTCGCGAACAGGGCGAGGCCGAGCGCGATCAGGACGAGTCCGGGCAACAGCGCCCGTCGCGCCCCGAAGCGCATGATCAAAGGCTCGGCGTAGCGGACCGACATGGTCCCCATCACCAGCGTCGTCGGCAGGAAGGCCAGACCCGTCTCGAGCGCGTCGTAGCCAAGCACCTCCTGCAGGTAGAGGACTCCGAGGAAGAACAGGCCGAACATGCCGGCGACCGTTAACGCCTGGATCGCGTTCGCCCCCGAGACGTTGCGGGAGCGGAAGATCCGCAGCGGCACGAGCGGGTTGGATGTCGTCGACTCGCGGGCGATGAAGGCGCCCAGGAGCGCCAGCGACGCCGCCGACAGGCCCAGCGTCAGCGGGTCGCCCCAGCCGTCCTTGGCGGCCGGCTCGACGATCGTGTAGACGCCGAGCATCAGCGACGTCGTGATCAGGGCCGCGCCGAGGACGTCGGCGCCGTTGCCGAAACCGAGGCCGCGGTCGCGATCGATGAGCCGCAGCGAGAGCAAACCGGTCAGCACGCCGATCGGGATGTTGATGAAGAAGATCCAATGCCAGCTCAGCGCCTGCGTGAGGACGCCGCCGGCGAGCAGCCCGACCGAGCCGCCGGCGGAGGCGACGAACGCGTAGACCCCGATCGCCTTCGCCTGCTCGCGCGGCTCCGGGAACATCGTCACGATCATCCCGAGGACGACCGCGGCGGTCATCGCGCCGCCGACACCCTGGACGAAGCGGGCGACGACGATCATCGCCTGGCTCTGCGAGAACCCGCAGACGAGCGAGGCGAGCGTGAAGACGACCAGTCCGGCCAGGAACACGTCCCGCCGCGAGATCAGGTCTCCGAGCCTGCCGGCGAGCAGCAGCAGGCCGCCGAACGCGATCAGATAGGCGTTGACGACCCAGGCGAGGCTCGACTGCGAGAACCCGAGGTCCTCCTGGATCGACGGCAGCGCGACGTTCACGACCGTCGCGTCGAGCACGATCATCAGCACGCCGGCGCAGAGCACGTAGAGCGCGACCCACCGCGATCGGTCGTCGGCTCCCGTCACCTTCGCTGCGTCCTCGTTGCCGTTCGTCCCTGCCATGTCTCGTCCTGATCCCTTTCCGGTCGTTTCACATGAAGACCGCCCCGCCGGCCGGGACTAATCGGTCGCCGTTGCGAATCTCGCCGCCGCGGCCGTCGCGGCGGCCGGCCTATTGCTCGTAGCCCTCGACGGTGCTCTCGTCGCGGACCGAGGTGTTCTCGGGATCGAGCCGGAACTCCTCGTGCGCCTCGCGCTGCCGCAGCAGATCCCAGCACTGGTCGAGATCGATCTTCAGCGTCTGGAGCCGCTTGTGACGCTCGTCGTCGGGGCCCTTGCCGACGGATTCCTCCATCAGCCGCCGCTCCTCGGCGACGAGCTCCTCGATCCGGTCACGCAGTGTCGAGTCGTCCATGCCGTCAGATTAGCGCGAGCCGCCGGCGTGATCGGCGCAGCCGCGATCGGGTCTCAGCCCTCGATCGGCTGCGGATCCAGCGCCCATTCGAGGGCGAAGTCCGCGACCTCCTCCCAGCCGGGGACGGCCGGGAAGTGCGGTCGGCCGGGGAAGGCCCGGTAGGCCGTGAGCGCTGACGACTTCTCGTACTTCTCGGCGTTGTGGCGGGTCGCCTTCGGCGGGATGATGTGATCGTCCTCGAAGGCGATGAACAGCAGCGGCGCCCGGTCTTCGTTGCCGAAGTCGACCTCGGTCGGCGGGTGCCGGTGCAGGTTCGCGAACGCGCCCTCGAACAGGACCGTGCTGGCGGCCGGGACCGCGTAGCGCTCGTAGATCGCCCGCGAGTCGTCCTCGGTCAGGGTATTCGTGAACGCGTAGTGGAATTGCTGGGCGTCGAGCGGCACCGCCTTGCCGCGGTTGAGCGGGTTGCGGAGGACCGGCGCGGTTGCCTTGATCGTCGAGAGCGGCAGGTCGGGAACGCCCTTGACGGTTCCCGAAGCGACGCCGACCCCGGCAGTGCCGAGGCCGCGGTCGAGGAGGAGCTGGGTGAACGCGCCTCCGAACGAGTGGCCCATGATGATCGGTGCCTCGTCGAGCTCGCCGATCAGCTTCTCGTAGTGGTCGACGATCGCCTCGATGTGGAGCTCGCCGATCGGGCCCGGGTCCTCGTTGAGGGCCTCGACCTCCGCCTCCATCCCCGGCCATGCCGGCGCGATCACGCGGTGGCCCTTCGCCTCGTAGCGCTCGACCCATCGCTCCCAGCTCCGCGGCGTCATCCAGAGTCCGTGGATCAGGACGATCGTGCGTCCTCCGCCGCCGGTCGGCTCGCCATTCATCTCGTCCCTTCCGTCGCCCCGATGCAATCGACGAAAGCAGGATCGCAGAAGGACCGAACCGGAGTCCCGGGGCGGGGGCGGCGGGACTCAGGCGCGGATCTGGGGGTCCGGTGCCGGCTCCGGCCCGGGTCCCGGAAGCGGCTCGCCGGGCGGGGTCGGCGGGGTCGGATCCGGCTGCGGATCCGGTGCCGGCGGCAGCGGATCGGGCTGCGGCGGCTCCGGCGGGCCGGGATCCGGCTGCGGATGGGGGGTCGGCGGGCTCGGGACCTCGAGCGTCGGCAATTCAGCCACCCTTCCGGTTGACGGCCGCGAGCAATTGCTTCTTGCTCATGTTCGAGCGACCCTCGACGTTCAGCTTCTTGGCGTCGTTGTAGAGCTGCTGCTTGGTGCGGCCACCGGGGCCGTTGCCGGAGCGTTGCCCGCCACGCTGGCCCGACGACTTGTCGTCGGTCGAGCTCCTCGACCTCGTCCTCGACTCCCCGGAGCGGGCCTTCTCCTTGTTCACGGTCCGGGCGGCGATCTCCTCGGCTCGCGCCTCGGAGCGTCCTGCGTCCTTCTCGCTCCGCTTGACGTGCTCGTACTGGCGAGCGCGCTTGGTTCCCTTCTTGACTCCACGCGGGGGCATCTCGGTTCCTCCTGCTTCGCCTACCTCGCTGGCCTACCCGGTCGGTTGCGGAGGCAAACGTCAGCCCCCGAGCGCCGTCGCGTCGAGGTCGCCGACCAGCTCGACAACCGACTCGTAGACGGCGATCGCGCCGGCGTCCTTCAGCTCGGCCGCCGAGAAGCCGCCGGTGAGGACGGCGATCGTCGGGACTTCAGCACGATTCGCCGCCTCGATGTCCCAGGTCGAGTCGCCGACCATCACGGCATCCGAGCGCGCGGACTTCTCGAGCGCTGCATGGATCAGGTCGGGCTCGGGCTTCGTCTTCTCGACGTCAGCGGACGTCGTGTAGGACGCGATCTCCTCGCCGCCGCTGAGCAACTCGATGTAGTGCTCGACCTCGTCCTCCTTGGCAGAGCTCGCAAGGACGACCTCGATGCCGCGATCGCCAAGCTCGGCGATCAGCTCGGACGCACCCTCGAAGGCACAGACCTCGTCGACCAACTCCGCGTACAGACGCTTCTCGCCGTCCCGGATCGCGTCGCCGTGAGCCGCCTCGACGTCCCCACCCGCCACCGCGCCGACGAGCTGGTCTCCGCCCATGCCGATGTGCCGGTGGATCCGCCAGATCGGCGGCGCCAGGTCGTGCTCGCGGAACGCCCGGAACCAGGCGATCGCGTGTTGGTAGTTGGAGTCGACGAGGGTTCCGTCGACGTCGAGGATCGCCGCGGGCCGGCGTTCGGGTGCGCTCATCTCAATCCTGCCTCCAGCCGCGGATCAGGGGAGCGCCGAACCACGCCCAGAGGATCAACGCGGCGAACACGGCGCAGACGACGACGGCGAAGGTGTCGCTGAAGACGACCATCGTGATCAGCAACAGCACCGCGGCGATCGCGCCCCCGAGGCTGATCAGGCCGGTGACCATCAGCCGGTTCGAGCTGTCGACCACCCAGCGAAGGTCCTTCTCGCGAAACCGGAGCCGATGCCGGGCCGTCGGTGCGATGAAGCAGATCGAAGAGACCGCCGTCAGCAGCAGGGCGACGTAGTAGACGTGCTTCTCGGTCCCGTCGACGCTCGTCCATCCCTGCTGGAACGGGACCACGAGGAGGAACGCAAACAGGAACTGGATCCCGGGGAACGCGACCCGGAGCTCCTGGAGGAGGTCGCCGAGGTTGCGGTCGATCCGCTCCGCCTCGGTCTCGTTCCGGCGTTCCGCCTGATCCGACTTCTCCGTCATCCCTCATTGATGCCGCACCCGGGCGCGTCTCAAACAACCGATCCCGAAATCCGGTTCGGAGCCGCCGGAGCGCGGCTGCCGTCCCGGCACTCATCCCACGCAAGAGACGGGCGGCCCATCCCGGAGCCGCCCGCCCGTGGTCACGCGTCGTGTCTGACGGTCAGGCGTCCTGACGGATCGCCTCGACGTCGAGCGCGAGCTTCACCTTGTCGGCGACGACCGCATTACCGCTGCCGAGCGCCGCGTTGAACTTCATCCGGTAGTCCTTGCGGGAGAGCTGACCGGTGATCTCGAGGCCCGTCCGGTGCTCGTCCTGCATCCCGAGCTCGACCCCGCCGAGCTCTGCGTCGAGCTCGATCTCGTTCGTGACGCCGTGAATGGTCAGATCGCCGATGATCCTGAAGTTCTCGTCGTCGACCTGCTCGATGCTCGTGGACTCGAACTTGATTTCCGGGTAGTTCTCGACGTCGAAGAAGTCGGCCGAGCGGAGGTGCTCGTCCCGTTGCTCCTGGTTCGTGTGGACCGAGGCGGCCTGGACGGTGCCGTAGGCGCTGAGGTTGCCGTCCTCGTCCACCTCGAGGGCGCCGTCGAAATCGTGGAACTCGCCGCGGACGGTCGATACGCCCATGTGCTTGACGGCGAAGCCGACCTTCGTGTGGGCCTTGTCGAGGGCCCAGGTACCGGTCGGAATCGTGGTCTCGGTGACCGTGCTCATATCTCTCGTTCTCCTTTGTCGTCCGACTTACTTGTGGCTACAACATTTGCTTACGCAATTACTTTATCAGAGACCGGTTGCTTGCGCAACTGTTGCCCGGTCAACACCGATCGAAACAACGAATCCGTACCCTCCGCGGAATGGACGCGACCGCCGCGAAGATGTCGAGCAAGCGAACCCCACCCCGGGTCGCGATCGTCGACCGGATCGAGAACCTGACCCCGCAGGTGATCCGGATCGTCTTCGCCGGCCCCGGCCTCGACGGCTTCGCGGCGGGCCCGTTCACCGACCACTACGTGAAGCTGCAGATCCCGCCCGCCGGCGCCGGCTACGCAGCGCCATTCGACCTCGAGCAGGTCAAGTCCTCGCGGCCCCGTGAGGATTGGCCGCGCGTTCGCACCTACTCGGTCCGCGACTGGGACGACGGGCGCGGCGAGCTGACCGTCGACTTCGTCAACCACGGCAGCTCCGGCGTCGCGGGCCCGTGGGCTGCCGCTGCCGCCCCCGGGGACCGGGTTCAGCTGATCGGTCCCGGCGGCGCCTACTCGCCCGACCCGGCGGCCGACTGGCACCTGATGACCGGCGATGCCTGCGTGCTGCCGGCGATCGCCGCTTCGCTGCGGCGGATCCGCCCCGGGGTGCCGGTCGTCGTCGTCGCCGCGGTCGACGGCGCGGAGGAGCAACTGCCTCTCGATTCGCCGGGCGAGCTCGAGGTCCGCTGGATCCACCGCGACGCCGCCGCCGAGCTGGACCCCGATCCGCTGGTCGAGGCCGTCCGCAGCATCGAGTTCCGCCCCGGCCGCGTCCACGGCTTCGTCCACGGCGAGGCGGGCGCGGTCCGGGAGCTGCGCCGGCACCTCCTCGGCGACCGCGGGGTCGCGCTCGCCGACCTGTCCGTGTCCGGCTACTGGAAGCGGCGCCGGACCGAGGAGGGCTGGCGCGAGGACAAGCCGGAGTGGAAGCGCCTGGTCGAGGCCGACCTCGAGGCCCACACCGGAGGGTGAGGACGACCGCTGCTGAACGCCGCGTGCGACGGGCCTAGCTGAAGCCCGTCGGGCCGAAGCGCTCCGTCTTGATTCGCTCCGGCGGCAGGCCGGTGTCGAGGAGGATCCGCGTCGCCGCCTCGACGAAACCGTTCGATCCGCAGACGAAGGCGACCGCGGGCTCGTGGTCCCAGGCGGTCAGCATCCCGGCATCGATGTGGCCGGTGTGGCCCTTTCAGGCGGGTGGGGCGAGCCGGCTGTATGTGAGCTCGGTGTCGGGTGCCAGCTCGGCGGCGAAGATCGCGTCCTTGGGGAGCCGCACCGAGTAGACAAGCCGCATCGGCACCTCGGGGAGGGCGCGGCGGCGGTGCCGGAGGATGGCCATCAGCGGCGCCACCCCGGAGCCGCCGCCGACGAGCAGGGCGGGGCCCTCGCCGTGCCAGACGAAGTAGGAGGCGAACGGCCCGCGTACCTCGACCTGATCGCCCGCGACGACGACGTCGTGGAAGTACGGCGACACCTCGCCGTCGGCGAGGCGGTCGATCGTCAGCTCGACCGTCCCCTCGTCCAGCGGCGAGGAGGAGACGGAGTAGGAGCGCTGAGCGGTGTAGCCGTCGGGAGCGGTGAGCCGGACGTCGTAGTGCTGGCCCGGCAGGTGGGGCATCCACATCGGCAGCTTCAACCGGAACGACTTGACCGACGGGGTCTGCCACTCGATCGACTCGACCGTGGCGAGCTGCCAGCGACCGGGCGCTCGCGGCGCCGTGGTCGCCTGGCTCAATCCGTCCAATATCGCTCCTCCTTCCAGGGATCGCCGCGGTTGTGGTAGCCGTTGGCCTCCCAGAAGCCGGGCTCGTCGTGATCGCTGATCCGCAGGCCGGCGATCCACTTCGCGCTCTTCCAGAAGTAGAGATGGGGGACGAGCAGCCGCGCCGGCCCGCCGTGCTCGCGCGGCAGCGGCTCGCCCTCGTGCCCGGTGACGATCCACGCCTTGCCGTCGGTCAGGTCCTCGATCGCGAGGTTGGTGGTGTAGCCGCCGAAGCAGTAGGCCATCGCGTAGGCGTCGAGCGGCTCGGCCGCGTCGAGGAGCACGTCGACCGAGACGCCGTGGAAGCTCGTGTCGAGCTTCGACCACTTGGTGACGCAGTGGATGTCGCACGGCACCTCCTCCTGGGGAAGCTCGTTGAACTCCGTCCACGACCACCGTTGCTTCGCCGCGACCATCCCGTCGATCGCGAAGCTCCAGGCTTCGTCGGTGTCGATCTCGGGCGTCGGCCCGGCGGTCAGGACCGGGAACCCCTGCTCGAGGTACTGGCCGGGCGGGATCCGGTCGGCGACGTCGTCGGGAACCCGGCGGCGGTTGCCGCCGAAGCCGCGGGTGACGAATCTCTCCGCCAACGTTCAGCCCCCGAGCGGGGACGGCGGGATCCGCGTCTCGCCGGTGACGGCGGGGATCGCCAGCCCGATCTGGTCCTCGAAGCACCAGGACCAGTCCTCGCCCGGCTCGAGCGAGCGGATCAGAGCGTGTCCGCTCGCCGCCGCGTGGGCGGAGGCGTGACGGTTCGGTGAGCTGTCGCAGCACCCGACGTGACCGCAGCTCAGGCAGATCCGCAGATGCAGCCAGGGGTCGTCGCTCTGCAGGCAGTCCTCGCAGCCCTCGACCGACTCCGGCAGCTCTGCGAGCTGGACCTGATCGAGATGAGAGCAACTCGCCATCGCCGACCAATCATGCCAGCCACCGCACGTCGACATCGGACTGCCGGCCCGACCGACCTGCATCCCCGCCCGACCGGAATAGGATGCCCCGCATCCACCGTCGGCAGAGCGTCGACGAGCCCGAACCGAGGAGAGTCCTGATGGCTGAAGACGACCGCACGATGCCGCTATCCCGGATCACCGGTCACGACTGGCTGCTCTCGGGAGCCCCGGACGGGAAGGTCCCCGAGTCCGGCACCGAGCCGCTGGTCGCGAAGCGGCTGATCGAGCAGGGCATCGTCCTCGACGGAATTCCGGAGCGCAACCTGGCGACCTTCGTGACCACCTGGATGGAGCCCGAGGCCCAGGAGATCATCGCCGAGAACCTGCATCGCAACTTCATCGACCACGCCGAGTACCCGGTCACCGCCGAGATCGAGCAGCGCTGCATCCGGATGCTCGCCGACCTCTACAACGCCCCCGGTGAGACGACCGGCGCCCGCACCCAGGGCTCCTCGGAGGCGATCATGCTCGGCGCGCTGTCGCTGAAGTGGAAGTGGCGCGAACGGCAGGAGGCTGCCGGCAAGCCGACCGACAAGCCGAACCTGGTCTTCGGTGGCGACGTCCACGTCGTCTGGGAGAAGTTCTGCCGCTACTTCGACGTCGAGCCGCGGATCGTCCCCCTGCAGCCGCACAAGTTCACGATCGGCCCCGAGGACGTCGAGCCCCACGTCGACGAGAACACGATCGGCGTCGCCGCGGTGCTCGGAACGACGTTCACCGGCCATTCCGACGACATCGGCGGCATCAACGACCTGCTGGTCGGGCTGAAGAACGACAAGGGACTCGATGTGCCCCTGCACGTCGACGCGGCCAGCGGCGGGTTCGTCTGGCCCTTCCTCTACCCGGACACCGAATGGGACTTCCGCCTCGAGCAGGTCCGGTCGATCAACGTCTCGGGCCACAAGTTCGGCATGGTCTACCCGGGGATCGGCTGGTTGATCTTCCGCGAGAAGGCGGACCTCGCCGAGGACCTCGTCTTCTACGAGAACTACCTCGGCAAGACCGACGCCACCTTCACGCTGAACTTCTCGACCGGTGCGTCGATGGTGCTCGCTCAGTACTACAACCTGATCCGCTTCGGGCACGACGGCTACACCTTCGTGATGGAGGTGATGAAGAAGAACGCCGACTACCTCGCCGAGCGACTCGAGAAGGTGGGCCCGTTCGAGGTCATCGGCGCCGACGAGGAGCAGCTGCCGCTGGTCGCGTTCCGGCTCGAGGACGGTGCCGACCTTCCCTACGACGAGTTCGACATCGCCTGGCAGGTCTCCGCCGAGCGCGGCTGGATGCTGCCCGCCTACACGATGCCGCCGAAGGCGGAGAGCGTGAAGATGCTGCGGGCGCTGGTCAAGCTCAACCTCTCGAGGCCGCTGGTGCATGCCCTCGCCGATGACATCTCGGAGGCGTGTGAGACGCTCGAGAAGAAGGGCGGGGCCAGTCAGGCGGAGCGCCAGAAGGTGAAGACCGGCGTCGGCTACTGAGCGACGGCCACAGCGCGGTCGGATTCCTTCGGGAGCAGGATGATCGCTCCCAGCAGGAAGCAGAGGGCGCCGATGGCGGTGCTGAAGTTGGCCGCCCCGAGGGCCAGCACATCGCCGGTCGACGGAATCACGTAGGCCGCGACCGCTGAGATCCCGAAGGCGATGCTGCCGAGCAGGTTGGCGACCCCGATGCGCCACTCCTTCGTGTCCCGCCGCCGCCATCCGTAGGCACCGCTGGCGGACACGTAGGCGAGGTAGCTGGAGACGAGGAAGCAGACTGACCCGTAGACGTCGGGGCGCCAGACGAGTCGGTCGACGGCGCTCGTATCGAGCGAATCCTGCAGTGCCGCATGCGTGCTCACGTTGAAGCAGAGGGTGCCGACGAACTGGATGCCACCGGCCCACCAATCGATGCGGCCGCCGCCGACCAGGCGGGTGGTCAGGAACTGCAGCAACGCGGCCGCCGTGAAGAAGATCGAGCCGACGAAGAACGTGATCCCGTCGGCGGACGAGCCGACAAGCTGCAGGTAGCCCGGGAACGGGCCGACCAAGAAGCAGGTCGACCCGATCGCGAAGAGGACGCCGATCGCGAGATTCGCGGTCTTCGCCGAGAGGTGCACCGGCGCAGCCTACGAGGTGGCTGAAGCGTCGGGATCGAGAGGTAGGCTGCCGCCGATGATCCGGGGAAGGCTCCGACGCCACGGCACCGAGGGAGGTTCGGCCGAGCCCGGGGAGTCCGAGGCACAGTACGTCGAGCTCAAGCCCGGCCAGCTGAGCGGCATCTTCAACGTCCCCGATTGGCTCCGGAACATCGGGTTGATGTCCTGGCTGCTCGTCGGGGTGCTGGTCTTGATCTCCGCCCTGATCTGGCTCGGCGCGCTGACCCAGGTGATCACGATCCCGGTGATCGTCGCCGGGATCGTGGCCGTCGTCGGATCGCCGCTCGTCGGCTGGATGGAGCGACGGCACGTCCCGCGCGCCCTCGGCGCGGCCCTGCTGATGCTCGCGATCGTCGCCCTCGGGCTCGGGATCGGGCTGATGGTCGTCGTCGGCATCACCGGCGAGGCTTCCAGCATCGGCAATCATCTCGACGAGGCCAAGGACACGCTGTCGGGATGGCTGCAGGACGCCGGACTCGACTCCGGCAGGGCCGACGATGCGAAGGAGAGCCTCGGTCGCGGCGCCCACGACGGCGTCTCGGCGCTGCTCGGCGGCGTCCTCAGCGGGATCGGGAAGCTCTCGTCGCTCGCCTTCTTCCTGGCGATGACGATCCTCAGCCTCTTCTTCCTCCTCAAGGACGGGCCGCTCATCCGGCGCTGGACGGAGGGCCACATGGGAGTTCCCGGCGGCGTCGCCCGGATCGTCACCCAGCGGACGATCGGGTCGATGCGGGGCTACTTCCTCGGGGTCACGATCGTGGCGCTCTTCAGCGCCGTCGTCGTCGGGATCGGCTCGTTGATAATCGGCGTCCCGCTCATCGGCACGATCGTCGCCGTCACCTTCCTCGCCGGCTACATCCCCTACATCGGCGCCTGGAGCGCCGCGACCTTCACCGTCCTGCTGGCCCTCGGCAGCGACGGGCCGACCGCGGCCGGCGGGATGATCGTCGTCCAGTTCCTCGCCAACGGCCCGCTCCAGCAGGCCGTCCAGCCCTTCGCAATGGGCGCGGCGCTCGGAATTCATCCGCTCGCGGTCCTGATCGTCACGATTGCCGGCGGCGCCCTGTTCGGGACCGTCGGGCTGATCGTCTCCGCGCCGCTGGTCTCGGCGGTTGTCCGGATCACCGCCGACCTCGCCCGCGTGCGTGCCGAGGCGGAAGCGGAGCCTGCCGGCCCCGAGGCCGGGGCGACACCGGCACCGGCGCCCGGTTGAGAGCCGGCTCTCCCAGGCGTTCGCTGGTCGCCGCGCTCGCCGCCTGCCTCGCCCTGCTCGGCGGCTGCGGCGGCGGGGGCGACGACGACGGCACGCCCACCACCGCCGCCACCACCACGGCCTCCACGGAGGCGAGGACGTCGACGGGCGCCGGCGGGTCCCCCGCTCCCGTCTACTTCACTGCCGGCGAGCAGTTGCGACCGGTCCCCGGGCCGGACTCGCCCGAGGCGGCGGCGCGGGCTCTCGTCGCCGGGCCGCCGGAGCGGGCCCGCAGGGACCTGGAGAGCGAGATCCCGGACGGGACGCGGGTCGAGGGCGTGAGCGTCACCGACGGCATCGCGACGGTGGCGGTCTCGGCCCGGTTCACCCGGGGGATCTCGGAGCGCCCGAGACGGCGATCGGCCGACGAGCAGTCGGAGCTCGACGCCCGGCTTGCGCAGATGACCTACACGCTGACCGGCGTCGCGGGGGTCGAGCGCGCGAAGGTGCTCGCCGGCGGCGTCCCGGTCGGAGGAATCCAGGACCGCGAGGACTTCGCGAAGCCGGCGCCGCGGGCGCCGCGGAGCCGGCTCGAGGGATCGGAGCCGCAGGGGCGCGCGTCCGCCGGGGTCCGGGCCGTCCAGGAGCGCCTCGCACGGCTCCGCTACCTGCCGAAGGGCGCCGTCGACGGCATCGACGGGTACCGGACGCGGCAGGCGGTGACGGCGTTTCAGGCCTGGGAAGGTCTCGAGCGGGACGGGATCGCGGGACCGCTGACGAAGGCGGCGCTGGCCGACGCGAAGCGGCCGCGACCGAGGGGTGACGGGCCGGGACGACGGATGGAGGTCTACCGGGACCGGGGCGTGACGCTCCTCGTCAAGCACGACCGGACGAAGCGGGCGATCCACACCTCCTCCGGGGCGCCCGGGTACACGACGCCCGCCGGCCGCTTCGAGGTGTTCCGCAAGGAGGTCAACTCGTGGTCGGTGCCCTACCAGGTGTGGCTCCCGTGGGCCTCCTACTTCAACGCCGGCATCGCCTTCCACGGCTATCCCGACGTCCCGCCCCATCCGGCCTCGCACGGTTGCGTGCGCGTACCTGAACCCGAGGCCGAGCACGTCTACGACTTCGCCCGGATCGGCACTCCGGTCATCGTCAGGTAGCGCTCGCCGGGTCAGCTAGCGCGCCCGGTACCAGGGCAGGAGCAGGCGCTCGCAGAGGACGACCAGCCCGAACAGCCCGATCCCGATCATCGACAGGAGGAAGATCGCGGCGAACATCGTCGCCGTGTCGGTGGCGTTGTTGAGGACGAGGATGAGGTGACCGAGCCCCTCGCTCGAGCCGACCCACTCGGCGAACACGGCGCCGATGACCGACAGGGCGGCGGCGATCTTGAGGCCGCTGAAGAGGAACGGGAGCGAGGCCGGAAAGCTCCCGTACCGGAGGCGCTGCAGGCGCGAGGCGCCCATCGTCCGCATCAGGCGGAGCAGACCCGGGTCCGCGGCCCGGAGCCCGTCGACGGTGTTGACGACGATCGGGAAGAAGGCCACGAGGGCGATGACCATCACCTTCGGCCGCAGGTCGAATCCGGTCCAGATGACGAAGATCGGCGCGATCGCCGGGACCGGAACCATCTGCGACACGACGAGCCACGGGTAGACGGCCCGCTCGACCGTGCGGGAGGAGCGGATCAGCAGCGCCAGTCCGAGGCCGACGACGATCGCGAGACCGAACCCGAGGAGGATCTCGCCCACGGTCACCCAGGTGTTGTCGATCAGCAGGCTGCGGGCGTCCCATCCGGCGGCTGCGATCTCGGTCGGCGACGGGAGCGACGACTCGGGGACGTCGGCGACCGCCACGTAGAGCTGCCAGGCTCCGAGGAAGAGCAGGGCGAAGACGACCGGCGCGACGAGGCGTCGCAACCGCCGGTCGCGGGGCGCGCCGTCGCCGCTCATCCGCGACCCCCGCTGTGCTGGGCGGCCCGCAAGGGGGCCTCGAGCCCGCGCTTCAGCTCGATGAACCGCGGGTCGAGGTCGGTGCGCCCGACCGTCCGCGGACGCGGCAGGCCGACGGCGATCTCCTCCTCGATCCGCCCCGGCCGCGCCGACATCCGGACGACGCGGTCGCCGAGGAACAGAGCCTCCTCGACGTCGTGGGTGACGAACAGGATCGTCTTCTCCTCGTCCCGCCAGAGCTCCAGCAACCGCTCCTGCATGTCCTGGCGGGTCAGCGCGTCGAGTGCGCCGAACGGCTCGTCGAGGAGCAGGACCTCGCGGTCGGTGAGGAACGTCCGCAGCAGGGCGGCCCGCTGCCGCATCCCGCCCGAGAGCTGCGACGGCCAGGCGCCCTCGAAGCCGTCCAGCCCGAACCTCGCCATCTCCGCCGCAGCCCGCTCCCGGGCCGAGCGCAACGGCACGCCGCCGAGCTGCGGCCCCAGCGCCGCGTTGTCGAGAACCGTGCGCCACGGCATCAGGAGGTCCGCCTGGGGCATGTAGGCGATCGAGCCGAGCAGCGATCCCTCGTCGCCGGCGAGGCTGACGGTGCCCGTCGTCGGGCCGTCGAGGCCGGAGAGGACGTTGAGGAGTGTGGACTTGCCACACCCCGAAGGGCCGATCAAAGAGACGAACTCGCCGCGCTCCAGGCTCAGGTCGACGCCGGCCAGCGCAACCACCTCTTCCGCCCCGGCCCGCCCGGGTCGATAGGTCCTGGTCAGCCCTCGGACGTCGAGTAGCTGCTCAGTCGCCATCGCCGGTCCCGACGAACTCCGAGGTGGCGTACCGCCCTGGCGCGATCGGGTCGCCGATCAGCCCGGCGTCGAGCATGAAGTCCGACATCCGCTCGATCGAGTGCCGGTCGAAGGTCCCGAACGGCCTGCCGCCGGCCGTGAACAGCGGCAGGTAGGCCTGAAGCGAGGCGTGCGCGAACTCCGGATCGATGGCCGGGTTCGCCTCGAGCAGGGCGTCGGCGCCCGAGCCCGGGTCCGCGATCACGTCCTCGTACCCGCGGACCGTCGCCGCCACGAAACCCGCGGCCAGGCCGGGATCGTCGGCGATCTGCTGCTGCGTGGAGAAGACGACCAGCCCCGGATAGTCCAGACCTCCGTACTCGTCGGGCGCGAACGACGTCGTCGGGTAGCCGTCGGCCTCGGCCTGGACGCCGTCGGCCGGGATGAACCCGGTGAAGCCGTCGACCTTCCCGGCCTCGAGGCTCTGGACGCCGTTGAACCCGATCGTCACCCGCTCGACAGCGGCAGGATCGCCGCCCTCGGCGGCCACCACCGCATCGAGGATCGCGTCGTCGGAGGGCACGCCCGTCACGCCGATCCTCCGGCCCTCGAGATCCTTCGGCGAGTCGAAGCCGGACTCGGTCAGGGTGATGACGCCGCCGAGCGGGCGCTGAGCGATCGCCATGATCGCCTCGGCGCCGCGACCGGCGTCGATCTGCCCGGCGACGTCGAGGCCGTCGGCGATCCCGAACTCCGCCTTGCCGGCGTCGATCAGCTTCAGCGTGTCGGCGGTCGAGGTCGGCTCGATCACCCTCAGGTCGATCCCCTCGTCCTCGTAATAGCCCTTCGCGAGCGCCTCGTAGATTCCGGCATGGACCGGCCCGGGGACGAAATCGAGGACGAGGGTCGCCTCGCGGGTCGCCGTCGTCGCCGACTCGCCTCCGCAGCCGCCGAGCAATCCGAGCAGCAGGCAAGCGCCGAGGGTTGCCAGCGCCGCGGCGACGGCTCGCCACGCACCCTCTCGAACCGCACGGCGCCGGCTGCTCATCGGCCCAGGATATGGTGGCGCCCATGAGCGAGCCCCGGCGTGCCCCGATCGGCGTCCGCGTGATCGGCTGGCTGATCATCCTCAGCGGGGCCCTGCAGGTCGCGGCGGGGATACTGATCATCGCGATCCGCGACGACGTCACCGAGCAGGCTCCCGACTACTCGACCGGCGAAGTGACCGCGATCGCGATCGTCGCGGTCCTCTTCGGCCTCGTCTACCTGCTCGTCGGCCGCGGCTTCCTGCGGTTGAGCCGGATCGCACTCGGCCTCGGCCTGCTCGTCGGCGGCACCGGGGTCGTGATCGACGCGGCGATCCTGCTCGCCAACGGCGTCAGCGACGTGCACGAGGCATTGCTCTTCAGCTTCTTCGCGAACCTCGTCGTCCTGGCGGCCTCGTGGTCGGGGCTGCGGGAGCGGGCGCGGATGGGCTGATTCACAGCGCCCCGGCGGGACGGCGCGCGAGCACCCGCTCGGCTCGATTCCGGAGAGCGGTGAGCGAGACGTGAGCGAAGCGGCCGTAGGCGGGAGGCGGATCGGCCGGGTCGATGAAGTCGCTGACCCAGAAGCCGCGATCCCCGTGGAGCAGCTCGGCGCAGCGGCCGGCGTCGAGCGGCGCGAAGGTGGAGTCGCCGAGCTCGGCCGCGGCCGCGTCGGCGAGATCGCCGACGCGGTCGAGGCGCTCGCAATCCCATTCCGTCCACGTCCCCTGCCCCTTGCCGTAGGAGGTGCCGTCGCTGTGAGCGACGAATCCGCAGCCGGAGAGCTCGATCGCCCGCTCCTGCTCGGCCGCGCGTGCCGTGCCGGACCCCCGAAACGCCGGCAGGTCCTCGTAGAGATCGGGGCGCAGCCGCAGCGCGAACCGCTTGACGAGCCCCGATGACCTGTATCCGCGCCGATGCTGAGCGAGCCGGAGCTCGGCGTCGCGGGCGCTCGATCCGACGTAGACCCAGGGGATCCGCGGATCGCGGCGGCGCCCGGCACCCCGATCGAGCTCGATGACGTAGACGCGTGACGGCACGGGCAACCGTTCGCCGCCAACAGCCGCGACCCTTGCAAGCACGCCCGCATTCTCCGTTCCCCGGGCCGCTAACCGGTCCGGAGGGCACTGCGAGGCTAAAGGCCGGGGATCGGTGACTCGATAGGCAGGGCATGGAGTCGGTGAGGAGCCGCCCGCAGACCCCGCCCGCATCGGCGGGCGTCGACGTGCCCGTGATCACGATCGAGGCCGGGCCGGAGCGCCGGAAGCTCCCCGATCTCGCCATGGAGCTGCTCGCCTTCGCCGCCATCGGTGTCGCGGTGATGTTGCTGATCCCGGGCTCGGCGCCGACCCGGATCGCCGGCGCCCTGGCGCTGGTCGCACTCGCCGGCTGGCGCGGCTACGCGTACGGTCACGAGCTCGACCAGGTCACCCGCGCCGTGCCCCCACTCGCGTTCGCGGCGGTGATCGCCACGCTCGCGACGGCGACCGGCGAGCCGCTCTACGACGTCATCCTCTGCTTCAACGTCCTCGTCGTCGCCCTCCAGGAAGGCCGCCGGACGTTGGTGATCACGATCGCGGGAACCTGGATGGCGCTGGCGATCCCGGCGGTCGTCCACCCCGGCGACCTCGGGTTGCGGGCCGTCGTCTGGAGCGCCCTCCTGCCGCTCCTCTCGCTGCCGGTCCAGCGCCGCTCGGAGGAGCTCCGCGATCGCGTCGGTCTGGGACCGAAGCTGCGGGCGCTGCAGGCCACGATGCTGTCCGCCCCGGACTCCCGGGAGACCCTGGTCAGGGCGGCGCCCGATCTTGCCGGATGCGAGGTGGTGGCGCTGGTCGAGCCCGACAGCAGCGGCCGCTTCGTGATCACCGCAGCGAGCAGGTCCGACCTGGTCGGCACCCCGGCGCCCGATGACGAGCGCTCGCTCATCAACCGAGCCGTGACCGCGGCTAAGCCGGTCTTCGTCCCCGACGCCGCGAACGCCGTCGGCCTGCTGCCCGAGCTGCAAGCGGACTTCGGCGAGTTCCGATCCTGGTTCTGCGCGCCGGTGATGCGCAGCGGGCTCGTCGCCGCCGTCCTCTGTACCGGCTGGACCACCCGGGTACGCCAGCCCGACGACCTGCGCATCGACATCGTCCGCTCGCTCGCCTCGGAGGCGTCGACGACGATCGACCACACGGACCTCCTGCGTTCGCTCTCCGACACTGCCTCGCGCGATCCGCTCACCGGCCTGATCAACCGACGCGGCTGGGACGGGCTGCTGGCGAAGGAGATGGCGATCAGCCGCAGCCGGCGGACACCGCTGTCGGTCGCGATCGTCGACCTCGACCGGTTCAAGGACTTCAACGACGTCCACGGCCACCGGGCCGGCGACCGTCTGCTCCGCGAGGCGGCCGGCGCCTGGACGGCGGCGATCCGCCACGGTGACGAGCTCGCCCGTTGGGGCGGCGAGGAGTTCACGCTGCTGCTGCCCGACTGTGGGGGCGCCGGTGCGCTCGAGGTCGTCGAGCGGCTCCGCTCGAGCACGCCGGGTGGACAGACCTGCTCGGCCGGAGTGGCCGCCTGGGACGGAACCGAGACTGCCATCGAGCTCTTCGAGCGGATGGACGAGGCGCTC
>DATAFA010000105.1:0-5416 GCA_036257785.1 Solirubrobacterales bacterium | reverse complement strand
CCCTTCTCGGCGGCTGCCTTCTCCATCGCCGCGAGCTTCTCGGGCGTGAGGTCGCCGGCGTTCTCCTCCTCGATGCGCTGTAGCCAGGCGGCGCCCTCGGCGGCCTCGGAGTGATCGACCTCGATCTTCCCGCCCCGCCCCACCGACTTGTCGATCTCCTCGAAGAGTGCTTCGACGAGCTGCTCCTGCGGAATCTTCCGCAATGGCTTGCCGTGGGCGAAGATCAGGCCCTCGTCCTTGGCGCCGGTGATCCCGAAGTCGGCATGGGACGCCTCGCCGATGCCGTTGACGGCGCAGCCGAGGACGGCGACCTCGATCGGGTCGGTGTAGGCCTCGAGCCGCTGTTCGATCTCGGCGACGACCGTGTCCATGTCGAACTGGAGGCGGCCGCAGGTCGGGCAGGCGATCAGGACCGGACCGCGCTCGCGAAGCTGCAGGGCCTTGAGGATCTCCCAGGCGACCTTGACCTCCTCCTCGGCGTGGAACGTCGAGAGGCTGATCCGGATCGTGTCGCCGACTCCGTCGGCGAGCAGGGTCCCGAGGCCGACGGACGACTTCAGCGCGCCCGACCACTTCGTCCCCGCCTCGGTGATGCCGAGGTGGATCGGATACGGGATCTTCTCGGCGAGCAGGCGGTTGGCGGCGATCGTGTTCGGCACGTTCGTCGACTTGATCGAGACCTTGAAGTTGGTGAAGTCGAGGCCTTCCATCAACTCGACGAACTCGACCGCGGCAGCGACGAGCGCCTCGACCGGAGCCTGGCGCTCGAGGTCGTGCAGATGCTTCGGCAGCGACCCGGAATTGACGCCGATCCGCATCGGGACGTTGTGCTCGGTGGCCTTGAGAGCGACCTCGGCGACCTTGTCACGCCCGCCGATGTTGCCGGGGTTGAGGCGGATGCAGTCGGCGCCGGCGTCGATCGCCTTCAGTGCCAGGGTGTGGTTGAAGTGGATGTCGGCGATGACCGGGATCGGCGACTCCTTGACGATCGTCCGCAGGGCGTCAGCGTCGCGCTCGCGCGGGACCGCGACGCGGACGAGATCGGCGCCGGCGTCGGCGACGGTCCGGATCTGCTCCATCGTCGCCGTCAGGTTGGCGGTCTCGGTCTTGGTCATCGTCTGGACGACGACCGGGGCGCCTCCCCCGATCGGCACCCCGCCGACGAATATCTGGCGCTTCGAAGCCATGCACACAGGCTAGCGGCGGGCCCGTCCCGGGCCGCCCTACGTCGGTCCCCGTGAAGGGATCCTTCCGGTCGGGGTGCTCAGCGGGCGTGGCGGAGCTGCAGGAGCTCGCCGCCGAAGGTCGTCACGAACAGGCTCCCCTTCGGGAACCGGCCCTTGCCGCGGCCGAAGGCGACATCGCTGGGACCGTTCGGGAACGGCTGGCCGTGCCAGAGGATGCAGCCCTCGGTGCGGCCGCTGACCTTCCAGACGTCTCCGGACCCGTTGGCAGCGGCGTAGAGGTTGCCGTCGGCGTCGCGGGTCAGTCCGTCGAGGAAGGCGCCGGGCTCGTCGGGCGCCGTGAACCAAGCAACCACGGCGGTCGGGTCGTCGAGCGGGATTCGGGCGATCGTCGGGCTCGGGGTGAAGGTCTGGTTGACGAACAGGTACCTCTTGCCACGGTCGACGACCATCCCGTTGGAGCTGTCGAGCGGCGCCCAGGCCAGCTCGACGGCACCGTCGAGGACGCGGTCGACGCCGGTGCCGAAGTCGGTCGAGGCGAAGATCTGCCCGCCGGGCCCGCGGGTGACGCCGTTCGCCATCTGCAGTCCGTCGACGTAGATCCTGCTTCTACCGGTCCTCGGGTTGACGTCGATCAGGCCGGCCTCCGGGTTCGCTTCGCCGTCGGAGCCCTGGGCGATGCTGTCGCCATAGCCGACGAGGACATGCCCGTTGCGGCGGAAGACGATGCCGCCCGGAGCATCGATGCCGTCGAGGACCAGCTTCGGCTTCGCGCCGGAATGGCGGATCATCAGCAGCTTCCCGGCCTCGGAGTTCGTGAAGAACAGCCGCCCCTTGCCGTCGAAGGCGACCGACTCGAACCGCCCGCTCTCCGAGTGGACGAGATCGGGCGCCGGCTGCGCCGCGCAGTCGTCGAGAGCCGATGCCGTCGCGGCCATGGCGAGGGCGCAGATACACGCGATGGCGCCCGCGGCCAGCGACTTCACGGTCCTCCGTCCCATCGCCACGAGTATCCCATCATTCGCGAAGACCGGGTCCGTTTCCGGTCCATTCGCGGGCGAGCATCGCATAGACGATCTCGCTCTGCCACTCCCCCTTGATCCACTCGTTCTCGACGAACTCGGCCTCGCGGCGCATGCCGAGCCGCTCGGCCAGCGCGGCGGAGGCAGCGTTGCGGGACTCGACCCGGGCGATCACCCGATGGAAGCCGAGATCCTCGAAGGCGAGCCGGAGGATCTCCCTGCTTGCTTCGGTCGCATAGCCCCGTCCCTGGGTCCCGGCCGTCAGCAGGTAACCGAGCTCGGCCACGGAGTGCTCCTCGCTGACGTACTGGAGCGAGAAGTCGCCGATCATCTCACCCGTCTCCTTCAGGACCGGGGCGATCCCGAGGCCGTCCCCCTCGGCCTCGATCGTCCTGCAGGCCAGTTTCCGCTCGAGGACCTCGGCGGCCTGCTCCCGCGTCCGCGGTCCCCACGGGATCCAGCGGACCAGATCCGGGTCGCCGTGCATCGCCGCCAGGACGTCGATGTCGTCGGGCTCGAAGTACCGCAGCAGCAGGCGCTCGGTCTCGATCGGCAGATGCGGCCCTCCCGTCGTGCTCATCGCTGCCGCGACCGTACAGCCCGCAGCCGGGCGCCTCTATCCTCCGCCGCTCATGGCTGCCCCACCGAGCGAATACATCTTCACGATGTACAAGGTCTCGCGGACCCACCCACCGAACCGGAAGGTGCTCGAGGACATCTCCCTGAGCTTCTACCCGGGGGCGCGGATCGGCGTCCTCGGCTACAACGGCGCCGGCAAGTCGTCGCTGCTGCGGATCATGGCCGGGGCCGACGACGGCTACCGTGGCGAGGCGGCGCTCCACCCGAACGCCACCGTCGGGATGCTCGAGCAGGAGCCGAAGCTCGATCCCGACAAGGACGTCCGCGGCAACGTCGAGGACGGCGTTCGCGAGCTCCGCGACCTCCTCGACCGCTTCAATGAGCTCGCGGCGAACTACTCCGACGAGACCGCGGCCGAGTTCGCCCGCCTCCAGGACAGGATCGACGCCGCCGACGCCTGGAACCTCGACCGCATGCTCGAGGCGGCGATGGATGCCTTGCGGCTGCCGGCGGCGGACGCCGACGTCACCAAGCTCTCCGGCGGGGAACGCCGCCGGGTCGCCCTCTGCCGGTTGTTGCTGAGCGCGCCCGACCTGCTGCTTCTCGACGAGCCGACCAACCACCTCGACGCCGAGTCGGTCGCCTGGCTCGAGCAGCACCTCGAGGACTACAAGGGAACGATCGTCGCCGTCACCCACGACCGCTACTTCCTCGACAACGTCGCCGGCTGGATCCTCGAGCTCGACCGTGGCCGTGGGATCCCGTTCAAGGGCAACTACTCGTCCTGGCTGGAGCAGAAGCAGGAGCGCCTCGCCCACGAGGATCGGGTGGACGTCGCCCGCCGGCGGACGATCGAAGCCGAGCTCGAGTGGGTCCGCGAGAACCCGAAGGGCCGCCGCAAGAAGTCGAAGGCCCGGCTCGCCCGCTACGAGGAGATGCTGGCCGCGCACCAGTCGACCAAGCGCGAGGACGTCCAGATCCAGATCCCGGCCGGCCCGCGCCTCGGCGAAGTCGTCATCGAAGCGGACGGCTTACGCAAGGGATTCGGCGACAAGCTGTTGATCGAGGACCTCTCGTTCTCGCTGCCACGAGCCGGGATCGTCGGCGTGATCGGCGCCAACGGGGCCGGCAAGACGACCCTGTTCCGGATGATCGTCGGCGACGAGTCACCCGACGGCGGCACCCTGCGGGTCGGCGAGAGCGTCGAGCTCGCCTACGTCGATCAGTCCCGCGACGCCCTCGACGGCGACAAGTCGGTGTGGGAGGAGATCTCCGGCGGCCTCGACGAGATCGACGTCGGGGCGATGAAGTTGAACTCGCGGGCCTACGCCAGCGGCTTCAACTTCAAGGGCTCCGATCAGCAGCGCAAGGTCGGCACCCTCTCCGGGGGCGAGCGCAACCGGCTCCACCTCGCGAAGCTGCTGAAGAGCGGCGGCAACGTCCTGCTGCTCGACGAGCCGACGAACGACCTCGACGTCGACACCCTGCGGGCACTCGAGGAGGCGCTGCTCGAGTTCGCCGGCTGCGCCGTCGTGATCTCGCATGACCGCTGGTTCCTCGACCGCGTCGCGACCCACGTGCTCGCCTTCGAGGGCAACTCGCAGGTTCGCTGGTTCGAGGGCAACTTCGATGCCTACGAAGAGCACCGTCGCGCCGAGCTCGGCTCCGAGGCCGACCGGCCCCATCGGATCACCTACAAGAAGCTCGTCCGCTCCTAGCCGGCGATCGGCTCGACGGCCTCGTCGATCGAGTCGGTCATCACGATCAGCTCCCCGAACGGCGGCTCGGCTGCCGCGGCGAAGCGCTCGACGACGGCGGCGATACCGTTCGAGCGGAACCAGTCCGCGCCCAGGAACACCATCGGCGCCCGCTCCTCGGCCGGCGCGTAGGCGTTGACGGCGAGGTCCTGGAAGATCTCCTGGACCGTGCCGGCGCCGCCGGGCGCGAACACGATTCCGGCGCCGGCCAGGCGCAGCAGCCCGTCCTCGCGGATCGAGTTGGCGAAGTACTTGGCGATGTGGGAGGCGAAGCGACCCACCGGTTCGTCACCGTAGTGCCAGGTCGGAATCGCCAGGCTGATCCCGCCCGGGCCGGCGGCGTGCTCGGCGTGGACCCGATCGGCGCGGGCGCCGTAGTCGGGGTGCTCGACGCTCGGGGCCTCGGCGAGGAGGGCGACGGCCGCGTCGATGGTGCCGATGTCGCGGCTCCGGGTCAGGAATGCGCCGAGGTTGCCCGCTTCCATGACCCCGGGCCCGCCCCCGGTCGCGACCAGCAGGCCCGCTTCGGTCAGCCGGTAGCCGATCTCGGCGACCCGGCGATAGCTCGGGTCGTCGCGAGTCACCGCGTGGCCGCCCATGATCCCGGCGACACGGCGCGGCCGCTCGCCGTCGGGAAGGACTAGGTCCGAGATCGCATCCGTCATCGCCGTGTCGTGGAGGCGCTGCGCGACCGCCTCCACCGGCAGGTCCGGGTCCGGATCGCCCGTCCGGCTTCGCGAGCTCTCGAAGTAGCTCCGCACGGCGGCGTCGAGGCCGGTGGCCACGAGGTCCTCGTAGGTGTAGAGCCGCGACGGATAGATGCGATAGGGCCGCTTGCCCTCGCCGAGGTCGGGGACGACGATGGCACCGCCGC
>DATAFA010000094.1:0-9431 GCA_036257785.1 Solirubrobacterales bacterium | reverse complement strand
CGAAGGGCGACGGGGATGCCGTCGGCTTCTCCTGCGCCTCGATGAACGCGACTCCCTGGGCATCGGATTGGTAGACCTGCCCGACGGTCCGGTCGGACCCGGACGCCGGCTCGGTCTGGGACGCGACCGGCGGCGAAGCAGCCGCGGTCGTCGAGCCGGAGGAGTTGTCGACCGAGACGAGGCCGGCGGAGATGACGACGACCCCGAGAGCGATGGCAACGGTGCCGCCGAGCAGGGCCGAGCCGAAGGAGCTGCGGAAGAAGGTTCTGATGCGAGTCATAGCCGCGCAATGATCGGCAGCGACCTTCATGCGCAGGCAAACGGACGCTGAAAGCAGGCTAAGACTTTCCCGTGGGGCGGCTAAAACCGTGGCGCGCCCGGCGCGCCGGGCTCAGCGCTCGTCCGAAAAGAGGTGCTCGCGGGTCTTCTCCTCGTCGGAGACGAGTGAGCTGACCGCGTCCTCGGGATCGCCGGAGCGCATCAGCGACTCGCCGATCAGGACCGCGTCGACGCCGATCCGCTCGAGCTCCTCGACCTGGGCCGGGTCGGTGTATCCGGACTCGGCCACGACGGTCTTGCCGGCCGGGACGTCGGTGATCAGCTCCGGGGTGGTCCGGGTGTCGACGGTCAGGTCGCCGAGGTTGCGGTTGTTGATCCCGATCACGTCCGGGTCGAGCAGCAGCGCCCGTTCGAGATCGGGCTCGTCGTGGACCTCGATCATGCAGTCGAGGTCGAGCGCCGCCGCCTCGTCGTAGAGCAGGCGGAGATCCTCGTCGGCGAGCGCCGCGACGATCAGGAGGACCGCGTCGGCGCCGGCGAGCGACGCTTCCCAGAGCTGGTAGGGGTCGACGATGAAGTCCTTGCGGAGGATCGGCAGCGCCGTCGCGACCCGAGCCGCCTCGAGGTCGGCGAGCGATCCGTGGAAGTTCGTCTCGTCGGTCAGGACCGATATCGCCGCCGCGCCGCCGCGCTCGTAGGCGCCGACGACCGCCGCGACGTCGGCGTCGGGATTGATCGGGCCGGCCGACGGGGAACCGCGCTTGAACTCGGCGATCACCGAGAGGCCGGGCTGGACGAGGGCTTCCTTGAACGGGCGATGCCCGCTGCGTCCGGCAAGCCGGGAACGGAGCTGATCGCCGGGTTTTTCCGCGCTCCGTCTGCGGACGCCGTCGCGGGCCGCGTCGACGAGCTGATCCAATCTGCTCATCCGGTCGGGAGGCTACCGATCCGGAGCGGCGGCGATCGGCGGTCAGCCATCCTGACCGGCGCCTCGCAGCGCGACGAGCTCGCGGAGGACCGTGGCAGCGGCGCCGGAGTCGATCGCCTCGCGCGCGGCGTCGACGCCGGCGGCGAGGTCGGCGGCGGCGCCGCCGACGTAGATCGCGGCCCCGGCGTTGAGCACGGCGATGTCGGCGGCCGGGCTGTGCTCGCCGGCGAGGACAGCCCGCGCGGTCGCCGCGTTCTCCTCCGGCTCGCCGCCGGCGATCGTCTCCAGGGACGCCTCGGCGATCCCGAGCTCGGCCGGGTCGGCGAACCATTCGCTCGTGCCTCCGTCCCGGACCTCGATGACCCGGGTCGGTCCGGCGATCGAGATCTCGTCGAGGCCGTCGTCGGCGGTGACCACGAGCGCGTGCTCGCAGTCGAGCCCGGCGAGGGCCTCGGCGATCGTCTCCTGGTAACGGCGGTCGGAGACGCCGAGCAGCTGCCGGGTCGCTCCCGCCGGATTCGTGAGCGGGCCCAGGAAGTTGAAGATCGTCCGGACGGCGAGCTCGCGCCGGACCGGGATCACGTGCTTCATCGCCGCGTGGTGGGCGGGCGCGAACATGAAGCCGAAGCCGGTCCTTCGGATCGCCTCGCCGACCTGCTCCGGCGTCAACGTGATCTCGACCCCGAGCGCCTCGAGCATGTCGGCCGAGCCCGATCGCGACGTGCTCGAGCGGTTGCCGTGCTTGGCGACCGCGCAGCCCGCGCCGGCAGCGATCAGCGCCGCCGTGGTCGAGACGTTGAAGGTCGAGGGCCCGCCTCCGGTCCCGGCCGTGTCGACGAGATCGGTGCGCCCGGTCTCGACGTGGGTGGCGAGGCTGCGCATCGTCCGCGCCAGGCCGATCAGCTCCGAGACGGTCTCGCCCTTCGCCCGCAGCGCGACCAGGAAGGCTCCGGTCTGGACCTCGCCGGCACGGCCCTCCATGATCTCGGCGAGCACGGCCGAGGCGTGGTCGGCCGTCAGGTGCTCTCCGGAGCAGACGGCATCGATGGCGCGGGTCAGGATCTCGTTCGGCATCGGCGGTCTCGGGCGCGTCAGTCTGTCACGGCACGGAGTCGGCGGGGTGATCGAGGAAGTTGGCGAGCATCCGCTTGCCGTGAGGAGTCAGCACCGACTCGGGATGGAACTGCACGCCCTCGGCCGGGAGCTCGCGATGGCGCACGGCCATCACGACCCCGGCGGACGAAGCCGACTGCTCGAGGTCGTCGGGAAGCTCGGGGGCCGCCACCAGCGAGTGGTAGCGCCCGACGGTCAGCGGGTTCGGCAGCCCCGCGAAGAGCGACCTGCCGTCATGGTCGATGGCCGCGTCCTTGCCGTGGATCGGCTCGCCGCGGAGCACTCGCCCGCCGAAGGCCTCGACCATCGACTGGTGACCGAGGCAGACGCCGAGTGTCGGGATGCCGGCCTCGGGGAAGCGCCGCGAGGCGTCGACCGAGATCCCGGCCTCGGCCGGGGTGCAGGGTCCGGGTGAGATCACGAGCCGGTCGGGAGCGCGGGCCAGCAGCTCGTCGACGCCGGCCTTGTCGTTGCGAACGACCTCGATCTCGGCGCCGAGCTCACCGAGGTACTGGACGAGGTTGTAGGTGAACGAGTCGTAGTTGTCGATGACGAGGACGTTCATTCCCACTCCGGGTGCTCGGCGGCGACCTCGACGGCGCGGAAGATCGCCTTCGCCTTCTGCAGCGACTCGCGGTACTCGTAGTCGGGCTTGGCGTCGGCGACGGTCCCGCCGCCGGCCTGGACGTGGGCGAGCCCGTCCTTGACGACGACGGTGCGGATGTGAATCGCGACGTCGAGGTCGCCCCGGAAGTCGAGGTAGCCGATCGCGCCGCCGTAGGAGCAGCGCTTGTGGGGCTCGACCTCGTCGATGATCTGCATCGCCCGGACCTTCGGCGCGCCCGACAGCGTCCCCGCCGGCAGGGCCGCGCGAAGCACGTCCATCGCGCCGAGGCCGTCCCGCAGCCGGCCCGAGACGCGACTGACGATATGGAGGACATGGCTGTAGGTCTCGACGGCCATCAACTCGTCGACCGCGACGCTGCCGTACTCGGAGACGCGGCCGAGGTCGTTGCGACCGAGGTCGACCAGCATCACGTGCTCGGCCCGCTCCTTCGGGTCGGCGAGGAGGTGCTCGGCATTGGCGCGATCCTCCTCCTCGTCGCCGCCCCGCGGGTAGGTGCCGGCGATCGGCCTGGTCTCGACGCGGCGGCCGCTGACCTTGACGAGCGGCTCCGGCGAGGCGCCGGCGATCTCGAAGTCGCCGAAGTCGAGGAAGTACATGTAGGGCGACGGGTTGACCGCCCGGAGGCCGCGGTAGATCGAGAAGGCCTCGACCGGGCATGCGGCCGTGAACCGCTGCGAGGGGACGACCTGGAAGGCGTCGCCGGCGCGGATGTACTCGATGATCCGCGAGACGTTCGCCTCGAACTGCTCACGGGTCAGGTTCGACTTCCACTCGACCTCGGGCCCGTCGCCGGGCCCCTCCGGCGCCGGCCGGCTCGGGATCGCGGCGCGCAACCGCTCGCGAGCCCCGTCGATCAGGCCGATCGCCCGCCCGTAGGCGGCGTCGATCCCGTTCTCGCCGGCGAACGCCAGCGCGATGATCGAGACCTCGTGCTTGTGGTGGTCGAAGGCGACGATCAGCTCGCAGACCATCAACGCGAGGTCGGGGAGCCCGAGCGGGTCGGGGTTCGGCTCGCCGAGCGGTTCGACGGTCCGGACGAGGTCGTAACCGAACAGACCGACGGCGCCGCCCGCGAAGGGCAGCTCCTCGACGTCGGCGAGGCCGAAGCGGTCGAGGGTCGCAGCGACGGCACCGTAGGGGTCGGGCGCCGGGGTGCGCCGGCTCGGCTCCGACCCGTCCGCGGCTCCTCCCTCCCACTCGAGCAGCTCGCCCGCCACCCAGCGGACGAGCAGATGCGGGCTGAATCCGAGGAACGAGTAGCGCCCCAGCCGGCCTCCCTGCTCGGCCGACTCGAGCAGGAACGAGGGGCCGCCGTCGCGGAGCTTCAGGAACGCCGAAACCGGCGTCTCGGTGTCGTCGACGAAGCTGTCCACGATCGGCACGACGTTGCCCTCGCCGGCGAGCTCGCGGGCCCGCTCCAGTGTCGTGACGCCGGTGCTCAACGGGCGCTCAACCGCGATCGTCGCGACGCCGGTTCAGGACGTCGAGCCCGGGACCTACCCCGAGCCCGCGCGATTGCAGGGCGACCTCGAGGTGGTAGAGCAGGTCGGCGGACTCCTCGGCGATCCGCTCGTCGGATTCGCCCGCGATCGCGCGGGCGACCTCGTCCGCTTCCTCGCGCACCTTCTCGCCGATCAGCTCCGGGTCGGCGAGCAGCTTCGCCGTGTAGGAGCCCTCGGGCTGCTCGGTGCGGCGGGTGGCGATCGTCCGCTCGAGCGCCGGCAGCGCCTCGTGCGTGACCGGTCGCGGATCGCCGTCTTTCGCCCGGTGGAAGCAGGTCCGCTCGCCGGTGTGGCACGCGGGTCCGGCCGGGTCGACCAGGGCGAGGACGGCGTCGGCGTCGCAGTCGTAGCGGAGCTCGCGGACCCGCTGGACGTTGCCGGAGGTCGCGCCCTTGTGCCAGAGCTCGCCCCGCGAGCGGCTCCAGAGATGCATCTCGCCCGTTTCGATCGTCATTTGCAGCGACTCTGCGTTGACCCACGCGAGCGTCAGGACCTCGCCGGTCCCCGCGTCCTGGATGACGCATGGAGCGAGCCCGCGCTCGTCGAATGAGATCTCTTCGATCATGGTTCGTCAGTCTAGGCGCGGCGTCCAGCCAGACAGGACGGCGGGATCGGCCGCTCAGTACTGGGGATCGTCGCTCGCATCCGGCGTCAGGTACGCCTGTGAGAGACCGCCGTCGACGAGGAAGCTCGACGCGGTCACGTACGAGCTCTCGTCGCTGGCCAGGAACAGCGCGCCGTTGGCGATCTCGGTCGCCAACGCGAACCGGCCGAACGGGAGGTGGACGAGCCGCCGTGCGGCCTTCGCCGGGTCGCTCGCGAACAGCTCCTGGAGCAGCGGCGTGTCGACCGGTCCCGGGCAGAGCGAGTTGACGCGGACGCCGCGATGGGCGAACTCGACGCCGAGCTCCCGCGACATCGCCAACACCGCGCCCTTCGAGGCCGTGTAGGAGATCTGCGACACCGCCGCACCCATCACGGCGACGAACGAAGCGGTGTTGATGACCGAGCCGCCGGACTCGTTCTCGAGCAGATGCGGAATGCCGTACTTGCAGCAGAGGAAGACGCTGCGGAGGTTGACGTCCTGGACTCTCTGGAACACCTCGAGTGACGTCTTCAGGATCGAGCCGTCATCAGGCGGGTTGATCCCGGCGTTGTTGAAGAGCACGTCGATCCGGCCGAAGTGCTCGCGCGCCTGCGCGTACATGCCCTCGACCTGCTCGGGATCGGTGACGTCGGCGACGATCGCCAGCTCGCCCTCGGAGCCCTCGGCGAGGTCGACGCCGACCACGTGGGCCCCCTCCGACCCGAACAGCCGCGCCGTCTCGGCGCCGATGCCGCTGGCGGCGCCGGTGATCACGCAGACCTTGTCCTCGAGCCGCCCCGGGCGATCGGCCATCAGCTACTCCTCCTCGGTCCTGTAGTAGACGTTCTTGACGTCGGTGTAGTGCTCGAGGGCGTCGGGACCGAGCTCGCGGCCGACGCCCGACTGCTTGAAGCCGCCGAACGGCGTCGAGACCCGTACCGACGAGTTCGAGTTGATCGAGACCACGCCGGTCTCGAGCGCCCGGGCGACCCGCAGCGCGCGGCCGCCGTCACCGCTCCAGATCGAGCCCGAGAGCCCGTAGATCGTGTCGTTGGCCAGCTCGACCGCCTCCGCCTCGCCGGCGAACGGGATCACCGCGGCGACCGGCCCGAAGACCTCCTCGCGGGAGACCCGGACGTCGTTGGTCGTCGGCTCGAGCACGGTCGGCGGGAACCAGAACCCCGGCCCCTCGGGTGCTTCGCCGCGGAAGGCGACCGGAACCTCGCCGTCGAGGAAGGAGGCGACCGTCTGCCGGTGCGAGGCCGAGATCAGCGGCCCCATCTGGGTCGCCTCGTCGAGCGGGTCTCCGACGACCATCGACCTCACGGTCCGCTCGAGGGCCGCCATGAAGTCGTCGACGGCATCACGCTCGACGAGGATCCGCGAGCGGGCGCAGCAGTCCTGGCCGGCGTTGCCGAAGACCGCGAGCGGGGCCGCGGCGGCGGCGGCCTCGATGTCGGCATCGGCGAAGATCACGTTCGCCGACTTGCCGCCGAGCTCGAGGGTCACGCGCTTGATCGTCCCGGCCGCCCCCGCGGCGATGCCCCGCCCGACCTCGGTCGAGCCCGTGAAGGCGATCTTGGCGACGTCGGGATGCTCGACGAGGCGCCGGCCACAGACCGAGCCGGGGCCGGGGACGACGTTGAGCACGCCCTCGGGGATCCCCGCCTCGAGCGCGATCCGCTCGAGCTCGACGGCCGTCAGCGGGGTCAGCTCCGCCGGCTTGAGGACGACGGTGTTGCCGGCGGCGAGCGCCGGCGCGGTCTTCCAGGAGCTGATGACGAGCGGGAAGTTCCAGGGGACGATCAGGCCGACGACCCCGAGCGGCTCGTGGAAGGTCATGTCGACGCCGCCGGCGACCGGGATCGTCTGACCGAGCAAACGCTCGGGAGCGGCCGCGTAGTAGCGGAAGCACTCGACGACCATCGCGATCTCGCCGCGGGCGTCGGAGATCGGCTTGCCGGCGTTGCGGGCCTCGAGCACGGCGAGGTCCCCCGAGCGGGCCTCGAGTCCGTCGGCGAGCGCACCGAGCAGCCGCGAGCGATCGCCGGGCGCGACGGCTCGCCAGGCGGGGAACGCCGCCTTCGCGCGCGCCACCGCCTCGTCGACCTCCTCGACCCCCGCCCGGGGCAGCTCCGCCATCACCTCGGCGCGGGCCGGCTCGATCACCTCGATCATCGGTTCACCTCCTGCGTCGCCGCCTCGACGAGCGACCTGATCACGTTCGATTCCACGTCCTCCTCAGGGTGCCAGAGGACGCCGAGCGCATACCTGCGGTCCGGCAGCTCGATCGCTTCGATCAACTCGTCGTCGGCGGACCGCCCGCTCACCGCCAGCCCGTCGCCGAGCCGCTCGACGCCCTGGTGGTGGTGCGACCTGACCACGGTTCGCTCGCCGCCGATCGACCTGGCGGCAAGGGTCCCGGATCCGACCTCGACCTCGTGCTCGCTGTAGGTGCCGGGGACCTCCCGATGGCGGACGCTGCCGCCGAGGCGATCGGGGAGGTGCTGGTCGATCGTCCCGCCGCGGGCGACGTTGAGAATCTGCATGCCCCGGCAGATGCCGAGCGCCGGCATGTCCCGCTCGATCGCCCGCCGCAACAGCGCCAGCTCGAACTCGTCCCGCTCGACGCGGTAACCGGTCGTCTCCGGCGCCGCCTCGGCGCCGTACGTCGAGGGGTCGACGTCCGAGCCTCCGGCGAGCAGCAGGGCGTCGACCCGGTCGAGCAGGAGGTCCGGGTCTGCCGTGACAGCCGGGTCCGGAGGCAGGATGACCGCGAGGCCGCCGGCGGCCTGGACGGAGATCGCGTAGCTCTGGGGGGCCATCGTCACGACGACGTCCCAGGACGCCCAGCGCGCCTGCTCGAGGGCGGCGCAGATGCCGACGACGGGCCGGCTCATCCGGCGGCGGCGCGCCTCACAACCTCTCGAAGCCCCTGTAGAGGTCGAAGTCGGTGACGGCGGCCTCGGCTGCTCGCAGCTCGATCCGCGCCCGGTTCATGTAGTGGTCGACGACCTCGTCGCCGAACGCCTCCCTGGCGACCTCGCTCGCCCCGAACAGGTCCCGGGCGTCGTAGAGGTTCGTCGAGACGCGCGGCGCCGCGGATGTGTAGGCGTTGCCCTCGAGCGGCGGCTCGAGCGACAGCTCCGCGTCGATCCCGTGCAGCCCGGCGGCGATCATCGCGCTCAGCGCGAGGTAGGGGTTGATGTCGGCGCCGGGCATGCGATTCTCGACCCGGAGCGCTTCGCCGTGGCCGACCACGCGCATCGCACAGGTCCGGTTGTCGTGGCCCCAGGCGACCGCGGTCGGCGCGAAGGAGCCCTCGACGAAGCGCTTGTAGGAGTTCACGTACGGGGCGAACATCAGCGTCATCTCGCGCAGGCAGGCGAGCTGGCCGGCGACGAAGCGGTCGAACATCTGCTGGTCGGCCGCGAAGGCGTTCTTGCCGGTCTCGGCGTCGGCCAGCGAGCAGTGGATGTGGCAGCTCGAGCCCTCACGCTCGTTGAACTTGGCCATGAACGTGATCGATGCGCCCTCCTGGGCGGCGATCTCCTTGGCGCCGTTCTTGTAGATCGCGTGCTCGTCGGCGGTTCGGAGCGCGTCCGAGTAGCGGAAGTTGATCTCGTGCTGGCCGAGGTTGCACTCGCCCTTCGAGCTCTCGACGACGAGCCCGGCGGCGGCCATCTCGTTGCGGATCCGGCGGATCAGCGGCTCGATCCGGGAGGTCCCGAGCATCGAGTAGTCGACGTTGTAGAGATTGGCCGGATCGAGATTGCGGTAGCCGCTCTTCCAGGCTTCCTCGTACGGCGTCCTGAAGACGATGAACTCGAGCTCGGTGCCGGAGTTGGCGATCAGCCCGCGCTCGGCGAGCCGCTCGAGCTGCCGCCGGAGGATCTGCCGCGGCGAAGCGACGACCGGCCGTCCGTCGGACCACTGCAAGTCGCCCATGACGAGCACGGTCCCCTCGTGCCACGGCACCGGCCGCAGCGTGTCGAGGTCGGGCTTCATCTCGAAGTCGCCGTAGCCACTGTCCCACGACGCCATCTCGTAGCCGTCGACCGTGTCCATGTCGACGTCGACCGCCAGCAGGTAGTTGCAGCCCTCGGCACCGTTGTCGGCGACCTCCGCGAGGAAATGGCTCGCGGTCAGCCGCTTGCCCTGCAGGCGACCCTCCATGTCGGCGATCGCGAGCAGCACCGTGTCCACCGTGCCGTCGGCGACCGCCTGCTTGAGCTCGTCGAGCGTCACCCGCGGTAGAGACTACGCACCCGGAGGTGGCTCGTCCTCGACGTCCTCGAGGACCCGCCCGGTCTCGTCCGTCGCGACCTGGCGGATCGGCCCCTGGAACGTGTGACGGGCGCTGAGCAGCCACCAGGCGCCGACGGCGATGATCAC
>DATAFA010000085.1:0-25041 GCA_036257785.1 Solirubrobacterales bacterium | reverse complement strand
TCCACCGAATGGTCCTCGAGCGGGCAGACGTCGCCGGCGATCGCGAGCACGTCGCCGTCGGGCAGGTCGGCCGGGAGGTTGCCGTGCAGGTCGGCGACGGTGACGACGCGCGGCACGGCCGCGGTCAGATCAGCTCGGCGCAGGCAACCGGGCGGGCGGGGCTGATGGATGTGCCGATGCCGGGCATGGGTGGGTTCTATCCGATCGTGGTCTGCGGTTGGGGCCCGGGAGGGTGGACACCCGCCTCCGGGGGGTGGAGTGTCGGCGGGCGGCCACCCTCCGGCCCTTCAGGCGGGGGAGCGGTAGTCCGGTTACAGCCCGCCATCTCGAGGGTGGAGGATGGGGGCGGGCGCCGGTCACCGTGCACCGTGGCCGGGGCTAGACGCGGGGCTCGTAGTCTCGCTTCAGCTTTGCCGCCATCTCGAAGGTGGAGGGGTGGAGGTCGGCGGGGGTCAAGTCGTACTCGTCGGCCAGCTCCTTCTTCAGCGCCTCGATCGTCGCCTCGATCAGGGGGTCGGGATCGGTCAGTGGGACGGTGGAGTCGTCCTCGCCCAGCTCGGCGGCCAGCGAGCCGGTGGCCGCCGGGTCCCAGTCGAGCTCGAGGGCCTCGTAGATCGGGGCCAGGACCTCGTTGATCCTGCCGGCTCCGCGGACCACGATCACCGCGCCGACGTGGGCGCCGCCGACGATCACCCGCTGGCCGATGCCGGCGAGCTTGGCGGCGCCGCGGGCGTTGACGCTGAACTCGCCCGGGCAGTATTCGCCGGGCACCTCGCCGACCCGGGCGTCGGCGCCGACGGCCGCCGTCGCCGCGGCGATCGTCGCCGCCATCGCGGCGAAGCGTCCCCGCGTGCCGGAGTAGGAGCCCGTCCCTCCAGCCGCTCTGATCGCGGGGGAGAAGGAGATCGTCCCCTCGTGAAACACCGCGGCACGTCCGCCCGCGATCCGCTCGACGGGCACGAAGCCGCCCTCACGGGCGAGCGCGACGGCACGCCGGTAACCGGGGCGAAGCCGGTCGAGCTTGCCGAACGCGAGGATCGGCCCGGTCCGGTTCAGGCGGATCGTCGGCGCGACCTCGGCCCGCGCGACCTGACGCAGCAGAGCGGCCGAGACGGCTGTCTCGAGGTGGGCGTCGTCCGCGAAGGAGGTGGAGACGACGCGGGCTGCAGGCCGGTCCGCCATGTTCAGGGACTATCTGTGAAGTGTGAACGAATCATTGCGATTGTGACGGGCCTCACACATAGATCGCCCCAATCCCGGGATCGTTTCCCTTGTCAACCGAATCCGGTCGTTGCCGGCCCGACGCTCGCAACCTACCCACCCGATTCGGATCACGCACACGGATTGGATCGATGCTGCCCAGACAAGAGATCGAACCTGCACGCAAGAAGAGCGGACGCTCGCGCCGCGACGGCCTTGCCGTCCTCGCCGTCGGCGCCACGCTCGCCCTCGGCGGCGCCGGCGTGGCATTGGCCGCCACCACCCCCGATGCTTCCACCGGCCCCGACGAGCCCGCCACGGCCGTCCCCGTGCTCGACCACGACAGCCAGTTCGAGCGCTCGCTCGGCATCGGCGTCGCCCGCGTCCGCTACGCGAAGCTCTACGACCAGGCCAAGCACCTTGGTGTCGAGCCCCGGCGGGACCTGGCGAAGAGCCGGGTCGGCAAGAGCGCCCTCGCCGACGCCTCCGATTCGCTCCGCAAGCGGATCGAGGCCGAGAAGAAGCGCCGCGCGGCGGAGCCCGAATACGGCACCCCCGAGTCGGTCGGGGTCGATCAGTCGACGCTCGACGCGATCGCGGCCTGCGAGTCCGGTGGGGACCCGACCGCCGTCGATGCTTCCGGCACCTACCGCGGCAAGTACCAGTTCGACCTGCAGACATGGGCCTCGGTCGGGGGCAGCGGTGACCCCGCCGCCGCCCCCGAGGCCGTGCAGGACTACCGCGCGGCGCTGCTGATGTCGCGCGCCGGCTCGAGCCCCTGGCCCGTCTGCGGCTGATCGGCGTCGCCACGACCTGAAGGCTCGCGGCGGCCCGCCCGCTCAAGGGTCGGGCCACCGGAGCCGATCTGGTCGTGGTGAGCTCCGAAGTACCCTCCCCGCCGCCCGCCTCGGAGGGATTCGTGATCGCGGCCGGCCTGCGGGCCAGCCGCGCCACCCTCGAGCGCTGGCGTCGTGATCCGGCGCCGGTGCTCTCTCCCTGGTTCGCCGGGGCCCTCGCGATCTCTGTCGCCCTCCTCGCCGCGGTCTGGGTCGTCTCGAGACTGACGACGCCGGACCCGACGCCGGTCACGCTTCCCGGCATCAACGACGTCAGCGGTTTCGACGACTACGCCCACATCCTCGGGCGCAACCTCCTCGTCCTCGCGCTGCACGCGACCGCCTGCATCGCCGGCTTCATCGCCGGCAGCTCGCTGCAGCAGGTCGCCGCGACGAAGTCGGGGCTCTCGCGGATCGTCCACGAGCGCGCCGGCCCCGTGGCGATTGCCTGGGTCGTGGCGGTCACCGCTTTCTCGCTGATCAGCCAGGCCCTCGGCCTCGGCATGACCGCGGCGTCGCTGTCGGCCCAGCTCGGCATCGGCAGCGGCACCCTGATCCTGACCGTGCTGCCGCATGCGTTGCTCGAGCTGACGGCCGTCTTCCTGCCGCTCGCCGCCTGGCTGATCGCGTCGCGCCGCGACGAGTGGGAGGAGCTGCTCGCGGCAACCTTCGCGACGGTGGCCCTGGCGCTGCCGATGCTGCTCGTCGCGGCACTCGTCGAGCTGACCATCTGGCCGCTGCTGCTCGAGGCCGTCTCCCCGTTCGCCTGATCGCGCTGGCACACTGCCTGCGATGGCCGACGAGCACAAATCAGGGTCCGACGGCGAGGCGTCGCTGAGCGAGCGTCTCGCCGCGGTCCGCTTCGGGGTCCCCACCCGCGGCAACCGGCGCCTCGAGCGGTTCGTCGAGCGCGCCGCCGCCGATCCGCAGGTCAAGGCCTGGTGGCATCTCCAGCAGGTCGGCTCGGAGCGGCTGGGGATGTCGGACCACTCGTGGGTCCACATCCAGATCGTCGCCAACATCGCGCTGCGGATGCTGCGCCTCGCCTACCGGGCCGGGATCCAGCCGGCGATGGTCGCCGACCACGGCATGGGTGAGCGCGACGCCGAGGTGGTCGTCGCCGGAGGGTCGATGCTGCACGACACAGGCATGTCCATCCACCGGACCGACCACGAGGCCTACAGCCTGTTCCTCGCCGAGCCGAAGCTGCGCCTGCTGCTCGCCGGTATCTACGAGGAGCCGGAGCTGACCGTCGTCGTCTCCGAGGCGCTGCACTGCATCATCGGCCACCGCCGCCGCGGTCGCCCATACACGCTCGAGGCCGGGGTCGTCCGGGTCGCCGACGCGCTCGACATGGCCCAGGGCCGTTCGCGGCTCCCGGTCGAGCGCGGCGACATCGGCATCCACTCGATCTCCGCCGCCGCGATCGACGACGTCCACATCGAGCGCGGGACCGATCGACCGATCCGGGTCGAGATCAAGATGAACAACTCGGCCGGGATCTTCCAGGTCGACGACCTGCTCGCGACGAAGATCCGCGGCACGCCCCTCGAGGACCACATCGAGGTCATCGCCTCGGTCGAGGGGGAGACAGAGAAACGCCTGATGCGCGAATTCCGGATCTGACGGGCCGGGAGCGCCCTGCTCGGGGTCCTCGCCGCCTCACGGCCAGGTGGCCGCATCGGCCCCTGCGTCCCCCGATCAGGACCCTCCCGACCGCGTCAGATAGCTAGACGCCGGTGCCGGTACCGCCGCGACCCTCGCCGGCGGCGAAGCGAGTCGCTCCCTTCAGCCCGGTTGCGACCGACTCGAGGCCGAGCCGGGCCTCGAGCTCGAGGCTCTCGGCGAGCGGCAACGTCGAGCCCTCGATCGCCGAGCGGCGGTCCGAGAGCAGCGTCTGCTGGGGGAAGCGGGCGAGCCCGTCGGCGATCTCGATCGCGCGGTCGAGATGGGCCCCGTCGTCGACCACCTCGGTGAGCAGGCCCCAGTCCAGCGCCTCGCCGGTCCCGATGATCCGCCCGGTCAGGATCAGGTCGAGCGCACGACCGAGCCCGACGATGCGCGGCAGCCGCAGCGTCCCGCCGTCGATCAGCGGCACGCCCCAGCGGCGCTCCGGGTAGCCGAGCCGGGATCCGCGGCCGGCGATCCTGAGATCGCACCAGAGCGCCAGCTCCAGGCCTCCGGCGAGGCACCAGCCGCCGATCGCGGCGATCACCGGCTTGGCTGCCGTGAGGCGCGAGAAGCCCATCGGGCCCTCGGGGCGGCCGGCGACCTGCTCGACGATCTCGGTCGGGAGGTCGGGACCGGCCGCGGCCAGCGCCTTCAGGTCGGCGCCGGCGCAGAAGGCCTGATCGCCGGCGCCGGTCAGGACCATCACCTTCGCATCGTCGTCGGCTTCGAACCTGCGCAGGCCGGCGAGCAGCTCGCCGGCGGTCGCGGTGTCGACGGCGTTGCGGCGCTCGGGCCGGTTGATCGTCAGGATCGCGGTGCTGCCGCGGGTCTCGTAGGTGACGAGCTCCACGGACCGATCGTATTCGGGCAACGCTTCGGACCGTCGGCCGGCCGGGCCCGCTACCGGGCGGGCTGCCAGCGCTGCAGCTCGGGCAGCGGATCGATCGGCGTCGCGTAGGGACTGCGTCCCTCGCGGATCTCGAAATGCAGGTGGGCGCCGTCGCAGGAGCCGGTGCAGCCGAGCAGGCCGACCTCCTCGCCGGGCTCGAGGCGGTCGCCGGCGGCGACCGAGGCTGGTGCGCTCATGTGCATGTAGACGTAGGTGTGCTTGGCGGCAGCGTCGTAGAGTGCGGCCCAGTTGCCGCGGCCCGAGTCGCTGCCGGTCTCGAGCACCTCGGTCGCGGTCGGGGAGACGACCGGAGCCCCCTCCGGGGCGAACATGTCCTGGCCCTCGTGAGGGCGGCCGCGCTCGTTGCCGAAGCCGTTGATCGCGGTCCCGTAGTCGACCGGAGCGGCGACCGGGTTGACCGGTCGCGGCGGCTCGGCGCTGCTGCCCGCCTGCAGGCCGATGATCAGCGCGGCGACGTCGGTCGGTGAGTCGGAGACGTCGCGGGCACCGGCATCGGCGGCGCCGGGCTCTCCGGCCGGGGGCGCGGCAACGGCGCTCGCCGGCAGCGCCAGCACGAGCAGCACGGCGCCACGCGCGATCGCACGTCTCGGCGAGATGGCATCTGTCGGAGCGCTCCGCATGGCGGCAGCCCGGGCCTGCGACGGAGAGGTCGGGAGGGTCGGGCTTCGTGATGGGTACCCGGATGCCTGCAAAGTATTAGCAAAGTGTGAGCAAACTCACACGGAAATAGGCACGGGCTACCGCGGCAGCGGCAGGCCGGATGCGGGAGCGGGGGACGAGCGGGGAGGGGCGCTTAGGAGCGGCGGACGCGCTCGATCTGCTCGCGCATCCGCTCCTTGCGGCCCTCCAGCTTCGCCTGGATCAGCGAGAGGACGATCGGGAGGAGCATGAACAGCGCGATCACCGCAAAGCAGAAGAATGTGACGCTCTTGTCGGTCGTCCGGCCGCCGGTGCCGACGCCGTCAGCGGCCATCGCGGCCGGCGCCAGGGCGAGCGCCACGAAGGCGATCGCGGTCATCAATCCGGCCAGGACTGCGCGCTTGCGGCGAGGTGCTTGCACGGAGGCGCACTCTACCGAAGGGCACGACCCCTAGGATTGCGCGCCGATGTCCGTGCTGCAGGCAATCGTGCTGGGACTCGTCCAGGGCCTGACCGAGTTCTTGCCGATCTCGTCGAGCGGCCACCTGCTGATCGTCCCGGCGATGGCCGGCTGGGACGACCCCGGCGCCGCGTTCACGGCCGTCATCCAGCTCGGGACGATGGCGGCGGTCCTGATGTTCTTCCGGAGCGACCTGCTGCAGATCAGTCGCGCCTGGCTGGCGGAGCTGCGGGTTCCGTTCGCGGAGCGCAGCACCGAGGCCAACCTCGGCTGGTTCATCATCCTCGGCACGATCCCGATCTCGATCTTCGGGTTCATCTTCCGCGACCAGATCGAGTCGGGAGCCCGGAGCCTCTACCTGGTCGGCACGACGCTGATCGCGTTCTCGTTCGTGATGCTCGCAGCGGAGCGCTACGGGTCCCGCGAGCGGCCGCTCAGGGAGATCGACGGCCGCGACGGTCTGTTCATCGGCATCTGGCAGGCCTTCGCCCTGATCCCCGGCGTCTCGCGGTCGGGGGCGACGATCTCCGCCGGCCTGTTCCGCAACTTCGACCGGACCGCCGCCGCCCGCTACTCGTTCCTGCTCTCGGTCCCGGCAGTCGTCCTCAGCGGCCTGTTCGAGCTCAAGGACATCGGTGGCGAGGGCAGCGTCGGTTTCGTTCCGACCGCGGTCGCGACGATCGTCGCCTTCATCTCCGGCTATGTCGCGATCGCCTGGTTGCTGCGCTATCTCGCGCACCACTCGCTCGCGGTGTTCGTCGCCTACCGGATCCCGCTGGGGATCCTCGTGATCGCGCTCGCTGCAAGCGGTGCGATCAGCTGAGGATCCCCGGGGACGAAAGCGCGCGGCCCGGGGGCAGGAGGAGGCCGCGCGCGGCACGAGGATGCGCTCCCGTGCTCACCGTGCACACTCGCCGCCGCCGGGCGGGCGCCGGTGAAGATCCGGAAACGGGGTTGTGAAAATCCGGTTACCGGCGCCGGAAAACGACGAATTCGCGGTCCGGCCCCGGTACGATGAGACGCGAGGCCGCGCCCGGCCCGCTCGCATGAGCTCCTCGACGGGAACACTCAGAATCGCGGTGATCGACCGCGACGGCGCCTTTCTGAAGGTGCTGGGCAAGCGGCTCGACGCGGCCGGCTGGCAGCACCGCGTCCTCGGCGGCATCGTTCCCGTCGACGAGCTCGTCGCGATGAAGATCAACGCACTCGTGCTCGACATGTCGGTCCTGCCGCCCGAGGAGGCGTGGCCCTTCCTCGAACGCGTCGGCGGGATGCTCCCCGGCCTCGGCGTGATCATCTGCACCGACGAGTCGACCGTCGCCCAGCGGGTCCGCGGGCTCCGGCTCGGGGCCGACGACTGGGTCGCCAAGCCGTGCCACCCCGAGGAGGTCATGGCCCGGATCGAGGCCGTGGTCCGCCGCCGGCGCCGGCGCGCCTCCGGCGAGGCCGAGCGCGGTCCGCTCGTCGTCGGCGAGCTCGAGATCCGCGGCGACCAGTATCAGGCGTTCGTCGCCGGCCGCAGCGCCGACCTGACCCGCCGCGAGTTCGAGCTGCTCCAGGCGCTCTCCGACGCCCAGGGCAGTGTCATCGAGCGCGGTGAGATCTACCGCCGGGTCTGGGGTTATGAGATGGCACACGGCGACCGCTCGGTCGACGTCTTCATCCGCAAGCTCCGGATCAAGCTCGAGCAGCGCTCCCCGAATTGGGCCTACATCCACACGCACTTCGGGATCGGCTACCGCTTCGATCCCGAGCCGCTCGACGCCACCGCCGCCGATCCCCCCGCCGGTCAGCCGCCGGCGGCAGCCGGTTCGGCCTCGGACCCGGCAACGACCGAGCTCGAGCCGGCCGACGCCTAGAAACGCGGCAGTTCCGGCTTCACGAGCCGGGTCCTGCCTCCGTTCACACCTTTTTCACAGCACGGGCACAGGCCCGTAACAAGCTCGCGCGGATTGGCTGGGACGCTGCGCCCGTATGTCAATCGAACAAGGAGCCAACCACCAGTGAACTCACCCAAGTTCATCGCGATGAGCGCATGCGTCGGTGTCCTGGCCGTCGGCGCTTCCGCCTGCGGAAGCAGCGACGACACGAGCTCAGACGGATCATCCTCGACACCGACCGGCCTGTCCGGATCCCTGCGGATCGACGGTTCGAGCACGGTCGGCCCGCTCACCCAGGTCGTCGCCGAGCAGTTCAACGCCGAGAACCCCGACGTTGAGGTCTCGGTCGGCGAGTCCGGAACCGGCGGTGGGTTCGAGAAGTTCTGCGCCGGCGAGACCGTGATCAACGACGCGTCCCGGCCGATCGAGCCCGAGGAGGAAGCTCTCTGCAAGAAGGGGGGAGTGAACTTCGAGCAGGCGCAGGTCGCCAACGACGCGCTGACGGTGGTCCTCAACAACGAGAACCCGGTCACCTGCTTGACCGTCGATCAGCTCGCCCAGATATGGACGCCCGACAACCCGGCCAACAGCTGGTCCGACGTCAGTGACCTCGATCCGCCGTTCGACGCGGACATCGAGCGCTTCGGGCCCGGAACCGACTCCGGCACGTTCGACTACTTCACCGGAGCGGTCAACGGCGAGGAAGGCGTCCAGACGAAGGACTACAACAACGTCGGCGAGGACGACAACCAGACCGTCACCGGCGTAGAAGGCTCCGAGGGCGGAATCGGTTACTTCGGCTACTCCTACTACAAGGAGAACGAGGGCAACCTGAAGGCAGCCGAGATCGACGGCGGTGACGGTTGCGTGGCTCCTTCCGAGGAGACCGTCCAGGACGGCACCTACAAGCCACTCGGGCGTCCGCTGTTCGTCTACGTGAACACGGACATGCTGCAGAGCGATGAGGCGCTGGATCCGTTCGTCCAGTACTACGTCGACAACGCCAACGACATCTCGCCCCAGGTCGGGTTCATCCCGATGACGGACGAGCAGCAGTCGAAGGCCGAGTCGGCGGTCGCCGGCAGCTAGGCGGCGCCAGGGGAAGCACGATGCAGGCGAGCGACATCGCGGCCTCCGGCCCAGCGGCTCTGACGAAGCCGCGGCTGGAGGCCGCGAGTCCGCGCTACGGCGAGAAGCTCGTGATCGGGCTGCTCGCGGCGAGCGCGGCGATCTCGGTGATCACCACCACCGCGATCGTCGTCTCGCTCCTCGTGCCCTCGGTCGAGTTCTTCGGGGACGTGCCGATCAAGGACTTCCTGTTCGGGACCGACTGGGGGCCGACCTTCACGCCGCCGACCTTCGGGGTCCTGCCGATCGTTGTCGGCACGCTCAGCATCACCTTCTGGTCGCTGCTCTTCGCGGTTCCGATCGGGATCGCCTCGGCGCTCTATCTCAGTGAGTACGCGAGCCCGCGCTCCCGCAGGTTCTTCAAGCCGATCCTCGAGGTGCTGGCCGGCGTGCCCACCGTCGCCTTCGGCTTCTTCGCCCTCGTCTTCATCACGCCCCAGCTGCAGAAGATCTGGCCGGGATTCCTCGGCGACGGACCGGGCATCTTCAGCGCCCTCGCCGGCGGTCTCGCGATCGGGCTCCTGATCGTTCCGATCATCGCGACCGTCTCGGAGGATGCGATGAGCGCCGTTCCCAACGGGCTCCGCGAGGGTGCGTACGCACTCGGAGCGACCAAGTCGAAGGTGGCGAGCAGGGTCGTCCTGCCGGCCGCGCTCTCCGGTGTCGTCGCGTCCATCGTCCTCGCTTCGTCGCGCGCGATCGGCGAGACGATGGTCGTCCTTCTGGCGGCCGGCAACACGCCCAACCTGACGCTGAACCCGGTCGAGCCGATCCAGGCGATGACGGCGTTCATCGCGACGACGGCGACGGGCGACATCGCCACCGGAACGATCACCTACAAGACGGTGTTCGCCGTCGCGCTGCTGCTCTTCCTGATGACCCTGCTGATGAACGTCCTCTCGATCAGGCTGGTTCGCAGGTTCCGGGAGGTCTACGAATGAGCGACGAGTTCAACCCGCGCACCGCCCGCGCGGAGATCGCAATAGCTGGAGCACGGGGGGCGACGGCGGGGATCCTCAGCGATCAGCCCCGCCGGGACGTGATCCGCAACTCCGTCTTCGCATCGCTGCTCTTCCTGGCGATAACGATCGCGCTCGTCGGTCTCGCCCTGCTCATCGGCGACAACCTGATCAAGGGCTGGCCGCGCCTGAACATGGATCTGCTGACGAACGGCACCTCGTCGCTGCCGGACAACGCCGGCCTCCATTCAGCGATCATCGGCACGCTTTGGATCATGGCCTTCGTGATCCTCTTCATCATCCCGATCGGGGTCGGAACCGCGATCTTCCTCGAGGAGTACACGAGCAAGCAGAGCCGCTGGGCTCGCGCCGTCGAGGTGAACATCCAGAACCTGGCTGCGGTCCCCTCGATCATCTACGGGCTCCTCGGCCTCGCCTTCGTCGCACGCGGTCCGCTCAGCCTCGGATTCACGGTCATCACGGCGTCGATCACGCTGACGTTGCTGGTGCTCCCGATCGTGATCCTGGTCGCGCGCGAGGCGATCCGATCCGTCCCGCCGTCGATCAAGGAGGGATCGATGGCGCTGGGGGCGACGCGGTTGCAGACGACCCGCAAGCAGGTCCTCCCCGCGGCGATTCCCGGCATCGCGACAGGCGTGATCCTCGCGATCTCGCGGGCGATCGGCGAGACGGCCCCGCTCATCCCCCTCGGCGCGGCGACGTTCGTCACCTACGATCCGAGTGGTCCTGCGAGTGGCTTCACCGCCCTCCCGTTGGTGATCTTCAATTGGGTCAAGCAGCCTCAAGCCGAGTTCCAGGTCCTCGCGGCGGCCGGGATCATCGTGCTGCTGGCGGTTCTGATCGCGATGAACTCCTTCGCCATCTGGCTGAGGAACCGATACGAGCAACGTTGGTAGGAGAACGGAGTGAGCGAACTGACTGAGGAACGTTTCAGCGAGAAGACCGACGCCGAGGAGGCGCCACCTGCACCCGGGGAGCGGGCCATCGCCGTCCAGCCGGGGCGCTTCCATGCGGCCGGCGACATCAGCAGCCTCGAGAAGGTCTTCGAGCTCGAGGACATCTCGGTCTCCTACGGCGACGCTCCGGCCGTCAAAGACGTCACGCTGGATATCTACAAGCAGGAGGTGACCGCCCTGATCGGTCCCTCCGGCTGTGGCAAGAGCACCTTGATCCGCTGCCTGAATCGGATGAACGACCTCGTCCCGACCGCGAAGGTGACGGGACGGCTCCTCTACCACGGTGAGGATCTCTACGGACCGAAGGTCGATCCCGTTCAGGTCCGGAAGCTGATCGGGATGGTGTTTCAGAAGCCGAATCCGTTCCCGAAGTCGATCTACGACAACATCGCGTTCGGGCCGCGCATCCTCGGCATGAAGGGCGACATGGACGAGATCGTCGAGAAGGCGCTGCGGGGAGCCGCGCTGTGGGACGAGGTCAAGGATCGGCTCGACAGCAACGCATTCGGGTTGTCGGGAGGGCAGCAGCAGCGCCTCTGCATCGCGCGCTGCATCGCCGTCGAGCCCGACGTGATCCTGATGGACGAGCCCTGCTCGGCCCTCGACCCGATCTCGACCGGGAAGATCGAGGATCTGATGATGGAGCTGAAGCGGGAGTTCTCGATCGTGATCGTCACCCACAACATGCAGCAGGCGGCGAGGGTCTCGGACCGGACGGCGTTCCTGATGGTCGAACTCGATTCGACCGAGCAGAACCGCTGGGGCCGGATCGTCGAATACGACGCAACCGAGAAGATCTTCACCAATCCCTCTGATCCCCGAACCGAGGACTACGTGAGCGGAAAGGTCGGCTGACGATGTCGGAACGGACCCGGGTCCATTACCAGGAGGAGCTCGAGCAGCTCGAGGAGCGCGCGCTCGGTGGCATCGACCTCGTCGTCGAGACGCTCGGTCGGACGCTCGAGGCGCTCGAGCACCATGACGTCGAGCTCGCGGAGCTCGTCATCGCCGACGACGATCGGATCGACGGCCGCTACCTCGAGGTTCATCAGTCGATCCTCACCCTGCTTGCGACCCAGGGGCCGGTCGCCACCGACCTGCGGTTGATCGCGGCGCTGCTCCATCTCATCAAGTCGGTCGAGCGGATGGGAGATCAGTGCGTGAACATCGCGAAGCTCATCCCCCTGACCGGCCATGACGCGCCCCAGGACGAGCGGATGCTGGCGGATCTCGTGACGATGGGCCGGCAGGTCAAGGCGCTTCTCGGCCAGGCCAAGCAGGCGTTCGCGTCGCGAGACGTGGAGGTGGCTCGCGATCTGGTCCGTGGCGACGACGTGGTCGACAACCTCAACCGGGAGTGCTTCCGGCTCGCCATCGAGATCGGTGACGAACTGGAAAGGCGCGAGTGGGGGATGTCGATGATGCTCGTTGCCCGGGCTCTCGAGCGGATGGGCGACAACGCGGTCGACATCGGCGAGCAGGCCGTGTTCGTGGTCACGGGTCTCTTCGAGGAGTTCGAGGACGCCTCGAAGCCCCGGGCGGCGACCGGCTGACGGATGTCGAGCGCCGCAGCGGCGGCGCGGGCAGGGCCGATGCGGTTACGAGCGCCTGTGGTCGAGCGCCCGCGTCCCGCGAGTGCCCGCCGTCCGTCCTCTGACAAGATCATCCGCAGGCGGATGCTCTGTGCTGCGATCGACATCGGGTCCAACACGACGCGCGTACTCGTCGCCGAACCGGATGAGGGCCAGCTCCGCAAGGTGATGGAGCAGCGCGCCTACACGCGGATCGGCAAGGACGTGATCCGGGGCGGCGGCGAGATCTCCGAGCAGAAGCTGCACGAGGTCGTCGACGTCGTCTGCACACAGGTTCGGCTCGCCCAGGAGCTCGGGGCGGAGGCGATCCGGATCGTCGCGACCGCCGCGATCCGCAAGGCGGCCAACGGCGGTGACTTCGCGGCCGAGATCGAGCGCGCCTCCGGGGTTCCGGTCGACGTGCTCAGCGACCACGAGGAGGGTCGGCTGGCCTTCATCGGGGCGACGAAGGCGCTCGGCCACCCGGTCGAAGGCGAGATCGCCGTGGTCGACGTCGGCGGCGGCTCCTCCGAGGTGAGCATCGGGACGATCGCCGCGGGCGTCCGCGAGGTTCGTTCGTTCGAGATCGGCTCCGGCGTGCTCTCCGAGGATCTGATCACCGGGGATCCCCCAGGGCCGGCCGAGATCCGCCGCCTGCGCGAGCGGATCGAGGACTTCTTCGCCGACGCCGAGCTCGAGCACCCGGACCAGGCGGTCGCCGTCGGCGGCAGCGCGACCTCGCTGCGCCGGCTCGTCGGTGCGGTCCTCGAGTACGAGACGCTCGAACGCGGCGTCCGCGTCCTGACCAGCGACCCGGCCGCCGAGGTCGCCAAGAAGTTCGAGCTCGATCCCCGCCGGGTCGAGGTGCTGGCCGCCGGAGTCCTGCTGCTCGAGCAGTTCTCGCAGCTGCTCGGCCAGCCGCTGCAGATCGGCAAGGGCGGCCTCCGCGAGGGAGTGATCCTCGAGATGCTCGGCGACGACGACGGCGGCTCCGCGAGCGGGATCGAATAGCCGCACCGGCGGCGCCGCAGCGAATAGGGTGCGGCGAGATGGCCAAGCCGCGTGAGATCCCTGGCTTGAGCACCGACCTCGCCTACGGCGAGGTCGCCGCGCGGGTCCTCGAGGTCCGCTGTCAGGAGCTGATCGATCACTCGGCCAACGTCCTCGACGTCGACGACATCGAGCGCGTCCACGACATGCGGGTCGCCTCGCGGCGGCTCCGGGCGGCGATCGAGGTCTTCTGGCCGTGCTTCCCGAAGGCCGGGGCGAAAGCGGTTCTTGCCGAGGTCAAGGAGCTGGCCGACGCCCTGGGCGAGCGCCGCGACCGCGATGTCGCGATAGCGATGCTCGGATCGTTCGCCGCCGCGATGCCGCACCCGGATCGCCGCGGGATCGGGTCGCTGATCGAGGAGCTCGAAGCCGAGCAGCTCGTCGCCAACGACGAGCTCGCCGCCCCGGTCGAGTCCGACCGCCTCGCTCGGCTCGAGGCGGCGATCCACGGGCTCGCGGCGGCGGCCCGCGATGCCGCCGGCCCGGAGCCCTCCTCGGTCGCGGAACCGGGGGAGACCGAGGCGTGAAGGCCCGCAAGGTCAAGCAGCTCGACCCGGCCGGGACGCTGGCCGAGAACGGCGCCCGGATCGTGCTCGTCCGGGTCGACGAGATGCGCTCCCTCGCAGCCGACGCGCTCGAGCCCGACGCCTCCGAGATCCAGCACGACATGCGGATCGCCGCCAAGCGCCTTCGCTACGTCCTCGAGGCGACCGGCTTCTGCTTCGGCCGCCCCGCGGCGACCGCCCGCCGCCGCGCCAAGGACCTGCAGGACCTGCTCGGCGAGATCCACGACTGCGACGTCATGCTGCCGCGCCTCGCCCGCCACCGGCGAGAGCTTCGTCTCGCCGACGCCGAGGCGGTCCGCTCCCGCGCCGGCCACGACCCCGACCTCGACCCGAAGCTGGCCGCCCGCGCCCCGCACCGGACCGTCTACCGCGGACTCGACGTCCTCGAGGTCTACCTGCGAGCCCGCCGGTCCCTGCTCTTCGACCGCTTCACCGAGCTCTGGGCCGAGACCGAGGATCGCGGCGTCTGGCGGCTGCTGATCCGCGCCGCCGATCGGGAGATTGCCCGCGCCGCGGAGGCGCGGCGCGCGGCCGAGCGCGCCGAGCGGGCCCGCCACGCCCTCGAGGCGGCGGAACGGCAGCGGGTGGCGGCGGCCGCGGCGGCCGAGCGGGCGGCGGCGGAGCTCGCGGAGGCTGAGTCCGAGGTGAAGTAGCCGGCGGTGACGGGGCACCGTTCAGGCGCCGGCGCCGATGTCCCACCGAGGACCCCGGCGCTCTACAGTTGATCCAGTGAGCGAGCTCGACATCGAACGGGACGCTGCCGCCGTCGTCGGCGGCCCCACCGAGACCGCTCCCGACGAGCCCGCGCCCGCGCCCGTCGAGGCGGTCGACCTCGAGGACTCGTGGCTCTACTTCAACCGCGAGCTCTCGTGGATGGACTTCAACGACCGGGTCCTGCAGCTCGCCGAGGACAAGAGCCTGCCGCTGCTCGAGCGCCTCAAGTTCTGTGCGATCTACGAGAGCAACCTCGACGAGTTCTACATGGTGCGGGTCGCCGGGGTCCACGACAAGATCGTCGCTTCGCTGACCGCGGGTGGGGCCGACGGGATCTCCCCGGTCGAGGTCCTCGCCGCCCTCCGCGAGCGCGCGATCGCCCAGCGCGAGCGGATCGAGCAATGCCTCGTCGGCGAGCTGCTGCCGACGATGGCCGAGCACGGGATCCGGATCATCTCCTATGCCGAGGCCACGGCCGAGGAGCTCGCCGAGATCGACGAGCTGTTCGACAGCCGCGTGTTCCCCGCCCTGACACCGCTCGTCTTCGGCGTCGGCCGGCCCTTCCCGTACATCTCGAACCTCTCGCTGAGCCTCCTCGTCGTCCTCCGCGACCCCGTCCAGGACACCGAGGTGATGGCGCGCGTGAAGGTGCCGAAGGAGCTGCTCCGCCGTTACCTGCCGCTCGGCGACGGCAACACGTTCGTCGCGCTCGAAGACGTCATCTCCCACAACCTCGAAGCCCTGTTCCCGGGCATGGAGGTGGTCGGGCACACGCTCTTCCGGGTCACCCGTGACACCGACTACGACGTCTCCGACGAGGCCGACGACCTCCGCCGTGCGGTCGAGGAGGAGATCCGCCGCCGCCGCTTCGGCGAGGTGATCAGGCTGGAGCTCCAGGGCGAGCTCGAGCCGCGGCTCCGCGAGCGCCTGATCTCACTGCTCGGCATCGGCTCCGACCAGGTCTACGACGTCGGCTGGATCGGCATGGACGACCTCTTCGACATCGCCGGCGTCTCCGGCTTCGACGAGCTCCGCTTCACGCCGTTCTCGCCGGTCACCCAGACCCGGCTGCAGGCGCCGGAGGGCCAGACGATGGACCTGCTCGCCGCGATCCGCGAGGGCGACATCCTCGTCCATCATCCCTACGACTCGTTCCAGACCTCCGTGGAGGCGTTCGTCCGCCAGGCCGTCAACGACCCCGACGTGCTCGCGATCAAGCAGACCGTGTACCGGACCAGCGACGACTCGCCGCTCGTCCCGGCCCTGATCCTCGCCTCCGAGCGAGGCAAGCAGGCGGTCTGCATGGTGGAGCTGAAGGCCCGCTTCGACGAGCAGGCCAACATCCGCTGGGCGAAGAAGCTCGAGCAGGCCGGCGTCCACGTCGTCTACGGCATCCCCGCCCTGAAGACGCATGCCAAGTGCGTGCTGATCGCCCGCCGCGAGGGGGACGGCGTTCGTCACTACGCCCATATCGGCACCGGCAACTACAACCCGAAGACGGCGCGGCTCTACACCGACCTCGGCCTGTTCACGGTCGATCCCGACATCTGCTCGGACATCGCGGAGATGTTCAACTACCTGACCGGCTACGCCCGCCCGCAGAACTACCGGAAGGCGCTGATCGCGCCGTTCAACCTCTCCGAGGGGCTGCTCGCCGAGATCGAGCGGACGATCGAGGCCCATACGCCGGACCGTCCCGCCCGGATCCGGATGAAGATGAACTCGCTGCTCGACCCGCGGACGATCCAGGCGCTCTACCGGGCGTCCCAGGCCGGCGTCGAGGTGCTGTTGAACGTTCGCGGCATCTGCGCGCTGCGGCCCGGCGTCGAGGGCGTCTCCGAGAACATCTCGGTCGTCTCGGTGCTCGGGCGCTTCCTCGAGCATTCCCGCATCTACTGCTTCGAGCGTCCGGGCGAGACCCGCGTCTACACGGGCTCGGCGGATCTGATGCCCCGCAACCTCTACAACCGGGTCGAGCTGGTCATCCCGGTCGAGGACGAGGGCGTCAAGCAGGAGATGCTCGACATCCTCGAGCTCAGCCTCGACGACAACACCGGTGCCTGGACGCTCGACGCCGAGGGCGAGTGGACGCGGCGAACGCGTGCGCCCGAAGATCCCGTGCATGACGTCCAGGCGACGATGATCGAACACAGCACCGCACGGGCCGCCGAGGCTCCCCAGACGTTCTAGGTGATCTGGGGCGGAGCCTGAGCTCGATGCGGCACGACGCGCACGGATACTGGATCGAGGAGGCCGGTCTCGAGGGTACGCCTTCGCTGCCCGCGCTGACCGAGGACCTGGTGGCCGACGTGGTCGTCGTCGGCGGTGGCTACACCGGCCTCTGGGCGGCGTGGTGGCTGAAGCGGCAGGAGCCCGATGCGCGGGTCGTGCTGCTCGAGGCCGACCACTGCGGGTTCGGCCCGAGCGGCCGGAACGGCGGCTTCGTCAACTCGATGTCGTTCAACCTGCCGACCCTGCGGCGCTGCTTCGGCGACCGGGCCGCCGTCACGATGGTCCGCGCCGGAGACGATTCGGTGCGGGCAATCGGCCAGTGGTGTGAGGAGCATGACGTCGATGCCTGGTTCACCAACGGCGGCTACCTGCAGGCGTCGACGGCGCCGAACTTCGATCGCGCCTGGGAGCCGGTCGCTGAGGCGTGCGCCGAGCTCGGCGAGCCGGGCCGGATCGAGATCATCGACGGCGAGGCCGCCCGCCGGCGCTGCGACTCGCCGCTGTTCCGCGCCGCCGCCTTCTACCCGATCGCCGCCACCGTCCAGCCGGCGCGGCTCGCCGCCGGCCTGCGGACCCGGATCCTCGAGGCCGGGGTCGAGATCCACGAGCACACCCGGGTCGACTCGCTGACCGAGAGCGGCGACACCGTCGTCGCCGCGACCCCGGGCGGGCGGGTCTGGGCCGGCGCGGCGATCCTCGGCGCCGGCGGCTCCCTGCTCCGCTTCCGGCCGCTGCGGCGGGCTCTGACCCTGACCTCCAGCCACATGGTGATCACCGAGCCCGTCCCCGACGTGCTCGAGGAGCTCGGCTGGACCGGCGGCGAGTGCATCACCGACTCCCGGCACATGATCAACTACTTCCGGACGACCAGGGACGGCCGGATCGCGTTCGGATGGGGTGGCGGCAAGATCGTGCGAGGCGCCAACGTCCATGGCCACGCCGAGATCGACCCCGAGGTCACCACCGACGTCCAGGCTCACCTGCGCCGCTTCTTCCCGCAGCTCGGCCACCGCGCCGTGACCCATGCGTGGGGCGGGCCGATCGACGTCTCGCCGACCCACCTGCCGATGATCCGCACCGTCGGCGACCGCAGCTTCGCGGGCTTCGGATACACCGGTCACGGCGTCGGTCCCTCGCAGCTGGTCGGCCATGCTCTGGCCTCGATGGCGCTCGACCGGCGCGACGACTTCACGAGCCTGCCGATCGTCGATCCGCCCCCGGTCAGCGTTCCGCCGGAGCCGTTCCGGTTCGCCGGCGGCGCGATCATCCGCCGGGCGATCATCCGCAAGGAGGCCGCCGAGGAGCAGGGCCGGACCCCGGGCCCGATCACCCGCATGGTCAGCGGGATCCCGGAGCGGATCGGGATCCACGTCGGCCGCTGAGCAGGCAAGGAGACGGATTCCCGGCGGCGAATACGACGTCGGGCGCAGGGTTCGATCCGACGAGCGAGGAGTGACGATGGAAGGAAGTCCGATGGCGAAGGGGGCCGAGGGGCGCGAGATGCTCCGCGGCCTGGCGAGGTTCTGGTGGCTGTGGCTCGTGTTCGGGATCGGCTGGGTGGTGATCTCGCTGGTCATCCTCCAGTTCGATCAGGCCTCGATCACCACCGTCGGCGTGCTGATCGGGCTGATGTTCTTCATCAGCGGCATCCAGCAGTTCGCGATCGCCGGAATGGTCGAGCGCGGTGGCTGGCTGTTCGTGCTGTTCGGGTTCCTGTTCGTGATCGCGGGGGTGATCGCGTTCATATCCCCGGAGAACACGTTCGCGGCGATCGCCGACATCCTCGGCTTCCTGTTCTTGATCGTCGGGATCTTCTGGATCATCCAGGCCTTCGCCGAGCGCGATGAGAACGACGTCTGGTGGCTCGGCCTCGGCGCCGGGGTCCTGATGGTGATCCTCGCCTTCTGGACGGGCGGTCAGTTCTTCATCGAGAAGCAGTACACGCTGCTCGTCTTCGCCGGGATCTGGGCGCTGATGTCGGGTGTGACCGACATCGTCCGCGCCTTCCAGATCCGCAAGCTGAAGGACCTCTAGGAACTAGCCGCGCAGGTGTCCGAGGGTCTCCGAGCGGAGAAGGCTCTCGGGCGCGAGCACCTCGATCCCGACGAGCCGGCCCTCCTCGTCGACGTCGAGGACGATCTCGCCCGCCGCATCGCCGAGCGCCTCGACCTCCTCGAGGGTGATCGCCGAGCGCGGGACGAAGCCCGCGTCCTCGGGGATCAGGCTGATGTAGGCGGCGCCGGTGTCGGGGTCGTAGCTGATGAACACAGGGCCAGCCTACGACTCCGTCCGTCGCCCGGTTACCAGCGGGTCGTCAGGACCTTCTTGCGCGTGTAGAAATCGATCGCGTCGAAGCCGTTGGCGTGGAGGTCGCCGACCATCGAGTCCTTCCATCCCGCGAACGGGAACCAGGCAACCGGTGCCGGTACGCCGATGTTGACGCCGACCATCCCCGCCTCGACCTCGTTGCGGAACTGGCGGGCGGCCCCGCCGGAGGCGGTGAAGATCACCGACGCGTTGCCGTACCGCGACGCGTTGACGAACTCGAGGGCCTCGTCGAGGTCACCGACCTCGAGGACCGCCAGCAGCGGCCCGAACAGCTCGTCACGGGCCAGCTCCGACTCCCGGTCGGCGACGGTGAGGATCGTCGGCCCCATCAGGGCCCCGGCGGCGTTGGTGCGCTCGCGGCCGTCGACGACGACCTCCGAGCCCTGGTCGATCGCTCGGTCGGCGGCGGCGGCGACCCGGTCGCGGGCGTCCGCGGCGACCATCGGCGGGCAGACGACACCCTCGTCAGTGCCGTTGCCGGTCGGCAGGTTGGTGGCGGCCTCGGCCAGCGCCGAGCGGACCTCGCGGCGGCGTTCCTCGTCACCGACGACGACCGCGACCGATCCGGCCAGGCAGCGCTGCCCGGCGTTGCCGAACGCCGACTGCATCATCGCCGGGATCGCCCGATCGAGATCGGCGTCGTCCATGACGACCATCGAGTTCTTGGCGCCGCCGAGCGCCTGCACCCGCTTGCCCGAGCGGGTGCCGCGCTCCATGACGTGCAGGGCCGTCGAGGCCTGCCCGACGAAGCTGATCGCGTCGATCTCGGGGTGGTCGAGGAGACCGTTGACCGCGTCGTGGGCGCCGTGGACGATGTTGACGACGCCGGCCGGGATCTGGTCGATCCCGTCGACGAGCTCGACGATCCGCTGGGGCGTGCGCGGGTCGCGCTCCGACGGCTTCAGGATGAAGGTGTTGCCGCAGGCGATCGCGTAGGGAAGGAACCAGAGTGGGATCATCGCCGGGAAGTTGAACGGCGTGATCGCGGCGACGACGCCGACGGGCTGGCGCCACATCTCGACGTCGACCCCGCCCGCGACGTTCTCGAGGTTCTCGCCCTTCAGCAGCGTCGGGATCCCGCAGGCGACCTCGGTCGACTCGATCCCGCGGCCGACTTCGCCGCGGGCGTCATCGAGCGCCTTGCCCATGTCCTGGGTTACGAGGCGGGTGAGCTCGTCGCGGTGCTCCCAGAGCGCCTCACGGAGCGCGAAGACGGCGCGCGCCCGCTTTGCGACCGATACCGCTGCCCACCCTGGCTGGGCGGCGCGGGCCGCCTTCGCAGCGGCGTCGACGTCGGCGAGCGTCGACAGCGGGACGCGTGCCAGCACCTCGCCGGTGGCGGGATCGACGTCGTCGATGTGATCGGTCGCAGCCGACTCCACCCACTCGCCGCCGATGTAGTTCTTCAATGACTCGGGTTGTCCGGTCGCGTCCCGCCCGGTGTCCTCTGCTGCCAGCGTCTGCGGCTCCATGGCCGATCTCCTTGTCTCGAAAGTGCGCCATCGATGGTACTCGTCGGCCAGGGAACATTGTTGAACAATCTGACCTCCCCCTTTGTCCACAGCGGAGTACGCGGCCATCACCGACCGACACAACCGGCGTGGGCGGTGGAGGCGCCGCCGACACTCAGCGCGAGCGAAGCGAGTGCGGAGGCGGTGCTCCACCGCCCACGCCGGCGCCAGCGGATCGAGTGCGGAGGCGGTGCCCCGACCGCGCCGCCCGCCACCCGGAACCGGTGCTCAGGCGGCGGAGCCGGTGCTCGAGATCGGCTCGCGACCGGAGGCGAGCGCGCTCAACCCGGTCTCGTCCTCGTCGTCGGGGCGGATCTCCGCCAGCTTCTCGGCGCGGCGCTGCTGCCAGGTCACGAAGATCATCGCCAGGACCGTGACCGCGAACAGCAGCGTCGCGACCGAGTAGACCTCGACCGGGATGCCGCGCTGCGCGGCGCCGAAGATGTAGAGCGGGAACGTGACCGTCGTCCCGGATGTAAAGTTGGAGATCACGAAGTCGTCGATCGAGAGCGCGAAGGCGAGCAGTGCCGCGCCGATGATCCCCGGCATGAGCAGCGGCGCGGTTACCGTCCGGAACGTCGTCATGGGTGTCGCGCCGAGGTCGCGGGCCGCCTCCTCGAGCCGGCGGTCGAAGCCGATCAGCCGCGAGCGGACGACGATGACGACGAACGAGATCGAGAACATCACGTGCGCGAGCAGGAGGCTGAAGAACCCGAGCGAGATCCCGTAGATCAGGAACATCGACAGCAGCGATGCGCCGATCACGACCTCGGGCGTCGCCATCGGGATGACGATCAGGAAGTTGGCGACCCGCCGGCCGTGGAAGTTGTGCCGGACCAGCGCCAGGGCGATCATCGTGCCCAGGATCGTGGCGATGATGGTCGAGAGCGCCGCGAGCCGGAGGCTGGTCAGGAACGCGTCGGTCAGCTCCTCGATGCCGAAGATGTTCGTCCAGTGCTCGGTTGTGAACCCGTTCCAGATGTAGTTGAACTTGCCCTCGGGATCGTTGAACGAGAAGACGGCGATCAGCGCGATCGGGACCAGCAGGTAGGCGATCGCGAGCGCCGCCCAGATGCTGACCCCGTGGTACCGGAGCCACTTCCAGGCGCGGCTCACGTCGCCTCCTCCTCCTCACCCATCAGTGCCTCGGAGCCGGCGAAGCGGATGTAGATCACGACGAGGGCCATGATCACGGCCATGAGGATGAACGAGAGCGCCGCCGCGGTCGGGTAGTCGCGCAGGTTCAGGTACAGCGACTGGATCGCGTTACCCACCATCGAGGTGTTCGTGGAGCCGAGGAAGAGCACGTTGATGTAGTCGCCGGCCGCGGGGATGAACGTGAGCAGGGTGCCGGCGACGATCCCGGGCGCCGAGAGGGGCAGGGTGACCTTCATGAACGCCGCCCGCGGGGAGGAGTAGAGGTCCTTCGCGCCCTCGATCAGGCGCGGGTCGAGACGTTCGAGGCTGGCGTAGATCGGCAGCACCATGAACGGCAGGAAGTTGTAGGTGATCCCGGCGATCACGGCCGCCGGCGTCGCCAGCACGCGGCCGTCTTCGCCGACGATGCCGACCGCTTTGAGGACGTCCACCACGACGCCGTCGTCGGAGAGGATCGTCGTCCAGGCGATCGTCCGGATCAGGTAGGTGACGAAGAACGGGGCGACGACCGCGAACAGCAGCGCGTTCTTCCAGCGCCCGCCGCGGAACGCGATCGCATAGGCCAGCGGGTAGGCGATCACGAGCGCGATCAGGGTCGCCACGCCGGCGTAGACGAATGAGCGGATGAACTGCTCGTTGTAGCGCGAGATCGCGTCGGAGAAGTTCGACCACTCCCAAGAGAAGGTGAAGCCCGTTTCCAGGGTGCCGGACTCGAGCGCGAGCCGGGCCATGAAGTAGAGCGGGATGACGAAGAACAGGACCAGCCAGAGCAGGCCCGGCCCCATCAACCAGTACGGGACCAGGCGGCGGCTGAGTGGTTTCGACTCTCCGTTCATCGATCCAACTCAGCCGCCGCCGTCAGGCCCGATCCGCGCTCAGCCGGTGATGACGGCCTGGAATGCCTGCTCGACCTCGGAGACGTCCTCGTCGCTGCCCGGAGGATCGACCTGGTTCGTGCAGTTCGTCGTGTACTGGTCGGTCGGGAAGATCAGCGGGCTCTTCGCCGCCTGCGGATCCTGCTTCTCGAGGATCTCCTTCACGCCGTCGACCGGCGAGAAGTAGTAGTTGTAGTCCGTGATCTGAGCCTGGTTCTTGGGCTCGTACACGTAGTTCATCCATGCGTAGGCGGCCGTCGGGTTCGGCGCCCCGACCGGGATGACCATGTTGTCGGCCCAGATCATGCACCCCTCGGTCGGCATCACGAACTGGATGTCCGGGTTGTCGGCCTGGAGCTGGATCGCGTCGCCGGACCAGCCGATCACCGCAACGGCGTCGCCGTTGGCGAGGTCGTTGGTGTAGTTGTTGCCGGTGAACTTGCGGATCTGGCCGGAGTCGGCGGCCTCCTTGATCTTGTCGATCGTGTTCAGCCAGTCTTCCTTGGTTGCCGTCTTCGGGTCGATCCCGTCGGCCTTCATGACCAGCGGCACCGTGTCCCGCATCTCGGTCAGCATCTCGACCTGGCCCTTGTACTTGGGGTCGAAGAGGTCGTTGATCGACTTCACGTCGGGTGCCTCGGCCGTGTTGACGACCAGGCCGGTCATGCCGGCCTGCCACGGCAGCGAGAACGTCCGGTCGGGGTCGAACGTCGGGCTCTGCAGGGCCGGGACGAGGTTGTCCATCGCCGGCTTGACCGCCTCCTGATCGAAATCCTGAAGGTAGCCGAGCTTGTTCATCTTGTTCGCCATCCAGTCGGTGACGACCATGATGTCGCGGCCTCCGGACTCGCCCTCGCTGAGCAGCGGCTGCATCTTGCCGAAGAACTCGGCGTTGTCGTTGACGTCCTCGGTGTACTTGACCGACAGGCCGGTCGCCTTCTCGAAGTCCGGCACGGTGTCGTTGTCGATGTAGAACGGCCAGTTCGAGATCGTCAGGGTCCCGCTCGGCTGCCCCTCGGCCATCGCCGTCGAGGCGCCGCCGGTGTCGGCTCCGCCTTCGATCCCGCCGTCATCCCCGCCACAGGCGACGAGCAGCAATGCCGCGACCAGCACCCCGAATGCCACCAGCGCGCGGGCCATACCCTTTGCCCCGTTCTTCATCTTCGATTCGCCTCCTCGGCGGTTGGACGTGATCTCTCGGTCTCTTGGTCGTTCAAGGTCTTGCCGGTCAACTCCGCTGGCCCGCCGGCGATCCGGCGTCGCGGGCGAGGGCCTCGTGGTCGGCGGTCGCCCGCTCGGCGCCGGACTCACGGACGAGATGAATGTGCTCGGGTGTCCAGGAGAGGGTGACGTCGGCCCCGCCGCCGGGAAGCGACTGCCGCTCCGACTCGTTCGTGTTCGGGCAGAGAACCGTCATCCGAGCCTTGTCGCGGAGCTCGACCACGAGCTGCGTCGCGGTGCCGAGGTAGACGGAGCTGACGACGATGCCGTCGACCGCCTGGGCGCTGTCGGCGCCGGCCGGGTCCGGTTGGCCCTTCGGCGTGACGTAGAGCTTCTCGGGCCGGACCACGGCGTGGCAGCGCTCGCCCGGGACGAGGCCGTTCCCCGAGGCCTCGACCTCGACCCCGGCGTCGAGGCGGACCCGGGTGCGGTCGCCGCCGCCGCCCTCGACAACGGCCGGCATCAGGTTCGAGACGCCGATGAAGCCGGCGACGAAGGTGGTGTTCGGGCGCTCGTAGACGGCCTCGGGCTCGTCGACCTGCTCGACCCGGCCGTGGTTCATGACCGCGATCCGGTCGGACATCGTCAGCGCCTCCTCCTGGTCGTGGGTGACGTAGACGAAGGTGATCCCGACCTCCTTCTGGATTCGCTTCAACTCGACCTGGAGTCCCTTGCGGAGCTTCAGGTCGAGTGCCCCGAGCGGCTCGTCGAGGAGCAGGACCTTCGGCAGGTTGACGAGCGCTCGGGCGAGAGCGACCCGCTGCTGCTGACCGCCGGAGAGCTGAGAGGGGCGCCGGTTCGCCTCCGCCGTCAGCCCGACCCGCTCCAGCTCCGCGGCCACTCGCTTGTCGATCTCGCTCCGGCCCACCTTCTTCCGCTTCAGGCCGAACGCGACGTTGTCCTTGACGCTCAGGTGCGGGAAGAGCGCGTAGCTCTGGAACACGGTGTTGGTCGGCCGCCGGTACGGCGGGATCCCGGCCATGTCAGCGCCGTCGACGGTCAGCTTTCCTGAGGTGAGCTCCTCGAACCCGGCGATCATCCGCAGGGTCGTCGTCTTCCCGCATCCGCTCGGCCCGAGCATCGTGAAGAACTCGCCCTCCCGGATCGTGAACGACACGTCGTCCACCGCGCAGAAGGCGCCGAACATCTTCGTCA
>DATAFA010000077.1:0-15417 GCA_036257785.1 Solirubrobacterales bacterium | reverse complement strand
CGACCACCACCACATCGGCTCGATCGAGACGCGGATCCCGGTGACCGCGACCTTCGACCCGGTCGGCTCGACGGCGACGCTGATCACGGAGCGCTTCATCGGCAACGAGATCGAGCCGATGGACTCGACCGCGATCCTGCTCCTCTGCGCGATCCTCTCCGACACGGTCCTGCTCAACTCGCCGACCGCCACCGAACGCGACCACGCCGCGATCGACTACCTCGAGGATCTGATCGACGTCAACGCCATGCAGCTCGGGCGCGAGATGTTCGACGCGACCTCCGACGTCTCCGAGGTCCCGGCGCACGAGATCGTCACCCGCGACGCCAAGGAGTACACGCTGGCCTCCGGCGAGACCATCTCGATCGCCCAGATCGAGACGGTCGGGACTCGCGTCCTCGAGCGCCGCCAGGAGCTCGTCGAGGCGATCGCCGAGGTCCGCGACCGCAACGACTACGCGCTCGCCGCGCTGATGATCACCGACATCATCGAGCAGCGGACGATGCTCGTCACCGCCGGCGACGACGTCACCGTCGCCCGCGCCTTCGGCGAATCCAACGACGACGGCCTCTTCGAGCTCCCCGGCGTGATGAGCCGCAAGAAGCAGGTCGCGCCGGTGCTGCTCGGCGCCTGACTAGGTCAGGTCCGCCTTCAGCTTGTCGAGGTGGGCCCGGACCTCGGCCGGGAGGTTCTCGAACTTGGCGAGGTGCTCCTCGACCTGCGGGAGCTCGGCCGCGAGCTGCTCACCGTCGACCGCGAGCAGCTCGGCGAGCTCGTCGTCACCGAGGTCGAGGCCCTCGACATTGAGCTCACCGGGGGCCGGCACGTTGCCGATCGGGGTCGGGACGACCGCCGAATCACCGTTGCAGCGGCGGAACACCCACTCGAGGACGCGGCTGTTCTCGCCGAAGCCCGGCCAGATGAACTTCCCGTCGGCGTCCTTGCGGAACCAGTTGACGTAGAAGATCCGCGGCAGCTTGTCGGCGTCGCCCTTGCGCCCGATCTCGAGCCAGTGCTCGAAGTAGACGCCCATGTCGTAGCCGCAGAAGGGCAGCATCGCGAACGGGTCGAACCGGAGCTTGCCGACGGTCCCGAACGCGGCGGCGGTCATCTCCGATGACATCGTCGCGCCGAGGAACACCCCGTGCTCCCAGTCGAAGGCCTCGCGGACGAGCGGCACCACCGATGAGCGGCGGCCGCCGAAGAGGAAGGCGTCGATCGGCACCCCGGCCGGGTCCTCCCACTCGTCGGCGATCACCGGGCACTGCTCGGCGCCGACCGTGAAGCGCGCATTCGGGTGCGCTGCGGGCGCCTCGGACTCCGGCGTCCAGTCGTCGCCGTGCCAGTCGATGGCATGGGCGGGCGGATCGGCGGTCATCCCCTCCCACCAGACGTCGCCGTCGTCGGCCAGCGCGCAGTTGGTGAAGATCGCGTTCTCCCCGATCGAGGCCATCGCATTCGGGTTGGTCGCGACGCTGGTGCCGGGGGCGACCCCGAAGAAGCCGGCCTCGGGGTTGATCGCGTAGAGCCGGCCGTCGTCGCCGAACTTCATCCAGGCGATGTCGTCGCCGACCGTCTCGACCTTCCAGCCGGGCAGGGTCGGAATCAGCATCGCCAGGTTCGTCTTGCCGCAAGCCGACGGGAAGGCGCCGGTCACGTACTTGACCTCACCCTCCGGGGAGGTCAGCTTCAGGATCAGCATGTGCTCGGCCATCCAACCCTCGTCGTGCGCCATCGCCGAAGCGATCCGCAGCGCCAGGCACTTCTTGCCGAGCAGGGCGTTGCCGCCGTAGCCGGAGCCGAACGACCAGATCTCGCGGGTCTCGGGGTAATGGACGATGTACTTCGTCTCGGCGTTCGTCGGCCAGGCGGAGCTCTCCTCGCCTTCGGCGAGCGGGTCGCCGACGGAGTGGACGCAGGGAACGAACTCGCCGTCGGCGCCGAGCACCTCGAGGGCGCGGGCGCCCATCCGGGTCATGATCCGCATCGAGACGACGACGTAGGGCGAGTCGGTCAGCTGGACGCCGATGTGCGACTTGTCGGACCCGAGCGGGCCCATCGAGAACGGCATCACGTACATGGTGCGCCCGGCCATGCAGCCCTCGAACAGGCCGGAGAGCGTCTCCCGCATCTCCGCCGGCTCCATCCAGTTGTTGGTCGGGCCGGCGTCCTCCTCGCGCTCGCTGCAGATGTAGGTCCGGTCCTCGACCCGGGCGACGTCGCTGGGGTCGGACCACGCCAGGTAGGAGTTCGGGCGCTTCGCATCGGCGAGCCGGCGGAAGGTGCCGTCCTCGACGAGCTGACTGCAGAGACGGTCGTATTCCTCTGCCGAACCGTCGCACCAGTGGATCGACTTGGGCGTGGTCAACTGGGCGATCTCGTCCACCCAGCTGGTCAGGGCCTGATTCTGGGTGGGTGCCTCGGGCGCGGCGGTTGCGTCACTCATCGTGGACTTGCTCAACTCCTATCTCGGGGTGCTGCTGGTCGGCGCCGCCCGCAGTCGGCAGGGTCGGCTGTATGCAGTCGTAGGGGTGAATCCATTGTGGCGCAAAGCGTAGGTCCTTGCCCCTGGGTCGAGTACGTAGTTCCCACGTAGTTGGCTACGTAACCGGCTCGCGAAGCCGATTCAGAACCGCTTCCGCGGCATCGCGCCCGGACCCGACGGCGCCGTCCATATAGCCGTTCCAGACCGTCGCCGTCTCGGCCCCGGCCCAGTGGATCGGCCCGACCGGCGCCCGCAGGGCAGCGCCGTTGTCGCTCCAGGCGCCGGGAGGCATGAACCCGCCGTAGCAGCCGCGCGACCACTCCTCCGCGGCCCAGGCTCGGTCGACGTAGTGGACCGGGTCGGCCGCCTCGGGACCGAACAGCCGGGCGAAGCAGCCGGCGACGAGGGCGCGCCGCTCGTCGCGGCCGGCGTCCATCGCCTCCCGCGCGGCCCTCCCCTCGAGGAAGCCGAGCAGGACGCCGGGGCGACCGTCCGGCGGCGAGTTGTCGAAGCCGACCGAGACCGGGCCGGTGACGCTCGTGACCGCCCCGGAGAGACCACGGTCCCGCCAGAACGGCCGCTCGTAGACGGCCATGCACTTGACGACGCTGCCCTGGGCCATCCGCTGTGAGAGGCCGTCGCGGACGGCGGGCATCGGCGGGTCGTAGGCGATCCGGCCGGCGAGGGTCGGCGGGACGGCGACGATCGCCCGGCGCGCCCGGGCGGTGAGCCGGTCGCCGACGAACTCGACGGCGTCCCCGTCCCAGCCGATCCGCCTGACCGGGTTCTCGAGCTCGACGACGCCGGGACCGAGCTGCTCGGCCATGCGGATCGAGATCAGCTGCGTGCCGCCGACGACCCGGTCCTGCTGGGCGCCGCCCTCGGTGTCGGTGAGGATCTCGATCGAGCCGGCCGAGCGGATGTAGAAGAGGACGTGCAGCAGCGAGAGGTCGCGCGGCTCGGCCGCCCAGACGCCGATGATCGCCAGGCGGAGGATGTCGCGGGCCACCCCGGTGCGGACGTTCAGGCGCATCCACGACTCGAACGTCTGCCCATCCCACCTCGTCGCCTTCGCAGCGAGCCACGGTGCCTCCGGCGGCACCGCGGCGGCCATCGCGTTCAGGCGCTTGAGGACGGCCCCGACCTCGGCGAGCCCGATCGGGTTGACCTTCGGGATCGTCCCCTCGTAGCGGCCGATCCGCCCGCCCCGCTCGAACAGGTTGGTCCCGGCGGAGTAGGTCGGGAACGTCTCGAGGCCGAGCTCGGCGATCAGGTCGTTGATGCGGTCCTGGGTCGGGCCCACCCACTGCGCCCCGAGCTCGACGACCTTGCCCTCGCCGATCGGCTCGTTCAGGGTCCGCCCGCCGACCCGGTCGCGAGCCTCGAAGACGACCACGGTGCGATCCGCGGCGCGAAGCGCCCGGGCGGCGGCGAGCCCCGCCAGGCCGGCGCCGACGACGACCACGTCGGCCTCTCTCGGCGCGGCGTCCCGGCGTCCGAACATCGAGGCGATCCTAGATGACAGTCGGTCATCCTGAGCGGTGAGTCGGTAGGGTTCCGCGGCGCTCGGCGACGCCCGCAGGCAGCCGGCCCTTCCGAACCTCATGCGCTTCTACGAATACGAATCACGCCGAATCGTCGAGCGGGCCGGCATCCCGGTCACGAAGTACGGCTTCTGCACGAGCGCCGAGGACGCCCGCGCGACCGCCGAGTCGATCGGCGGACCGGTCGTGATCAAGTCACAGGTCCTCACCGGCGGCCGGATGAAGGCGGGCGGCGTCAAGTTCGCCGACACCCCGGACGAGGCCGCCGAGCACGCGGCGGCGATCCTCGAGCTCGAGATCGGCGGTCACATGCCGGTCGGCGTCCTCGTCGACCCGAAGGCCACGGTCGAGCAGGAGTACTACGCCGCGGTCCTCTGGGACGGGCGGGCGAAGCGGCCGATGATGCTGTTCAGCGACATGGGCGGCATCGACATCGAGCAGGTTGCCACCGAGCACCCCGATCACGTCGGCCGCGCCCACCTCTCCAACCTCCACCCGATCGCCGATTTCAAGGCCAAGGAGGCGGTTGCCCGCTGCGGCATGACCGGCTCGGCGCTGACCCGCGCGACGATGATCCTCGCCCGCCTCGCCCGGCTGCAACGCGACTACGACATGACGCTGGCCGAGATCAACCCGGTCGCCCGGCTCGGCGACGGCTCCTTCGTCGCCCTCGACGCCCACATGGAGATGGAGGACGAGGCGGTCGGCCGCCACAAGAAGCTGCTGACCGAGATCGGCGTCGACCTCAGCGAGCCTCGCGAGATGTACGAGCCGAGTGAGTTCGAGCGCAACGTCAAGGCGATCGACGCCGCCGACCATCGCGGCGTCATCCAGGGCAAGGACCACGGCTTCACCGGCAACATCGGCCTCGTCATCGGCGCCGGCGGCGGCTCGCTGACGCTCACCGACGCGGTTCGCAGCCAGGGCGGCAAGCCCGCCAACTACGCGGAGATCGGCGGCAACCCGTCGGTTGCGAAGTCCTGCGGCCTCGCCAAGGAGGTCCTGCGCAAGGACGGCGTCGAGAAGATCGCCGTGATGATGTCGATCGTCTCCAACACCCGGGTCGACATCGTCGCCCGGGGCGTCATCAAGGCCTGCCTCGAGCTCGGCAAGGACCCGGCCGAGACGATCGCGATCTTCCGGATCCCGGGTGCCTGGGAGGACGAGGGCTACAAGATCCTCGACAAGTACGGCGTCGAGTACTGCGACCGCTCCGTCTCGATGTGGGAGGCCGCGGGCCGGGCCGTCGCCAAGGTCCAGGGGGAGCGGAGCTGATGTCTGTCCTGCTGAACGAGGACTTCACCTTCATCGTCCAGGGCATCACCGGTCGCGAGGCGGTCAACCTGACCCGCGAGTGCCTCGACTTCGGCTCGAAGATCGTCGCCGGCGTCACCCCCGGCCGCAAGGGCCGTGAGGTGCACGGCGTGCCGGTGTTCGACACGGTCGAGCAGGCGGTCGCCGACCATGGCGCGCCGATCGACGGCGCCGTCGCGACCGTCCCCCCCGCCTTCACCAAGGACGCGGTGATGGAGGCGATCGCCAACGGCATCAAGCTGGTCGTCGTCGTCACCGAACGGATCCCGCGCCGCGACGTCGCCGAGATGGTCGAGATGGCCGACGAGCACGGGGCCCGGATCATCGGGCCCAACTGCCTCGGCCTGATCGCACCGGGAGTCGCGAAGATGGGTGGCATCGGCGGCCCCGCGAAGGACGCGGCAAAGGCCTACGTCGCCGGCTCCGTCGGGGTGATGAGTCGCTCCGGCGGAATGACCACGGAGATCTCCTCGACCCTGACCGCCGCCGGTCTCGGCGTCTCGACCGCGATCTCGATCGGCGGCGACGCGATCATCGGCTCGACCTACGCGGAGCTGATGCCGCTGTTCGAGGAGGATCCGCAGACCGAGGCGATCGTCATCTACACCGAGCCGGGCGGTCGCATGGAGGCCGAGCTCGTGGAGTGGCGCGACGCGGCCGGATCGACGATGCCGATCGTCGCCTTCATGGCCGGGCGCTTCATGGACGACGAGGAGATGCAGGGCATGAGCTTCGGCCACGCAGGAACGATCGTCGAGGGGGTCGAGGACTCGGCGACCGAGAAGATCGCCCGCCTCGAGGCCGCCGGGATCCCGGTCGTCGAGCGGATCGACGAGATCCCCGACCGCGTCAAGGAAGCGCTCGCCGGAGCTGAGCGATGAGCTCGGACCTAAACGGCATCTTCATCGGCGTCGCCGTCGACGACTCGGTCGTCGACGACACCGCGCTTGCCGAGAAGCTCGCCGAGGTCTGCCCCGTCGACATCTACGCGGTCGCCGGCGGCAGGGTCGCGATCGTCGAGGAGAACCTGGACGAGTGCGTGCTCTGCAACCTCTGCATCGACGCGGCGCCGGCGGGCACGATCGACATCGTCAAGCTCTACGAGAGCTGAGGGACGCCCGGCAGCGGCGCGCTAGCGTGCGCGACCGATGAATTTCTGTGAAGACTTGCTCGGCAGCTTCCCGGCCGCCCGGACGGCGATGATCAGCGTCGCGGATGACGGCGGACGCCGCGAGTGGGGCTTCGGGGAGGTGGCGGCACGATCGGCCGGCCTCGCCGGGGCGCTCGAGGCCCGCGGCATCGGCCGCGGCGACGTCGTCATGACCCTGATCGGCAGCCGGGCCGAGTGGGTGCTGGCGATGCTGGCCTGCTTCCGGATCGGCGCGGTGGCGCTGCCCTGCAACACCCAGCTCCGGCGGGCCGACCTCGCGTACCGGATCGCCGTCTCCGACCCCGCGATCGCGCTCGGAGAGGAACGTTTGCTCGAGCAGCTTCCCGAGGGGCTCCCCTACATGGACCTCGGCGAGATCCACGCGATCCTCGACGAGGAGCGCCCGCAGGCGCCGCCGGCCGTCCCCGCCGACCTCGACCCCGCCGACCCCGCCCTGATCGTCTTCACCTCGGGCACGACCGGTCCGGCGCGCGCCGCGGTGCACGCGCAGCGCTACCTGCTCGGTCAGCGCCTGCAGGCCGAGCACTGGCTCGGCGCCCGGCCCGGAGAGCTCGTCTGGTGCACCGCCGCGAGCGGCTGGTCGAAGTCGGCCCGCAACGGCTTCGTCGCGCCGTGGCTGGCCGGCGCAGCCGCCTACCTGCGCGAGGGACGCTTCGAGCCCGCCGAGCGGCTCGCGATCTGCGACCGCGAGGGGATCAACGTCCTCTGCCAGGCGCCGACCGAGTACCGGATGCTCGCGAAGCGGACCGAGCTGCGACCGGTGCCGAGCCTGCGCCGGCTCCTCAGCGCCGGTGAGCCCCTCAACGCCGAGGTGATCGGGGCATTCCGCAACGACATGGGTCTGGACATCCACGACGGCTACGGGCAGACCGAGACCGGCGCCCTGACCGGCGCCCTGACCGACGGCGAGGTCCGCGACGGTTCGATGGGGCTGCCCCTGCCCGGCATCGACCTGCGGATCGACGACGGTGAGCTGCTGCTGCGGACGGCGAGCTGCCCGACCTTCTTCAGCCACTACATCGGGACCGAACCCTACGCCGGCGAGTGGTGGCACACCGGCGACCGCGTCCGCGCCGACGACGGCGGCTACCTCTGGTTCGAGGGGCGCAGCGACGACGTGATCCTCTCCTCCGGCTATCGGATCGGCCCGTTCGAGGTCGAGTCGGCCCTGATCTCACATCCGGCGGTCTCCGAGGCGGCAGCGGTTGCGGCGCCGGATGCCGAGCGCGGCTCGGTCGTCCGCGCCATCGTCGTGCTCCGCGACGGGGAACCCGGCGACGCGCTCGCCACCGAGCTGCAGGAACACGTCAAAGAGCAGACCGCTCCGTACAAGTATCCGCGCATCGTCGAGTTCGCGGACTCGTTGCCGAAGACCGCGAGCGGCAAGATCAAGCGCGCCGAGCTCCGGGCCGGCGGTACCGCGGACGGGGCGTGAACCCGCGCCTCGACGGGCTCCGCTCGCGCGGGCGGGACGAGCGATTCGACCCGCGGGTGCGAACGACCTTCGCCGCCCTGTTCGCCGTCACCCTCCTCGTCCTGCTCAGCATCGGCGCCACGCTGCCGGTGCTGCCGCAGTACGTGAAGGGGCCGATCGGCTCGACCGACATCGCCGTCGGGATCGTCACCGGCGCCTACGCGATCACCGGTCTCGCCTGCCGGCCGCTCGCCGGCAGCATCGCCGACGCGCGCGGGCGCAAGCCGGTCGTGATCACCGGCGCGATCGTCACCGTGGTCGCCAGCCTCCTCTACTTCCTGCCACTCGGGGTCGCCGGCCTGATCGTCGCCCGGCTGATCCTCGGAGCCGGCGAGGGGGTCGTCTACACGGCCAGCTCCGCCTGGGTCGTCGACATCACCGATCCCGGGCGACGCGGCCGGATCATCGGCCTCTACGGGCTGGCGATCTGGGGCGGGCTCTCGTTCGGGCCGCCGATCGGCGACTTCCTCCTCCGGGCGGTCGGCTACGAGGCGGTCTGGGCGTTCGCGGCCGCGGCACCGCTGCTCGCGGCGATCGTCGCCGGGCGAATCCCCGAGCCGCCGCGGCCCGACCCCGACCCCGGGGAGACGCACCGGACGCGTCTGTTCGCCCCCGAGGCGCTCGGCCCCGGCCTCGCGATGACGATGGCGACCCTCGGGTACGCGGCGCTGGCCGGATTCATCGTCCTCCACCTCGACGATCGCGGGATCGACCACGGCGCCAGCATCTTCACGGCATTCGCGCTCACGGTCGTCGCCGCGCGGGTCCTGTTCGGGTGGCTCCCCGATCGCTTCGGGGGCGTCCGCTGCGCCGTCGGCGCCGGGTTGCTCGAGGCGGCGGGCCTGATCGTGATCGCCCTCGCGGGCAGCCTCGCGACGGCGCTGATCGGGGCGATCGCCGTCGGCGCCGCGTTCTCGCTGATCTTCCCGAGCCTCGTGCTGCTCGTCATGGACCGCGTCCCCCAGCGACGCCGCGGGATCGCGATGGGGACCTTCACGGCCTGCTTCGATCTCGGCGTCGGGCTCGGCGCGCCGATCGCCGGTGCGGCGGCGGCGCTCGGCGGCTACGGCTTCTCGTTCGCAGCGGCCGCGCTCGCCGCCGTCGGCGCGAGCGTGCTCGCCACGCTCGTCGGCCGGCGGCGCAGCGCTGCCGGTCTGGCGCTGCCGGTCGGAGCAGCCCTCTGCATCGCCGCCGTCGCCTTCGCTCCCGGCGAGGCGAAGGCGGCCGCCGATCCGGACTGCCTTGCCACCCCGCTGCCGGCCGTCGAGCGGCCGCCCGAGCCGCTGCGATTCGGGATCGCCCCGCTCGCCGCCGGCAGCGCCGGCGCCGTGCAGACGCCACCGAAGCCCGAAAGCCGCGCGCTTGCGATCGACCGGCTGCAGCGCCTCCGCCCGCCCCGTCGCGACCTCGTCCTCCGCCTCAACCGGATGTTCTGGTCCGAGGGCACGGCCGGGATCCACCGGTACGCGCGGATCGTCGATCGCTTCGCCGCGGCCGGCTTCGAGACCGAGCTCCAGGTCCGCTACCACCCGCCGGCCGGCAAGGCCGGCGACATGGACGCCTGGAGACGTTACGTGCGCGCTGCGGTCCGGATCCTCGGCAAGCGCCCCAGCGTGGTTGCGCTCTCGATCACCAACGAAGCCAACTTCGACGTCTCGCCGAACACCTCCGACGGCAGCTACCCGGGCGTCCGCCTCGCCATCGTCCGCGGGATCCTCGCTGCCCAGAACGAGCTCCGGGCGATCGGCCGCCGCGACATCGAGCTCGGCTTCTCGTTCGCCTGGCGCTGGCTGCCCGACTCCGACCGCCGCTTCTGGGAGCAGCTGGGACGGCGGGGGACGCCGCGATTCCGGCGGGCGCTCGACTACGTGGGGCTGCAGATCTACCCCAGCCTCGTCGTCCCGCCGGCGATCGCGCCCGGCTCGAGCGCCGGGCGGGAGACCGTCCAGGCCCTGACGCTGATGCGCCGCTGCTACCTGCCGAAGGCATCGATCGGCCCGCGCACCGACCTCTGGATCACCGAGAACGGCTACGTGACCAACCTCGGCGGCACGGAATCCGGCCAGCGATCGGCGCTCGATTCGACGATCCGGGACGTCCACCGCTGGTCGGGGACGCTCGGCGTCAGCGATTACCGCTACTTCAACCTCCGCGACAACGTCAGCGGCGGCACCGGCCTGTTCGACTCGATCGGCTTGCTTCGCGACGACTACTCGCGCAAGCCCGCCTTCGCGACGTTCCGCCGGGCGGTCCGATCGTTCGGCCTGCCCCGCGGTCCCGTAGGGTCCGGTCGGTGAGCACCGCTCCGGAGATCACCCTCCACGGCCTGCCGCCCTCCCATCCCTCGCGCGCTGCCGAGATCGCGATCCGGGTCAAGGGTCTCGAGTTCGAGCGCGTCGAGATGGACATGGGCGGCCACAACGAGCAGATGGAGGCGATCTACGGCGCCGGCAACCGGACCGTGCCCGGGATGCTCGTCGACGGCGAGCCGATCCACGGCTCGCGGGCGATCTTCGCCAAGCTCGAGGAGATCGCGCCCGATCCTCCGCTCTACCCGGATCCGATCGCCGCCGCCGTCCGCGAGGCGGACCGCTGGGGCGACGAGGAGCTCCAGGACCTCGGACGGTCGCTGCCCTGGGGCGCCCTCCACTTCCGGCCGGAGGCGTTCGGCACGTTCGCCGGCGGCGAGGCCCTCGATCCCGCCGGCACCGACTACGCGATCCGCTTCATCCGCGCGACCTGGAAGTACCACGGTCTCAGCGCCGCGCTGCTCGCCGAGCATCTCGCCGGGCTCCCGGCGAAGCTCGATCACGTCGCGGAGCTCGCTTCGGCCGGCGTCGTCGACGGCGATGCGGCGAACGCCGCCGACCTGCAGATCGGCTCGACGATCCGGGTCCTGATGACGCTCGGCGACCTCGAGCCGATGCTGGCCGGCAGCGCCGCGGTGCGGATCGCCGTCCGCTGGTTCCCGGAGGTGCCCGGCCACGTCCCGGCCGGCGCCTTCCCGGCCGGCTGGGTGCCCGCGCGCGTCTAGCTGACGGCGCGCTGCCGCGGGCTCGTGATCGGCCTCAGGTTCGCCTCGACCTGCGGACGCAGGTGCTCGAAGTCCGGCGGCAGGGAGAGCTTCTCCCCGAGATGCTCGGCGGGCTCGTCGACGGCGAAGCCGGGACCGAGCGTCGCGATCTCGAACAGCACGCCGCTCGGCTCGCGGAAGTAGATCGACTTGAAGTAGAAGCGGTCGATGACCGGGGTCGGGCGGCCGCCGCCGCTGACCACCTTCTCGCGCCACTGCTCGTGCTCCTCGGGCGTCGATGCCCAGGCGACGTGATGGACGGTCCCGGCGCCCTGGGTGCCGCGCTGCTCGGGCGGCTCGTCGTAGTGGATCCAGCCGCCGCGGCTCCGGCCCCGCGCCTCCCAGCTCCCCGTACCACCCTCGAATCCGAGCTCGCCGAGCAGCCGCTCGCTCGCCTCGGGAGAGGAGGCGTAGGCGCGCACCGCCTCGAAGCCCTGCAACGCGAGCTCGGCGGGGATCTCGGGGTGCTCGGCGACGAGCGGCGGATCACCGGCGTCGCTGACCGTGAGCTCGTGCGCGAGCCCCTCCGGATCGGCGAAGCGCAATGAGTCCCCGTCGCGCTCGACGCTGATCCCGTTGTCGCCGAGGCGCCGTTCCCAGAAGTCGAGAGCGTCGGCGGAGGCGAGCCGCCAGACGACCGTGTGGACCATGCCGTCGCCGGCGCGGCCGAGCGGTGCTCCCGGGAACTCGAAGAACGTGATGTCGGAGCCGGGGTGCCCATCCTCGTCGGAGTAGAAGACGTGGTAGACGCTCGGGTCGTCCTGGTTGACCGTCTTCTTGACGAGCCGCAACCCCAGCACCCCCGCATAGAAGTCGACGTTGTCCTGCGCGTCGGCGGTGATCGCGGTGACGTGGTGGATTCCTTCGAGCTTCATCGGTCTCACTCCAATCGGTCGGTCTCATGCAGAGTAATCGCCTCGATCCGATTATGGTTGCACTGTCAACGATCCCCGGTTACGATCGTTCCATGGCGACAACCACCGAAACCGCCGAGCCGGCTGCGGCCGAGCCCGATTCGCGCCAGCTCGACGGGCGTGAGCTCGCCGCCTGGCGCGGCCTGCTGTTCCGCTACCGCAACATGACGGCGGCGATCGACGAGCGGCTCGAGCGGGAGCACGGGCTCTCGCTCAGCTCCTACGAGGTGCTGCTGCTGCTCTCGATGGCGTCCGACCACTCACTGCGGATGGGCAACCTCGCCGACCAGCTGCTGCTGAGCCGCAGCGGCCTCACCCGGCTCGTCGATCGCATGGTCGCCCGCGGGCTGCTCGAGCGCCATACCTGCCCCGACGACCGCCGCGGCACCTACGCGCGGCTCACCGACGCCGGCATGGAGAAGTTCCGGGAGGCGCAGCCGACCAATCTCGCCGCGATCCGCGAGCAGTTCCTGAGCCGCCTCGACGACGACGATCTCGAGAACCTCGCGCGCGCCTGGGACCGGCTCGACGACTCGGGCTGCTAAGCATCAACGGTGCCCAACCGACTCGCCGGCGAGACCTCCCCCTACCTCCTCCAGCACCGGGACAACCCGGTGGACTGGCTCCCGTGGGGCGAGGAGGCGACCCGGCTCGCCCGCGAACGTGACGTCCCGATCCTCCTCTCGATCGGTTACTCGGCCTGCCACTGGTGCCATGTGATGGAGCGGGAGTCGTTCACCGACCCGGAGACCGCCGCCTACATGAACGAGCACTTCGTCGCCGTCAAGGTCGATCGCGAGGAGCGTCCCGACGTCGACGCGATCTACATGGAGGCCCTGCAGGGGATGACCGGAGGCGGCGGCTGGCCCTTGACCGCGTTCTGCGACCCCGACGGCGTCCCCTTCCACTGCGGCACCTACTTCCCCCCGGCCTCACGTGGGGGAATGCCGAGCTTCCGCACGGTCATGGAGGCCGTCGTGGCGGCCTGGTCGATGCAGCGCGACGAGATCGCGGGCGCCGCCCAGCGGACCCGCGAGCAACTCGGCGCGATCGGGCGGATGCCGGCCGCCGCCGGCGAGATCGCCCCGGGGATCCTCGATCAGGCGGTGCCGGCGCTGCTCGCGGGGTTCGACGAGGTCAACGGCGGCTTCGGCTCGGCCCCGAAGTTCCCTCCGGCGAGCGCCCTGGACCTGCTCCTCGCGCGCGGCGAGACCGAGCCGGTCGAGCTGACCCTCGACGCGATGGCCGCGGGCGGGATCCATGACCAGCTCGGCGGCGGCTTCGCGCGCTACTCGGTCGACGCCGGCTGGATCGTCCCTCACTTCGAGAAGATGCTCTACGACAACGCCCTGCTCGCGCGCACCTACCTGCGCGCCCACCTCGAGCTCGGCCACGAGCGCTACCGCGATGTCGCCGTCGGCGTCTGCGAATGGGTGCTGCGGGAGATGCAGGCGCCGGAAGGTGGCTTCTACTCGGCGCTCGATGCCGACTCCGAGGGGGTCGAGGGCCGCTATTACACGTGGACGCCCGCGGAGGCCCGCGCCGCGCTCGACCGCGCCGGGCTCGACCAGCTCGAGCCCGAGCTCCTCAGCCATCTCGGGATCGGCGAACGTGGCCAGCTCGAGGGCCGGAGCGTCCTCCACCTGCCGTTCGGGATCACCGCGCCGGAGCCGGCCGGCATCGACGCCGCCAAGGCGGCACTGCTCGCCGATCGCGAGAAGCGAACGCGGCCGGGCCTCGACGACAAACGCCTCTGCGCCTGGAACGCGCTGATGGCCGGCTCGCTGGCCGAGATCGGCGCGGCGCTCGGAGAGCCACGTTACGTCGAGGCTGCGCGCCGGTGCATCGGCTTCATCCTCGACGAGATGCGCGACGCCGATGGCCGCCTGCTGCGCGCCTTCAACGGCGGCCGAGCCCATCTCAACGCCTACCTCGAGGATCACGCCTACCTGCTGGAGGCGCTGCTGACGCTGTACGAGTCGACGTTCGAGGTCCGCTGGTTCGAGGCGGCGCGCGAGGTCGCGACGGCGATGGTCGAGCGCTTCGCCGACGACCTGCACGGCGGGTTCTTCACGACTTCCGACGACCACGAGGAGCTGATCGCCCGCCGCAAGGACCTCGACGACCACCCGGCCCCGTCCGGGAACGCCGCCGCCGCCCATGGGTTGCTGCGCCTCGCGGCCCTGACCGGGGAGGCGGGCTGGGAGGAGCGCGCCCGCGGCGTCCTCCTCCTGCTCGCGGGTGCGGCCGGCAAGCATCCACAGGGGCTCGCCTACCTGCTCTCGGCGATCGACCTCTACCTCGCGCCGACGCGCGAGGTCGCCCTGGTCGCGCCCGCCGGCGATCTCGGCGCCGTCGACCCGCTCGCGGCGGTCGTCCGGTCGCGCTACCGGCCACGTGCCGTCCTCGCCGCGGGCCCCGAGGGGGACCGGATCCCGGAGCTGCTCGCCGACCGCCCGGCCGGGCCGGACGGCGCGCTCGCGTACGTCTGCGAGAGCTTCAGCTGCAAGGCGCCCGTCGCGACGCCGGCCGAGCTCGAAGCGCTGTTGACCTGACCCGGCTCCTAGCGTCGCTTCGGCTTCGTCCGCAGCGTCGCGACCATGCCGAGGTCGGCGTGGTTCGCGATCGAGCACCAGAGCCGGTACCGCGACCGCTGCCGGAGCTTCAGCTCGACCGACCCGGTGGCGCCCGGCTCGACGTCGCCGATCGAGTAGGCCCGACTGGCGCCGATCCGCCTCAGGTTGAGGTTGTGGGGGTCCTCCCCGAAGTCGTAGAGCTGGACGATCGCCTGACCGGGAGCGATCTTCGGGCGCGAGAGGGTGAGGCTGTACTCGCGGGCGGTCACGAGCAGCCGCGACGGCGCCCGCTCACCGGCCGGCGACGCCGGCGCGAGCGAAACGGGGCCGGCAAGCGCCAGCAGCGCGGCCGCGCAGGCGATCCTGCCGATCATCCGATCATCCGATCAGCGCCGGCCGGCCGAAGCCGGACGCCCCCGGGATCACGGCGCCGGCGTCGACGCCGAACCACTGCTCGACGAGCGCGCAGTAGACGGCGCGGAAGTCGGACGTCGAGCGCAGGTTGTCGTCCTCGTCGAGAACCTTCAGGCCCGGCCATTCGCCGACCATCTGCCCGCGCGCCGCCGTCCCGATCAGGAACGCGTTGCCGCCGGCGCCGTGATCGGTCCCCGCCGATCCGTTCTCCTCGGGGCGGCGTCCGAACTCCGACCAGACGAGCGTGACGACGCGGTCGTCGAGGCCGCGGGCTTCGAGGTCGCGCTGGAAGGCGAGGAGGCCGTCGCAGGTCTCGGCGAGGTAGTTGCGGAAGTCCTCGGCCTGCTCGTCGTGGGTGTCGTAGCCGCCGGGAGCGTCGATCGACGCGACCTTGATCGGCAGGCCGGCCGAGAGCATCGCCGCGAGGCCCGCGAGGCTGGAGGAGAAGTGGC
>DATAFA010000070.1:0-7255 GCA_036257785.1 Solirubrobacterales bacterium | reverse complement strand
CGGCCTTGTACTCGACCCGAACCGCCTGGGCCTTGATCGTGATCCCGCGCTCGCGCTCGAGGTCCATCGAATCGAGCAGCTGTGAGCGCATGTCGCGGGGGTCGACGGCGCCGGTCAGCTCGAGGATGCGATCGGCCAGCGTCGACTTCCCATGGTCGATGTGGGCGATGATCGAGAAGTTCCTGATTCTTTCCATCGGTGCGGGCATGTCACGACTCCGGGCGCCGGTACGGCCGGCGGTTCGGAGCGCGAAGGGTAGAGCCGTCTAGCGCCGGGCGACGGCGAGGAGCTGACGCGCCTCGGGGACGCGCAGCGCCAGGATCGCCCCGAGGTAGACGAGGCCGCCGGCGCCGAGCGCGACGCCGAGTGAGACCGCCTGGGCGATCGTGCTGCGGCCGAGGGCCGCGTCGAGCTGGTCCCAGATCAGCCAGGAGACGCCGGCGAGGGCCGCCGAGGCGACCGTGATCCGGGCGGCGGCGTCGATCAGCGCCGGGAACTCGATGCCCTTGAGTGGGCGCCGCAGCACGATCACCTGGGCGACGACGCTGACGGCGGTCGCGATCGCGGTGCCGGCGACGATCCCGGCCACTCCGAAGGGCTTGTAGAAGGCGAACGCCGCGGCAGCCGTTATCGCGAGGTTCAGCCCCGCGATCCAGGTCGGGGTCCAGGGCCGCTGGAGGCTGAAGAACGTCCGCGTCAGGATCAGGAACAACCCGTTGAACGGCAGCGAGAACGCGAACCAGAACAGGGCCGTGGCGACGAGCGGCGTCTCCTGAGGCGAGAACTCGCCGCGCTCGTAGACGAGGCGGATCATCGGCTCGGAGAGGACGAGGATCGCCGCCGCCGCCGGGACGAGCACCAGCAGGATCATCCGCATCCCGTTCGCCATCGTCCGCCGCAGGTCGTCGAAGTCGCGCCGGGCGGCGTACCGCGAGAGGGTCGGGAAGATCACCGTCGTGACTGCAACCGAGAACATGCCCTGGGGCAGCATGTAGATCCGGAACGCCTTGTCGATCGCCGCCGGGGCGTAGTTGGCGAGCGCCTGGTCGGTGCCCGCCAAGGTGCCGGGGACGAGCGCCCCGACGAGGCTGTTGATGACGAGGTTGACGTTGATCAGGCCGAGGCTGATCGTCACCGGGAGCATCAGCAGCAGGACCTTCTTGACGAGGCCGCTGCGCCACTCGAAGACCCGGACCATCTTGAACGGGGTGTTGCGCAGATCCCACGAGACCATCGCCAGCTGCAGGGCAGTGCCGACGAGGACGCCGATCGCGTAGGCGTAGATCCGGTCGTCGCCCGAGAACATCGGCGACAGCGCGACGAGGACGCCGATGATCGCGAGGTTCCAGAAGAGCGGCGCGATCGCGAAGACGGCGAACCGGTTGTAGCTGTTGAGGACGCCGACGACGACCCCGGACAGCCCGAGCATCACGAGGATCGGGAAGAGGAGCTGCGAGAGCACGACCGTGAGATCCTGGGTCGTGTCGTCGAGACCCGGGACCAGCAGCGGGATCAGAAACGGCGCGACGAGGATGAACAGGGCGGTGATGACGCCGAGGACGGCCGTGATCAGGAAGATCAGGGTCGAGGCGAGCCGGAAGGCCTCGCGCTTGTTGCCGGACTCCAGTTGCTCGGTGAAGACGGGGACGAAAGCGCCCTGCAGGGCGGCATCGGCGAACAGGCTGCGGACCAGGTTGGGGATCTGGAAGGCGATCGTGAACGCCGACATCGCCGGCCCGACGCCGAAGTAGCCGGCGGCGATGATCTCCCGGATCAGCCCGACGAGCCGGGAAGCGCCGGTCGCGATGCTGAAGAAGGCCGTCGAGCGGCCGATCCGGCGCGACTGCTCGGTCGGCCCGGGGCCGAGCGCCGAGCCGGCGAACTCCTCGTCGATCGGATCGACGGCGTAGGCGGGATGAAATCGGCGCGCCCGCGGCGGCAGCGGCGGCAGCTCCGTCGTGTCCGTGGGCTCGGCCATCAGTCGCTACAGTGTGCGGCCGCTGATGGCCAACATCGCCTCACAGAAGAAGCGAATCCTCCGCTCCGAGCGCGAGCGCGACGAGAACCGTCGTCTCACCGGCGCGGTCAAGACGCATTTCCGTCGCCTCGAGGACGCAGTCGCCTCGGGCGACTCGGAAGCAGCCCAGAGCGAGCACCGGTCGCTGATCTCGAAGGTCGACAAGGCCGTCCAGAAGGGTGCCCTGCACGCCAACACCGGCGCTCGCAAGAAGGCCCGGGCCGCGCGGATCGTCGCCGGCTCATAGTCCCGCCCTCGATCCCGGTCATCCTGACGCCGTCTCGCCGGCCGCCCGCCTGACCGCGAGGGTCAGCGCGACCTCGTCGTCGTAATCGGACCCGCCGCGCGTCCACCACTCGAGATCGGCGACGGCTCCGATCGCCGCCGACAGCTCGGCCGAGTCGACGCCCTGGACCGAGCGGACCAGCATCTTCGCCGGATAGGGAGCCATCGGGAGCTCCTTCTCGATCTGCGACGCAGGGGTGCCGGCATCGATCGCGGCGGCCGCCGCGTAGGCGCTGCGCAGTCGCGAGGCCATGCCGTAGACGAGTGGCGTGACCGCCTCGCCCTGCTCGATCAGCTCCTCGGCGGTCGCGACCGAGCGGTCGGGGTCGCGGGAGACGATCGCGTCGGCGAGCGCCCAGCCCATCCGCTCGGAGTTGTCGATCGTCATCGCCTCGACGTCCTCGAGGCTCACCTCGCCGGCATCGCCGGCCCAGAGCGCGAGCCGGTCGAGCTCGACCGCGAGGCGCTCGGTGCCCGTTCCGATCCGGGTGATCAGGGCGCGAGCCGCCTGCGGGGCGAGCCTGAAGCGACGCTCGCGAGCCCCGGCGACGAGCCACGAGGGCAGGTCCCGCTTGCTCGGCGCCCCGAAGTTGCGAACCTCACCGCCGGCCTTCTCGACAGCCTCGGCCAAGCCCTTCGGCGCCTTGCCACGAGCAACGAGGACGACGGTGACGTCGGGAGTCGCCTCCGCCAGTCCCGCGGCGACCGACTCGACCTCCGCTGCCTTCCAGCGCTCGACGCCGTCGGCAAGGAGGTAGCGACGCTCGGCGGTCAGCGACATCGCCGGGATCGCACCGACGAGCGCGTCGGCGTCGGGGGCGGATCCGCCGCCGGTGCTGAAGTCCTCGAGTGCCCCGGGGCCTCCCTCCCGCTCCGCGCGCGAACGGAGCCGGTTCAGCGTCGCCGAGAGCTTCGCGGCGTCGTCGCCGGCGAACAGATAGGCGGTTCGCATCTCGTCTGCCACCGGGTTGAGTCTACGTCCGCCGGCGGTCCGATCACCCGGCCGGGGCGCAGCCGGGACGCCCGGCGAGCCCGTCCCCGCGGCTCGTCTCCGCCGTGATCCCGCCGGGGCCGAGCGCGACGGTGAGATCGCCGTCGAGATCGGTTCGCAGCGTGCATACCCCGTGCTCGGCGAGCGTCGTCAGGGTGGCGTCGGTCGGGTGCCCGTAGGTGTTGCCGGCGCCGACCTCGATCAGGGCGACCCGAGGCACCGAGCGATCGAGCAGGGCATCGAGCTCGGCGTCCTCGCTGCCGTGGTGGGCGACCTTGAGGACGTCGAACGGCCCGGGGTCGAGATGCGTCGCCTCCGCCTCGGCGTCGCCGGTCAGCAACACGTCCCAGCCGCGATAGCTCGCCGCGAGGACGAGCGAGTCGGCGTTCGGGTCCGTCGCCGGGGCCGGCGCCTCGCGCGGAGGCCAGAGGACGTCGACGCGAAGCGCTCCGAAGCGGAGGCTGCTGCCCTCGGCGACGGCCAGGACCCGGGCTCCGGCAGCGCGGGCCGCGGACTCGAGACGGGGCGCCGGTCCGCCCCTGACGAGCGTGCCGACCGGGCGCGTCGCGAGGACTTCGCCGAGACCGCCGGCATGGTCGAGCTGGTCGTGGGTCACGAAGACGGCCGCCAGGCGGTCGATTCCGAGCCGGTCGAGCGCGGCGTCGGCGGCGCCGGGTGGGCCGCCGTCGATCAGGACCGGCGCTCCCCGCGGCGGCTCGAGCAGGATCGCGTCACCCTGGCCGACATCGAGGCCGGTCACGCGAAGCGCCCGGTCGGGGGGCTCGCGGCTCGCGCCGCCGTCCACGAGCGCGACTGCGAGCCCGGCGAGGACGATCGCCGAAGCCGCGACCTGCACCGCGATCGGGATCGCGAGCCGGCGGCGGCGGCGCAGCGCCGCAAGCAGGACCCCGGACGCCGCCGAGCACAGCAAGTAACCGGCGACGACGCCGGCCGGACCGGGCACGCTCACCTGCGCCTCCGCCCAGCCCGGCGAGCCGAAGACGCGCGCCACGAGCGCCACGTAGTCGATCAGGGCGCCCTCGACCGCGCCCAGCGGCGCCGTCGGGAGCCCGGGGATCTGGCCGAGCAGGCCAATCGTCATCCCGACCCACATGACCGGGGCGATCGCCGGCAGGGCGAGCAGGTTCGCGGGGATCGAGGCTAGCGAGATGCGCTCGAAGTCGTGCGCGATCAGCGGCGCGGTCGCGATCGTGGCCGCCAGCGTCACGGCGGCGCCGTCGGCGATGCCCCGGGCGACTGCGGCGGGCAGGCGGGCCGGCAGCCGGTCGGCGATCAGGTCCCGGAGGGGCCCGCCCCAGAGCATGATCCCGACGACGGCCGCAAAGCTGAGCTGCCAGCCGACGTCGCCGCCAAACCGGGGATTGATCAGCAACGTAGCGACCGCGGCCAGCAGTGGCGGCCAGGACCGCCCCGCCGGCCGCCCCGCGAGGGTGGCCAGGATCGCCGCCGCTCCCATCACCCCGGCTCGCTGGATCGAGGGGCCGGCGCCGGCGATCGGCACGTAGAGGCCGATCAGGACCACGGTCGCCACCAGCCGGGCCCGCAGGCCGAAGCCGAACAGGGCCAGGCCGGCGCCGGCGAGGATCGCGAGCAGGACGACGTTCTGACCGGAGACCGCGAGGAGGTGGCTGAGTCCGGCCCGGCGGAACTGCTCGCGCACGAGCGGGTCGATCCGATCGACCTGACCGAGCACGAACCCGCGCGCCAGCGCCTCCTGATCGGGGTCGAGCCCGGCGCCGAGCGCTATCTCGGCACGGCCGCGAATCCGGTCGAGGGCACCGGCGAGGCCGGCGCGTCCACCGGCGACCGGGCGGATTCGAGCAACGGCGAGCTCGAACGCGGCTCCCGCGCGCCGGAGCTCGTCGGCGCGGAAGTCGTCCGGGTCACGCAGCGTGCCGCGGGCGGCGACGGCCTCGCCGGGTGTGAGGTCGGCGACCGGCTCGGGCGCGACCAGGACGACGCGGCCCCGCGGCGTGCCCACCTCGACCCGGACCTCGCCGTAGCTCCTCCGCGGGGGAGTCGTCACGGTCCCGGCGATGGCGATGCGCTGCCCGGCGGCGCCGCCCAGCGCGCCGCTGTCGATGGCGGCGATTCGCAGCGATCCGAGACCGATGCCCGCAAGCGCGGCGACGGCGGCCAGGGCGAGCAAGGCGGCGGCGGCCATCCGCTTGCGGACCGCACCCCCACCCCCCGCCCGCGCCGCGACGGCCAGCGCTGCCGCCGCCGCTGCTGCGCACGGCGCCCACCCCGCCGGCGCCGGGACCTGCACCGACAGCAGCAGCCCGGCGGCGAGGCCCGCGAATGCGGCGTGACGCCACCAGCCGGAGAGCCGCTCCGCCGCCGGCACGACTCGCCCTCAGGGCTGCAGGCGCTCGCTCAGCGACTCGATCGTGGCGGGCCCGATTCCCGGGATCTCGTCGAGCTCCTCGATCGAGGCGACGCCACCGTGCTCGTCGCGGAAGGTGATGATGTCGGCGGCGGTCACCGGTCCGATCCCCTCGATCGTCTCGAGGTCGGCCTGGTCGGCGGACCCGAGGCTGATCGGGCCGTCCTCGGAGGCAGCGGCGATCCCCTCGCCGGCTCCGCGGGCGGGCACGACCACCTGCTGGCCGTCGGCGAGCCGCGCCGCGAGGTTGATCGCGTCGGGGACGGCGCTGCCGCTCGGCCCACCGGCTCGCTCGATGGCGTCGGTCACCCGCGATCCGGCCGGCATCCGGTAGACGCCGGGCTCGCCGACCGCGCCGGCGACGTGGACGACGACGTCTCCATTGGAAGGCACCGCGCCGCCGCCGACGGGCTCAACCGCGAGCGGCGGCCCGGCGGCATCGGCCGGAGAGCCGCCACCCTCCCGCACCGCTCTGATCCCGAGCAGGAGGAGCACCACCCCGATCGCGGCGAAGATGGCGATCTGCAGCCGGCTCATACCCATCAGCCGATGATCCAACGGGGCGGCGCGCGGGTGGCGCGCCGGAAGTCAAGGTTCGTCACACGGTTGTGACGATTCCCCGCAGCGCGGTTCAGTACTGGTCGGAGTCCTCGTCGTAGCCGACCGTCGCGGCCGACTGTCGCCCGATCGTCTCGTCGACCGATACGGCGGGCGACTGCACCGACAGGAGGGCCAGCGTCTCGGCACCGCGGTTGGCGATGACGTGGTCGCTCGCCGGCGGAATCAGCGCGAGGTCGCCGGGCTCGAGCTCCTCGGTGTCACCGGCCGCCGAGAGCGCCGCGACGCCGCGGACGACGACGTAGACCTGCTCGGCCTCCTCGTGGGAGTGCAGCTCCTGCTCGGTGTCGGGCGGGACCTCGATCCAGGTCACCGTCATGTGGCGCGAGCCGAGCTCCCCCGCATCCATGAGGATGTGGGAACTGAGCCGATGGAAGTTCTGGATGGCGGCCTCGGAGTGGCGCCTGACGAGCATCAGCGGGGTTTCTACCAGACTGATCGCGATCGCCGGGGCGGCGGCGGCTGCGGTGGTCGCGAAACGATCATCCGACGACCAGGTTGACGAGGCGTCCGGGAACGACGATCTCCTTGACCGGCTCGCGCCCATCGAGGAACGCCGAGAGCCGCGCGCTGGCGTGGACGAGCTCGAGGATCTCCTCCTCGCCGGCGTCGGCTGGAACCTCCACGCGATCGCGGAGCTTGCCGTTGACCTGGACGACGAGCGTGATCACGTCGGTGGTCAGAAGCTCCTCGTCGGCGGTCGGCCACGGGACCTCCCAGACGCGGCCGCCGACGACGGTCTCCCATGCCTCCGCCGCCAGGTGCGGGGCGAACGGGAAGATCAGCGACGCGGCCGTCGCCGTCGCGAACCGGAGCGCCCGGTCGCCGTCGGAATCGCCGCGCAGGGTGCCCTTGAGACGGTATGCGTCGTTGACGAGCTCCATGACCGCGGCGATGACGGTGTTGAACTGGAAGTCGCGCTCGAAGTCGCGGGTCG
>DATAFA010000061.1:0-15629 GCA_036257785.1 Solirubrobacterales bacterium | reverse complement strand
TGGCCCGCGGGGTGCCCTGGAGCCACGGCGACCTCCTCGGCGCCCACATGGCGCTGAATCTGGCCGGCTGGTTCGGCCTGGCGATCGTCGGCACGCTTCACACCTTCTTCCCATCGCTGACCCAGACCCAGCTTCGCTTTCCCGGCTTGCAGGGGGTCGCGTTCGTCGCCTGGACCGGAGGCGTGGCGCTGCTCGCCGCCGGCTACGGATGGGGACTCGAGCCGCTCGCCACCTGCGGCTGGCTCGGCCTCTGCATCGGCGCCGCCGCGCTCCTCACCAACGTCGCCGCTTGCCTGCGCGCCGCTCCGCTTCCGCTCTCGCTGCCCGCCCGGATCGTCGGGGCCGCCCAGCCGTTCCTCCTCGCCGGCCTTCTGGTCGCCACGGCCTCGGCGATCGGCGACGGCCCCGCGCACGCTCTCAGCGGCTCGGTCCGTACCACCGTGGGGACCCTTCTGGTCAGCGGCTGGATCGGCCTCACCGTGCTCGGCTCGCTGGCGCACCTGCTGGCCGTGGTCGTGCGGGTCCGCGGCGGCTTCACGGCGCGGATGCCGGCGTCGCGACCACGACTCGACGGCTTCGTGGCCGCCCTGGCGATGATCGGCATCGCCGCCCTGGCGCTGTCGCAGTCGCTCGACCTCGCCGGATGGCGGGTGCCTGCCGTTGCGGCGCTGCTGGCCGCCTACGCGGTCATCGCCGCTCGGATCGCAACCCTGGCTGCCCGGATCCTGCTGCGCGCCCGTCCGAGCCTCTGATGGACATCCGCTTGAAGCGCGCATACGAGCCGCCCGCGCCCGCCGACGGTTACCGGGTTCTGATCGATCGCCTCTGGCCGCGCGGGGTCTCGCGCGATCGCGCCAGGCTCGACGAGTGGGACAAGGAGCTCGCGCCGAGCGCCGGGCTGCGGCGATGGTTCGGGCACGAGCCCGGCCGCTTCGCGGAGTTCCGGCGGCGCTACGTCGACGAGCTGCGCGGGCAGCGTCCGGCCCTCACGAGACTGCGGCGGCGGGCGCGCGACGGCGCACTCACCCTCGTCTACTCCGCCAGGGACACCGAGCACAACGACGCAGTCGTCCTCGCCGAGGTCCTGAAGCGAGGGTTGCCGCAGCGGGCGAACGGGCAAGGAAGGAAGCGGTAGGCGAGTGGACCAGCTGCTGACATCGGGTCGGGCGAGGGCGGCCTCGGAGCCGGCCCTGGCCGCCTGGAAGCTGCCGCTGATCGTCGCCGCGATCGCGGTCGTGATCGTCGGTGGCTTCTATCTCGGCGGGCCAGGCCTCGGCATGGCCGCGGGTGGCTTCGCCGCCGCCACGATCGTCGCGATGGCAGCCCGGCGACCGCCCCGCGGGCCGATCGTGCCCGCCCCGCTCCACGACTTCCGCCACCATCTGCTTGTCGTCGTGAGCGGAGCCCTCGAGGACGACCGGGCGATCGGTCAGATCGCCGATGTGGCTCTCGGGGACATCGACCGGGACGATGCCGAGGTGCTCCTCCTGATGCCCGCCCGGCACCGGTTCCTCGACCGCTGGTCGTCGGACTCCGATTCGGCCCACGACCGGGCACAGCGCAACCTCGTCCTGAGCGTCGCCTCACTGGCCAAGGCGGACATCGCCGCGATGGCCCACGTCGGGGACGAGGACGTGGTCCAGGCGGTCGAGGACGAGCTGCGCACATTCCCCGCAACCGAGGTGATCCTGGTGACCGCGAGTCCCGAGCGCGGCGTGGCGGGCGACGGCGCCGTCGCCGAGCTCCGGTCCCGGCTTCAGGCCGACTTCAAGCATCTCGTTCTCGATCCGGGCGAGCTGCGGGGTGCACGGGCGTAGATGGGTGATCGTATGAAGCTCGCCCTGGGGCTGCTCACGGCAGCCGCCCTCCTCCTCCCTGCCCACGCCGTTGCCTCGTCGCCCGGCGCCGGCGAATCGTCCCGGCTCGTCCCCGCCCTGCCGCTCGGCACGGGCACCGTCGATCAGATCGAGTCGCTGATGGCGACACCCCCCTTCGATCAGGGTGTCTGGGGTCTCGAGGTCCGGGACATGGCGACCGGCAAGAAGCTCCTCGGGATCAACACTCATCGCCAGTTCCAGGCCGCCTCGACGACCAAGAACTTCACCACCGCGGCGGCGCTGGACGCGCTCGGCAAGAACCGCCGGTTCCGCACGCCCGTCACCCACACGGGCCGGATCTCGCCATCCGGGGCCTTGCGCGGCGATCTGATCCTGGAGGCCTCCGGCGACCTGACCCTGGGCGGGCGGGAGAAGCCCGATGGCAGCGTCGACTTCGAGGGCTTCGACCACACCGACGCGAACGAGGTCCCGGGCTTCGCGACCCTGACCCCCCAGCACCCGCTGTCGGGCCTCAACGACCTGGCCCGCCAGGTGAAGCGGTCGGGAATCGATCGCGTTCGCGGCGACGTCGTCATCGATGACCGCCTCTGGAAGCAGCAGCTCGTCAACCACGAGGTGATCTCGCCGATCATCATCAACGACAACGTCATCGACGTCACGATGACCCCGACGACGCCGGGTGAGCCGGTCGAGGTCGTGACCCGTCCGGCCACCGCCGCCTACCGAATCGACGTCCGCGCCCGGACCGTCGCCGCCGCGGGGCAACTCGATATCGAGGTCGGGCAACCGCACGCCGGCCGGGTCATCGTCAGGGGCGAGATCCCCGCCGGGGTCGATCCCGTCGTCCAGGTGGTCAGGATCCCCCGCCCCGCATTCTTCGCGAGGAGCCTCTTCGTCGACGCCCTCGAGAAGGCCGGCGTCCGAGTCGACGCCAGGCGAGTGGCGCCAAACCGCATCGGGCATCTGCCTTCCCGGGCCAAGCTGATGGCGCGCCCGCGAGACGCGCTGCGGGTCTCGCCGCCGGTCTCGGAGTTCGTCAAGCTGATCTCCAAGGTCAGCCACAACCCGGGCGCCAACACCGTCCCGTTCCTGATCGGCGTTGCGACCGGGCGCCCGACCCTGGCGGGCGGGATGCGCGAGATCCGCGCCTATGCGCGACGGATCGGAATCCGCTCCGATCAGCTCACGCTGGTCGACGGTCAGGGCTCGCCCGGCAACCGGTTCTCGCCGGCGGCGATGGCGAAGCTGCTCGACTACGTCCACGGCCAGCCCTACGGGCGGGCCTTCCTGAGGGCGCTGCCGATCAAGGGCGTCGACGGGCTGCCGGAGGACCCGGAGCTGGACCCCGCCACCGGACACGTGTTCCAGAAGAACGGCGTCAACGGGGCACTCGACGCCGATGGTCGCATCGAGGTCCAGGCGATGGCCCTCGCCGGCTACGCCCGGGCGGGCCGGCGCCTCCTCTCGTTCGACCTCGTCGCCAACCACATCCCGGTCCTCGATTCCGCGGGGAACCCCTCAACGGCCCCCGGAGACCTGGTCGCCGCGTTCACCCGCTTTCAGTACCACGAGGCGATCACCTCGCTGCTCTACACCTCCCAACTCGGGCCGGGCTAGGGTGGCGTGGGTGGCGTGGCCACCTTCGCTCTGATTCACGGTGCTTGGCATGACGGCTCCTGCTGGGAGCCGCTCGTCGGCTGCCTTCGGGAGCGCGGTCACCCGGCGACGGCCCCCGACCTCCCGCTGCACGACCCCGGTGCGGGGTTCGAGGAGCGCACCCGTCCGGCCCTCGACGCGATCGAAGGCGTCGCGGGCCCGGTCGTGGTCGTCGGCCACTCGATGGGGTCGGCCTACGCGACCCTGGTCGCAGCGGCACGGCCGGACGCGCTCCTCGTGCACCTGTGCCCGCGGCTCGGCGGGCTCGAGCCGCCGCCCGGCGCCCCGGGCACCTTTCGGAAGGGCTTCCCGTTCCCCGCCGATCGGTCCGACGGCACCAGCGTCTGGGAGGCAGACGCGGCCATCGCGGCGATCTACGGCCGCCTTCCTCCCGAGCAGGCTCGCGAGCTCGCCGGGCGCCTGCGCCCGATGGCCCCACCCGCCGGCAAATATCCGCTCGCGAGCCACCCGGACGTCGCGACCGAGCTGATCTACGCGTCCGACGACGAGATCTTCGAGCCCGCCTGGGAGCGCTTCATGGCCCGGGAGCTGCTCGGCATCGAGCCGATCGAGATTCCCGGCGGCCACTTCCCGATGGCCGAAGACCCAGGCGCCCTTGCCGATCTTCTCGACCGCCTCGCGCTCGAGCACCGCCGAGGGTGATCCCGTTCGTCGCTCACCCGGTGCCGGCGGTTGGCTTCGCGATCAACGGGTATCCGGGCTCCGATGACCACGAACCTCGACGATGAGCTGTTCGGTGCCGAGCACGTCCGCGTCTACCGCGAGACCGAGGGAGCGCGCGGCTACCGCTGGCGCGGCACGACGATCCTCCTGCTGACGACGACGGGGCGGCGCTCGGGCGAGCGCCGGACGACCCCGCTGATCCACCGCAGCGACGGCGATCGCTACGTCGTGATCGCCTCGAACGGCGGCTCGGTCGAGCATCCGGACTGGTACCAGAACCTCACCGCGGACCCCGACGTCGAGGTCCAGGTCAAAGCGGAGACGTTCCCGGCCGCCGTCACGACCGCGACGGGCGAGGAGCGCACCCGCCTCTGGAAGCTGATGACCGAGGACTGGCCCGCCTACGACGACTACCAGAGCAGGACCGACCGCGAGATCCCGGTCGTCGTCCTCAGCCGTCGCTGACGAGCCCGGGGCCGGCTCACGGTCGTCGGTAGGTTGTCCGTCGATGAAGAGCAACGTCCTGATCCTCGGCGCCGGCTTCGCGGGCCTCGAGCTGGCGACGATCCTCTCGGCGGAGCTCGGCGAGGAGGCCGGCGTTACGCTGATCGACGGCAACGACTCGTTCGTCTTCGGCTACTCGAAGCTCGACGTCATGTTCGGCCGCGAGAGCCCCGAGTCGGTCCGGCTGCACTACCGAGACATCGACAAGCCGGGGGTCCGGTTCGTGCGGGAGACGATCGAGTCGATCGACCCCGAGGCGCGCGCAGTGACCACCGACGCCGGCGTCCACACCGCCGACCACCTGGTCGTCGCGCTCGGCGCCGGCTACGACGTCGCCGAGACCCCCGGCGTGGTGCTCGAGCGGAACGAGTTCTACTCGGTGGCGGGCGCCGAGCATCTCGCCGGGGTCGTCCCCGGGTTCAGCGAGGGGCATGCCGTGATCGGCGTCTGCGATGCCCCGTTCAAGTGTCCGCCCGCACCCAGCGAAACTTGCCTGCTGCTGCACGACCAGCTCGTCGCTCGCGGCGTCCGTGACCAGTGCTCGATCTCGTTCGTGATCCCGCTGGGGACGCCGGTGCCGCCGTCGCCGGCCACCTCGGAGGCGCTGCTCGAAGCGTTCGCCGAGCGGGACATCGAGTTCATCCCGAATCGCCGGGTGACATCGGTGGACGACGGTCCGGGCATCGTCGGGCTCGACGATGGCACCGAGATTCCCTGCGACCTCTTCCTCGGCGTGCCCAAGCACCGCGCGCCCGACGTCGTCGTCGCCAGCGGAATGACCGAGAACGGGTACGTCCCGGTCGACTCGCGGACGCTGGCGACGCGGTACCCGAACGTCTATGCATGCGGGGACGTCGCGACGGTCGGCGTCCCGAAGGCCGGCGTGTTCGCGGAGGGCGCCGCGCGGGTCGTCGCGGCGTCACTCGTCGCCGCGCTCCGGGACCAGACCAGCGACGCCGGCTACGAGGGCCGCGGCTCCTGCTACATCGAGTTCGGTGGCGGACAGGTGGGGCGGGTCGACGTCGACTTCCTCTCCGGCCCGAAGCCGACCGGGGTCTTCCAGCCGCCCTCCGAAGCGCTCGTCGCCGAGAAGGAGAACTTCGGCTCGAGCCGGCGCGCCCGCTGGTTCTGAGCCCGGCGGCGACGGGACGCGCGGCAACGCGGATGCCTGGCGGTGCTCGGCCTCGCGACCGCAGCGCTGACCGCGGCGGCGGCGATCCTGATCCGCCGCCGCGACCTGCGCGGGTAGACGCTCAGGCGTCCCGGGCCCCGGAGTACCGCAGCGAGCCCGGGGTGTCGAGCTGCTCGCCGCTCTCGATCAGCGTCTTCAGCCCCGAGAGGATCATCGGCCAGCCGCCGTAGACCTCCGAGTTGGCACCGTCGGGGAGCTGGTCGTGGATGACCGTCAGCCGGCAGGACGTGCCGACCGGCTCGATCTCCCAGGTGACCCGGGATTCACCGACCGCCTTGACGTCGTCACTCCAGAGGGCGTTGAAGGTCTGGACCAGCCTCCGGGGCGGGTCGACCTCGACGTTCTCGCCGGCGGCGATGTCGATCACTCCGGGAACTCCCGCCTCGTAGCGTGAGCCCGGCGTCCAGTCCGAACGGGTCTCGACGCCGAAGCTGTACCTGGCTCGCATCTGCGGGTCGGTGATCGCCTCCCAGAGCCGCTCCGGATCCGTCTTGATGTAGATCTCGAACGCGGTCATCGAGCCCGCGCCGTCGATCACTGCGTACCTGTCGTCGCTGTCGGTCATGGTCCTGTCTCCTCTGATTCGAGTTCCGACTTCAATCCGCTGAGCCCGGCGGCCCACGGTTCGGCGTACTTGCTCACCCAGCGGTCGTGGATGAGCCGGATCGGGACGGGGTTGAGGAAGTGGTGCTTGCTCCGGCCCCGCTTGTGGGTCGTGATCAGCCCGGCGTCCTCGAGCACGCGCAGGTGCTTCATGACCCCGAATCGGGTCATCGGCAGCCCTGCCTCGAGCTCGCTCAGGCTCTGGCCGTCGCGCTCGAAGAGCTCGTCGAGGAGCCTTCTCCGGGTCGGGTCGGCCAGCGCCTTGAACACCTCGTCCACGTCATCCATCTCGCCGTCCACAATAGGTGACCATTTGGTCACTTGTCAAGTCGGATCCGCTGTCGCGCGCCGTGGATCCATCGGCGGCTCCCGGTTAGATGCCCATCGTGAAGCTGTGGCTCGTCGTCGTCCTGCTGCTGAGCGTCGACGCGCTGGCGGTCGGGGCGCTGCTGCTCTCACGTCGCTACGGCCCGCGGCGCGGCTGGTTCCGCGACGCCCAGCACGCGTCCGGGGCGTTCACGGTCACCGGCACGATCTTCGCCGTCCTCGTCGGCTTCGTCTTCCTGCTCGCATTCGGCAGCTACTCGGCGGCCCGCGAGAGCTCCCAGGACGAGGCCCGGGCGGCGGTCAGCCTCTTCCACGTCGCCGAGCGGTTCCCGGTCGCCACCCGCGACGAGCTCCAGACCGACATCGTCTGCTACTCGCGTGCGGTCATCGCGAGCGAGTGGCCGGCGATGGCCGCGGAGCGCTCGAGCACCACCGTCGACCGTTGGGAGACGCGCCTGAGCCGGGACTTCGACGCCTTCGAGCCGACCGGTCAGGTCGAGGGGGACGCGCTGCAGAACTGGTTCAGCGGCGCCGACCTGCTGCGCGAGGCGCGACAGGGGCGGCTGACCGAGGCTCCCCGCTTCATCCCGGCGACGATCTGGTTCCTGCTGCTCGTCGCGGGCCTCGCCGTGGTCGGGTTCGCCCTGCTGCTATCCGATCCGCGCGAGAAGCTCGTCGCTCAGGCCGCGATGGTCGTCGCGCTGACGACGGCGGTGGCGGCGAGCCTGCTGATCGTCAACTTCCTCGATCGTCCTTACGGGACCCATCAAGGCTCGATCAAGCCGGCGGCGATGCAGTCGGCGCTCGCCGGGATCCGTCGCGACCTGCTCGCCCATGACCGATCCGACATCGCGGCCTGCGACGTCTACGCCGAACCTCGCACCGCGCCGGCGAATGGCTGAGCGGGCCGCCTGCGACCTTGTCGTCCATGGCCGCGTCCAGGGGGTCTTCTTCCGTGCCTTCGTCCGCTCCGAGGCCGAGCGACGCGGGGTCGCCGGGCGCGCCGTCAACCGTCCCGACGGGACCGTCGCCGTCCACCTCGAAGGAGTACCCGAGGCGGTCGCCGACGTCGTCCGGGCATGTCGATCCGGGCCCGAACGTGCCGTCGTCGAGCGGGTCGACGAGCGCGAGTCCGCCGACGAGGGGCTGGTCGACTTCGATGTCGCCTGATTCCGTGGCCCGGCGGGGCACTGCTAGCTTGTGATCAGCCTCTGAATCGCCATTGCCGCTCGGCCCGAGTCTCGGTGGTACCCACGGGGACACCTACCGAAGGACGCGCAAATGCCGACAGAGATGCTCTTCAGGTCCGAACCGAAAGGGGTCCGGTGAAGGCGGCCGTCGAAGCTGCCCGGCTGCGCCGGCGGCACACCTCGGCGCTCGCCGAGGAGGCCCGCTCCGCACAGGAGCGCTACGACGTCTACGTCTCCGAGGCCAACTCCGGGACGATGACCAGCCCGGCCAGGCTGCGACAGCTCCGCCGCGAGTGCGAGGTCTCCGAGGCCCGGCTGCGCCACGCCTGGGCCGCCGCCGAGTCGAGCGTCGCCTCGACCGAGCCCGCCGAGACCGGTCCGGCATGAGCGCCTCGGCCGAGGTCGTCGCCTGGACCTGCGTCCGCTGCGAGGTCACGGCCCGCTTCATGGCCGGCTCCGAGCATCGCGGGCTGCCCGCCGACTGGACCGAGGAGGAAGGCGAGATCTACTGCCTCGGCTGCCGCCGCGTGCTCGCCGGCGAGGCGGCGGTGGCGGGCGACGGGACCGAGAGCCCGACCCGCGAGCAGATGATCCAGCTCCGCAAGCTCGGGACCCTCGACTTCGAGCTGATCCGCGACCCCGATCGCCCCGACGGCGTCATCGCGCACGCCTGCCACACCTCGGTGCCGGCGGTCCGCAAGGCGCGCCAGCGACGGGCCGCGACCGCCGGTTAGGCGGTCGTCGTCTGCTCCTCGTCGCCGCGCTTGTCGAGCTCGCGGGCGATGTCCTGGATCTCGGCCTGGCGGGCCATCGACCGATCGAGGAGCGGGTTGACGATGCCGCGCAGGACCGAGAAGGCGGCCCAGCGGCGGGGGCGGATGATCCGCGGCGCCCGCCGCTCGATGCCGGCGACGATCGCCTTGCCGGCGGCGGCCGGCTGAAGGCGCTTCATCAGCCAGGCCGGCTGGGCTTCCTTGAGGCGGCTGCCGAGCGGATCGTCGTCGAGCGCCTGGTGGACCATCGCAGTGTCGATGAAGCCGAAGTAGGCGACGCTCGCGCCGGCGCCGTGCTGGGCGAGCTCGACCCGTAGCGCCCGACCGAGCTGCTCGACGCCGGCCTTCGACATCGCATACGGGGTCGCACCGACGCCGTTGATGAACGCGTAGACGGAGGAGACGACGACGACGTGGCCGCGCCGTCGGACGATCTCGGGAAGCGCGGCCGTCACCGTGCGGTGGACGCCGTTGAGGTTGACGTCGAGGACGCGATCGAACGTCTCGCCCGACATCGCCCGGAAGGTCGCGCCGCGCGATGCGATCCCGGCGTTCGCGACGACGACGTCGACACCGCCGAAACGCTCGACCGCCTCGGCGACGACACGCTGCATCGCGCCGCGGTCGGTGACGTCGGCGGCGAGCCCGATCGCGGTGCCGGGCAGTCCGGCGGCGGCCGCGGACGCGGCATCGGGATCGAGGTCGACCACGATGACGATCGACCCGCGCCGGGCGAGCTCGGTCGCGGTCGCGTAGCCGATCCCGCGAGCGGCGCCGGTCACGATCGCCACCTTGCCACTGAGCTCGAACCGCTGTCCCATCGCCGTGACCGTACCGCTCCCGGGCGCGTTCGCGATCAGGCCCCGGCGGCCTGATCGCGGTGGATCGCCCACCAAACCCGGAAGGCCTCGTCGGTGACGCTCAGGTCGGTGCCGGTCAGCTCCTCGTAACGGCGGAGCCGATAGCGGACCGTGTTCGCGTGGATGAACAGCCGCTGTGCGGCCGGATCGACCCGCATGCCCGCCGCCATCCAGGTGCCGACGGTGTGGAGGATCTCCTCGCCGGCCGCCTGTGCGCGGACCGGCTCGATCAGCGCCTCGCTGAGCGCCTGACCGAGCTCGACGTCCTCGATGACCGCGGCGTGGAGCCCGGCCCCGGCGAGGTCCTGGACCCCCGCGAGGCCGAAGGTCTCAGCGGCGGCGAGGACGCGGCCGGCGATCGTGTAGGAGACGCTGAGATCGACGGCCGGGACGCAGGGGCCGACGGCGACGAGATCGATCCGGCCGCGCGGGAGCTCGCCACTCGTGAACCCGACGAGCTCGCGCTCGAAGCGGATCGAGAGCCCGACCCGCCGGCGCGATTCGGGAGCGAGGTCGAAGAGGGCCTCGAGGTCGGCCGGGGTCCGGCCCTCGGGAGCGCGCGCCCGGAAGGCCGAGTAGCTGGCCAGCGGATCGAGCCCGAAGACGACGCAGCCGGAGTTGATCTCCTCGGCCGGCAGCTCCACCGACAGCAGGCCGCGGACGAGGGCGGCGCGGCGCTCGGCCTCGGGGTCGCGGTCGGCGTCGGTCCGGTGGCCGCGGGCGATCTCGACCATGGTCTCGTCGACGACGTCGAACGCCTGCTGGAAGAAGCCGAAGACCTCACCGCGATCCATGCCGATGTCCGGGGCGATCTCGGTGGCGTATGCCATCGCCTCCTCGACCCCCATCCGCCACGAACGCAGCATGTCCTCGAGCGGCACTCCCTGCCGGGCCCGGCGCTCGCCGAGGTCGAGGAGGCCGTCGCGGGCGGCATCGGGCAGCGAGTCGATGCCGGCCCTGCGCATGCCGACCATCAGCACGACGGCTCCGGTCGAATCGCGGCGATGCTCGTCGATCGGCACCCCGGCGAAGTTCGGGATCTCGGCCCGGGCGCGCCTGACGTGCCGGTCGCTGATCTCTTCCTTGCCCTCGAGGAGGGCGTCGAGAAGCGGCTCCAGCCCCATGCACCGCATCCTAAGCGACAAAGCGTCGGCTATGGCCGCCCTCTTGTAGGTCTCCACAAATACAGGTTGGAGATTTCGGAGTGCCCTCCGTAGACGCGCGGTACAGTGCCGCGGGACGATTACACCGTTCGATGTCCCTTTTCCTGAAGTCAGGTTCCTCTTCGATGCACTCCTCTTCGATCCCCCGCTCCGCGCCGACGATCGCAGCGGTGATCGCCGCGCTCGTCGTCGTCGCGCTCGTCCCCGCCGCAGCGTCGGCCTGGGCGCCGGCCGCGACCGCGCCGATCCACCCCGGCGTGATGACCAACACCGAGGGCTCCGGCCAATGCACCTCGAACTTCATCTTCACCCGCGGCGCCGACACCTACATCGGCCAGGCCGCCCATTGCTCGTCGACCGGTGCCGCCACCGACACCGACGGCTGCACCTCGGCCTCGCTGCCGCTCGGCACCAAGGTCGAGGTCGACGGCGCCTCGGTGAAGGGGACGCTCGCCTACAACTCGTGGCTGACGATGCAGGCCAACGGCACCGCCGACGAGGAGACCTGCGCCTACAACGACCTCGCGCTCGTCAAGCTCGACCCGTCCGACGTCGGCAAGGTCAACCCGTCGATCCCGGACTTCGGCGGTCCGACCGGCGTCGGCACCGCGGCGGCGGGCGAGCAGGTCTACACGTACGGGAACTCGTCGCTGCGCGGCGGCGTGACTGCGCTCAGCCCCAAGAACGGCGTCGTCGTCGAGCGCTCGCCGGGCGGTTGGAGCTACAGCCTCTACACGCTGACTCCGGGCATCCCCGGAGACTCCGGCTCCGCCTTCCTGAACAAGGACGGCGCGGCGCTGGGGGTGCTGAGCACGGTCGCGATCGCGCCGCTTCCGGCCTCCAACGGCGTCGGCGACGTCGGGAGCGAGATCGCGTACGCGCGAGCGAACGGCTTCGACGGGCTCCAGCTCGTCAACGGCACGGAGCCGTTCCAGAAGAAGTTGCTGGGGAAGGTGCCACTGCCTTGATGATCAAGGCGTAAGGCGGACACAGCAAGGGCGCGAGAGGGGCGCCCATGCTCTCCCTCGAGGGCGTCCCTCTCGTGTTTCACGTCGAACCGGTGACGGGCCGGTGGTGGAATCTCTCCAAGAGGCGGCAGGGGCCTCCTCTCCACCACCGGCCCAAGCCGGTCCGCTCGGCCGGTAGGCTCGCCGCAAAGCCACCGGAGCCAGGAGAGAGCCCTTGACCGTCGCCGCGACACCGCCCGCCCCCGAGATCCCCGATGTCGATCTCGCCACGTTCACCCTCTCCCGGGCGGCCGAGCTCGGCGACAAGCCGGCTCTGATCGACGGCCCCAGCGGCCGCGAGATCAGCTTCGCGGACTTCGCCGCCCGCGTCGAGGCGCTCGCCGGGGCGCTCGCGGCGCGCGGCGTCGGCCACGGCGACGTCGTCGCCATCTACATGCCGAACCTGCCGGAGTACGCGGTGATCTTCCACGGCGTGATGCGCGCCAACGCCACCAACACGACCGCGAATCCGCTCTACACCGAGGGCGAGCTCGGCCATCAGCTCAGCGATTCGGGCGCGAGGATGATCTTCACGATCCAGCCCTTCCTCGAGACCGCGAAGGCGGCGGCCGAGCATGCCGGGATCAGTGACATCGTCGTCGTCGGCGAGGCCGAGGGAGGCGAACCGACGCTCGCGGACCTGCTCGGCGAGGGGTCGGCCCCGCCCGAGATCGCGATCGACCCCGCATCCGACCTCGCCGTCCTGCCGTACTCGAGCGGGACCACCGGGCTGCCGAAGGGCGTGATGCTCACCCATCGCAACCTGATCGCGAACGTCCTGCAGATCGACGAGGAGTTCAAGATCACCGAGGACGACGTCCTGATCGGCGTCCTGCCCTTCTTCCACATCTACGGGCAGACCGTGATCATGAACCTCGGCATCCGCAACGGTGCGACCGTGGTGACGATGCCGCGATTCGACCTCGAACAGTTCCTGTCGCTGATCGAGCAGCACCGGGTGACGCTCGCCAACGTCGTCCCGCCGATCGCCCTCGCGCTGGCCAAGCACCCGGCGATCGACGGCGCCGACCTCTCGAGCCTGCGCCTGATCATGTCCGGCGCCGCCCCGCTCGGAGCCGAGCTGTCGGAGGCCGTCGCCAAGCGCCTCGACGTCCCGACGATCCAGGGCTACGGGATGACCGAGACGAGCCCGGTGACGCACATCTCCCCGCTCGAGCCGGAGCGGATCAAGGGCGGCTCGATCGGGCTGCCGCTGCCGGGCACCGAGTCGCGCGTCATCGACCCCGAGACCCGCGAGGACGGTACCCGCGGCGAGCTCCTGATCCGCGGGCCGCAGGTGATGGCGGGCTACCTGAACAACGAGGAGGCGACACGACATACGATCGACGCCGACGGCTGGCTCCACACCGGCGACGTCGCCGAGATCGACGAGGACGGCTACTACACGATCGTCGACCGCCTCAAGGAGCTCATCAAGTACAAGGGCTTCCAGGTCCCGCCGGCCGAGCTCGAGGCGATCCTGATCACCCATCCGGCGATCGCCGACTGCGCGGTGATCGGCGTCCCCGACGAGGAGGCCGGCGAGCTGCCGAAGGCCTTCGTCGTCGTCTCCGGCGAGGTCAGCGACGAGGAGATCATGGGGTACGTCGCCGAGAAGGTCTCACCGCAGAAGAAGCTCCGCCTGCTCGAGCGGATCGAGGCGATCCCCAAGTCGGCCTCCGGCAAGATCCTGCGCCGGCAGTTGAAGTAATCCCCCCGGGGAGATCCTCCGCTTCGCGTCCGCTTCCGCCGGTCGGCGCGGCGGTAGGGGACGGGATGACATGTGTGTTTGGCCCAGCCGGGGTGGAGATAACTCCGGCGGAATGCTCCGCTTCGCGTCCGCTTCCGCCGGTCGGCGCGGCGGTAGGGGACGGGATGACATGTGTGTTTGGCCCAGCCGAGGCGCGGGGCTCTGGCCGGTATCCGCTTACTTCGGGGGTGAGATGCAGATTGGTGCCCATATAGGTCAGCAATTTGTATCTCGACCGTCGGGCGAGGCGGCGAGGCGTCAACCGCCCGCTCAGGTCCCCCTCCCCAGCCCAGACCAACGTCCGTCCAACGCCGGCGGCTCCGGCGTGAGCCGAACGCCGGTCGGTTCCCGCTCAGCCCGCCTCGGCGGCGAGGCCGGCGAGGTACTCGACGTAGGCGACGACCTGATCGACGGGACCCGACGGCAGGTAGAAGACGGCCCGGTCGACCCCGGCGGCGGCGTACCGCTGCAACGCCTCCGGTTCCGGCTTGACGGCGTAGAAGGTGACCGGGATCGGCTCGCGGCCGGCCGCCTTGGCGCGCCGCTGGAGGTCGGCGATTCGCTCTCCGAGCTCGCTCAGCCGCGTCTCCGGGTTCGGGATCCACTCGTCGGCGAGGTCGACGACCCGGTCGAGGGCGCCGTCGGAGTTGCCGCCGACGAGGATCGGGGGATGGGGCTGCTGAACCGGCTTCGGCCCGGACCAGATCGGCTCGAAGTCGACGTGGCGCCCGTGGTAGGAGGCCTCCTCCCGAGCCCAGATCTCCTTCATCGCCTCGATGCGTTCTCGCATCAGCGAGAAGCGCGTGCGGGGGTCGGTGCCGTGATTGGCCATCTCCTCGCGGTTCCAGCCCGCTCCGACTCCGAACAGGAACCGGCCTCCGGAGACGCGGTCGATCGTCGCGACCTCCTTCGCGGTCGTGATCGGGTCGCGCTCGACGATCAGGCAGATGCCGGTGCCGACCAGCAGCCGTTCGGTCGCCGCGGCGGCGGCGGTCAGGGCGACGAACGGGTCATAGATCCTGCGGTATTCGTCGGGGAGCTCACCGCCGCCCGGATAGGGCGTGTCGCGGCTGACCGGGATGTGGGTGTGCTCGGGGAACCAGAGCGACTCGAACCCGTTCGATTCGGCGAGCCTGGCGAGCGGCGCCGGTTGGATCGTCTCGGCGGTCGGGAAGATCGCGAGCCCGAATTTCACGCGCTCACCCTATGGGAGCCCGTCGCCCGGCGGTGGCCGCCGCGGTGCCGCCGGCTCGCGCTCGGCGAGCTCGCGGAGGTTGCGGAAAGAGCGGCCGACGAGCAGGACGATCATCGTCGCCGCGATGACGAGGCCGACGAGGTCGAAGACGGTCATGTCCAGGCCGACCAGGTCGAAGTCGAGGCCGATCAGGTCGAGGGCCAGGAGCGAGTTGAGCAGGATCAGGATCAACCGGATCTCGGTCGGCCCGATCTTCCCGTAGCCGATGCTGAAGCGGTTGAAGGCGAAGCTCTCGAGGTAGACGTTGATCGAGAGGATCAGGTAGGCGACGACGATCAGCGTCCCGACCGAGAGCAGCATGAACGGGCTCAGCCCGAGACCGATACCGATCGCCGCCGTCGCGATCGCGTCGACGAGGTGGTCGAGGTAGTAGCCGTAGGTCGGGCGCTCGATGCCGCGGACGCGGGCGAGGGTGCCGTCCAGGGAGTCGCCGACCCACTGGACCACGAGCAACGCGCTCGCCGCCCAGAGCCAGCCGCTGCCGTCGTTGGAGAGCTGATAGGCAACCGCGACGGCCAGCGCCGCGACGACACCGAGCGCGGTCATGTCGTCGGGGAGGATCCAGCGCGGCAGCCTCGCGGCCGCCCAGCGCAGGAACCGCTTCTCCGGGACGGCGAGCAGGAAGCTCTCCTCGCGCTCGGCCTTCACCGCCGCCTCCTGCCGCTCGTCGAGACCCATGCCCTGCCTTCGCGTCGTCGCGGGCCTTCTACCCGAGCGTCGCGATCAGCTCGGCGGCGCGCTCGGTTCCCCGCACGTGCCGGAGGCGTCCCGACACGGTCGCGAGCCGGTCGGCGAGCGCGGCGTCGGCGAGGAGGTCGTCGATCGCG
>DATAFA010000055.1:0-15660 GCA_036257785.1 Solirubrobacterales bacterium | reverse complement strand
TCGAAGGCCCCGTGGAGGACCTCGTTGAGCTCGACGGCCGACTCGTAGTCGTGGCCGAACGGCTTCTCGAGGATCACCCGCGCCTCGGACCCGTTCAGGCCGGCGTCCCGGAGCGTCGCGATGATCGACTCGAAGGCGGCCGGCGGCACCGCGAGGTAATGGAGCAACCTGGTCTCGCCGCCGATGTCCTGGCGGGCCCGCGTGACGGCGGTCCCGAGCGCCTCCGCCCCGGCGCTGATCGGGACGTAGGACAGCCGGGCCGCGAAGCGATCCCAAGCCGCGTCGGTCACGTCGGTCCGGCTGAACTCCTGGATCGCCTTGCGGGCGTGCTCGACGAAGCCCTCGTCGTCGAGGTCGTCGGTCGCGGTGCCGACGATCCGGTAGGCGTCGGGGAGCAGCCCGGCGCCCTCGAGGTGGAAGAAGCCGGGCAGCAGCTTGCGCGCCGCGAGGTCGCCGGAGGCGCCGAACAGGACGACGACGTGGGGGTCCGGGATCGCCGCGCGGGCGGCGTCGGCTGCAGCCGCCGGCAGGGTCGCCGTCGACGAGGTGCTCAAGCGCCGGCTCCGGCGGGCTTCTCGTCGTGGCCGCCGAACTGCTTGCGCATCGCCGAGAGCAGCCGGTTGGCGAACTCGTCCTCGTTCCGGGAGGCGAACCGCTCGTACAGCGCCGTGCTCAGCACCGGCGCCGGGACGCCCTCGTCGATCGCCGCGTGCAGCGTCCAGCGTCCCTCGCCGGAGTCGGAGACGCGGCCGCCGAACTCCTCGAGCTGCGGCGACTCCTGCAACGCCGAGGCGGTCAGGTCGAGCAGCCAGGAGGCGATCACCGAACCCCGGCGCCAGACCTCGGCGACGTCGGCGATCTCGATGTCGTAGGGGTAGTACTGCGGATCGCGGATCGGTGCCGTCTCGGCGTCGATCTCGTGCTCGCGGGCGCCGATGTCGGCGTTCGCGATCACGTTCAGCCCCTCCGCGTAAGCGGCCATCACCCCGTACTCGATGCCGTTGTGGACCATCTTCACGAAGTGGCCGGCGCCGCTCGGCCCGCAGTGCAGGTATCCCTGCTCGGCGGCGGTCGGAGCGCCGCTCCGGCCCGGGGTCCGCTCGGCCGCGTCGACGCCCGGGGCGATCGTCGCGAAGATCGGGTCGAGGCGCTCGACCGCCCCGTCGGGACCGCCGATCATCAGGCAGAAGCCCCGATCGAGCCCGAAGACGCCGCCGCTGGTGCCGACGTCGAGGTAGTCGATGCCCTTCGGGGCGAGGGCGGCGGCGCGGTCGATGTCGTCGCGGTAGTAGCTGTTGCCGCCGTCGATGATCGCGTCGCCCGAAGCCATCAACCCGGCGAGCTCGTCGAGCGTGTCCTGGACATAGCCGGCCGGGACCATGATCCAGGCGGCGCGCGGCGGGTCGAGCTTCTCGACCAGCTCGGCCAGCGACGCGGCCGGAGTCGCGCCCTCGCCGGCGAGCGCCTCGATCGCGCCGGCGTCGACGTCATAGACGACGCATTCGTGGCCGTCCCGCATCAGCCGGCGGACGAGGTTCGCCCCCATCCGCCCCAATCCGATCATCCCGAGCTGCAACTAAGTCCTCCTGTTCGCCTCACGCCGACGTTCTTTCCTCACCTTCTCACAGCGGCGCGACGGGCTGAGCGGCGGGCTCGATCCGGACGGCGACGCCGTTCAGGTGGGCCATGCCGGCGAGCCGCTCGAGATCCTCCGGGCGCGAGGACATGAGCAGGTTGACGTTGGCCCCGCCGGCCTCGTTGGCCGTCTCCCAGCCGCCGTCGTGGCCCCATCCGTGCGGGACCGCGATCGTCCCGGCGATGACCTCGTCGGTGATCAGCGCCTCGGTCTCGATCTCGCCGTGGGCCGAGGCGATCCTGAGCCGGCCGCCGTCGGCGATGCCGGCGGCTTCGGCATCGGCCGGGTTGAGGCGGGCGCGGTGGGCGCGGTCGCCGGCCATCAGCTTCGTCGAGTTGTGCATCCACGAGTTGTGGGAGCGGAGCTCGCGGAGCCCGATCAGGCGCAGCGGGTAGCGCTCGTCCTCGCCGTCGCCGGCGGCCAGCCGCCCGACCTCGTCGGCGATCTCGACCGGGCAGAGGCGGACGCGCTTGTCGGCGTGGCGGATCTTGCCGGCGAGGACGCCGGCGCGGAGGTTTTCGGCGAGGACGACGCCGTGGGGCGAGTCGGCGAGCTTGCCGAGGTTGAGACCGCCGCGGCGCAGGCCGAAGCGATCGCCCTCGGGGCCGACGCGCAGCAGCAGGTCCATGAGCTGCCGCGGCGTCAGCTTCAGTCCGGCCTTGCCGATCCAGCGGGCGACGAGGACGCTCTGCGGGACGATCCCGATCCGCTTCGCGACGTCCTCGATGATCTCCCACTCCTGGCGGGCCTCGCCGGCAGGCTCGACGACCGCCTCGGTCATGTTGATGAAGGGCTTCGTGAACAGCGCCAGGAACGGGAGCGGCAGGTCCTCGCGCTCGAGGAAGGTCGTCGCCGGCAGCACGTAGTCGGCCTGCCCGGCGGTCTCGCTCATGTAGATGTCGATCGCGACGCTGAGGTCGAGCCCGCGCATCGCCGCGGCGAGCTCCTCGCCGTTGGGAACGCTGAGCACGGGGTTGCCGGCGGAGACGAACAACGCCCGCATCCGCCCGGTCCCGGGCGTCGTGATCTCCTTCGCCATCAGCGAGGCCGGCATCGCGCCGAGGACCTCGGGGAAGTTGCCGACCCGTGAGCGACGCTTGCCGTAGTCGGAGGCGCCGATCAGCTCGGCGATCCGCTCGAACGGGATTGCCGCCTCGCCGAACATCGATCCGCCGACGCGGTCGAGGTTCCCGGTCGCGAGGGCGAGCGCGTCGAGCAGGAACGAGACGAGGGTGCCGTTGCGGCCCAGGCACGAGCCGGTCCGGCCGTAGATCGCGGCGCCGTCGGCGGCCGCGACGTCGCGGGCGAGAGCGCGGACGCGACCAGGCTCGATGCCGGTCGCTGCGGCGGTCGCCTCCGGGGGGAACGGAGCGACGAGCTCGCGGAGATCGTCGGCGCCGGCCGCGCCGGCGAGGGCCGCGGCGTCCTCGAGCGACTCCGCGAACGTCGCCTGCAGCAGCGAGAGGAGCAGCTTCGCGTCGGAGTCGGGGCGCAGCGGGAGGTGCTCGAACTCGCGGGCCGTCTCCGATCGGCGCGGATCGACGACGACCACGCGCCCACCGCGCGCGGTGATCGCATGGAGCTGATCCTTGATCCGCGGCGCGCTCATCACCGAGCCGTGCGAGACCAGCGGGTTCGCCCCGACGACGAGCAGCAGCTCGGTCCGCTCGAGGTCGGGGATCGGCAAGAGGAACGGCGATCCGTAGAGCAGCGAGCTCGCCGCGAACCGGTTCGAGACATCCTGGGATGAGGCCGTGTAGTAGTGCCGGGAGCCGAGCGCGTCGAGGAAGCCCTTGACCCAGAGCGGGTGCGAGTAGCTGAAGGCGCCCGGGTTGCCCATGTACCAGCCGACCGCCTCTCCCCCGTGCTCGCGCTTGACGGCGCCGAGCCGCTCGCCGATCTCGTCGAGCGCGGTCTGCCAGTCGATCCGCTCGTAGCTCCCGTCCGGACGGCGACGCTGCGGATGCAGGACCCGGTCGGGATCGTTCTGGACCTCGGTCATCGCGATCCCCTTCGGGCACGCGAACCCCCGCGACAGCGGATGCTCCGTGTCGGGGCGGAGCTTCGTGACGCGGCCGTCGCTGACGGTGGCGACCATCCCGCAGAGCGGCTCGCAGATCCGGCAGTAGGTGACGTGCTCGGTGACGCTCATTGCCCTGTGCTCGCAGCCTACCCGGGTCGTGGAGAATGGCGGGCCCGACAGCGCCAAGAGCCGATGAGGATTCTCTACGGAGTCAACGGAGAGGGCATGGGACACGCGACCCGCTCGCAGGTCGTGGTCGAGTCGCTGCTCGAACGGCACGAGGTCCGGGTCGTCGCCTCGGGCGCCGCTCACGCCTACCTGAGCGGTGTGCTGCCCGATGTCGAGGAGATCATGGGCGCGAAGTTCGTCATGGAGGACGGCGAGATCCGGCGCTGGGCCACGGTCCGCCGGAACGTCGCCGACGCGGCCGGCGGCGCACCGCAGTCGATCCGGCGCTGGATCGAGATGACCCGTGCGTGGCGGCCCGACGTCGTCGTCACCGACTTCGAGCCGCTCGCGGGGATCTACGCGAGGGTCAGCCGGGCGCCGCTGATCGCGGTCGACAACATCAACATGCTCGACCGCTGCAAGCACGACGACGAGATCCTCGACGGACACCGCGAGGACTACGCGATCGCCCGGGCCGTGACCCGGTCGATGGTCCCGAACGCGGTCCGTTACATCGTCACGACGTTCTTCCGCCCGCCCCTCGCCAAGAACCAGACGATGCTCGTCCCGCCGATCCTGCGGAGCGCGATCGTCGCGGCCGCGCCGGAGGAGGGCGATCACCTGCTCGTCTACTCGAGCGGCGAGGAGAACGCGATGGCGGCGCTGCGGGCGAGCGGCATCCCGTGCCGCGTCTACGGGATGCGCGGCGGCCCCGCGGAGGGCACCACCGACGCCAACCTCGAGTTCAAGCCCCGCTCCAACGAGGGGTTCGTCGAGGACCTGCGGACGGCGCGTGGCGTCGTAGCCGGAGGCGGGTTCTCGCTGATGAGCGAGGCCGTCTACCTCGGCAAGCCGATGCTGGCGATGCCGCTGTTCGGGCAGTTCGAGCAGGCGCTGAACTCGCGCTACCTCGAGCGGGAGGGCTACGGCGTCGCCGCGACCGAGCTGACGCCGGAGGTGCTGGACCGCTTCGCGGCCGGGCTCGACGGCTTCCGGGACCGCCTCAGCGGCTACGAGCAACGCGGCAACGAGGTCGCCCTGGAGACGATCGAGGGCCGGATCGTGGCCGCGTCCGCCGGGCGGCCCGCCGACCTCCGGCGCGCACGGCGGCGATCGCGAACGCCGCCGATCGGCCGGCAACGGGACGAGATGAACGAGGATGGAGCGAGCTGATGAAACGACGGACCATCGGAGCCGCGGCCGGGCTCGGCATCGCCGGGGCCGCCGGAGCCGCGATCTACGGCGGCCAGTATCCGACCGCGCAGATCTACGGATCGACGATCTGCCGCAACCCCGATGCCGGACGGAAGATCGCCCTCACCTACGACGACGGGCCGAACCCGACCTACACCCCGAAGCTGCTCGCGCTGCTCGACCGCTTCGGCGCCCGGGCGACCTTCTTCTCGATCGGGACCTGGGCCGAGCGGGAGCCCGGGCTGCTCCGTGAGCTGCTGGCCGCCGGCCATGCGATCGGCAACCACACCCACACACATCCGACGATGCCGCTGCTGTCGGCTGCGCAGGTCAAGGAGGAGCTGCGCCGCTGCCGCGCCGCGGTCGAGGCCTCCGGCGTCGAGTTCGCCCGCGCCGGCGACGGGATGCTGATGCGACCTCCATACGGGCGCCGCCGCCCGGGGACGCTGCGGGCGATGCGCGAGGAGGGCTATCAGCCGGTCACCTGGTCGGTCACCTGCTACGACTGGCGGCGGACGGCGACGCAGCGCTCGATCGCCCGTCACGCCGCCCAGGCCGGGCCCGGCGACATCATCCTCATGCACGACGGCAACAACCACGTGCCGGATGCCGACCGCTCACGCTCGGTCGCGGCCACCGCGGACACGCTCGAGCGCTACGCCGCCGCGGGCTACGGCTTCGTGACCGTGCCCGAGCTCGTCGCCTGAGCTGCCCCCTGGCCGCTACCGGTCGCCGCCGAGGCCCTCGGCGGCCGCGATGGCACGGTCGACGTCGACATCCGCGGCGCCGGCGATCCAGCAGGCGATCGGCGCCGCGATCCGCTCCGACGAGTGCGCGGCGACCGCCGCCAGCTTCAGCAGCTTGGCGATCTGCTCCTCGTCGGGAGCCTCGGCTCCGACCGCCCCGGCGAACGACGCGATCCATTCCTCGGCGCTGGTTTCCGCCACCACAACCTCCTTGCTCGGACGGGGCTGACGCTATCGGGGCGCGAGGCGGGTCGCCGTCGCCTTCCAGGTCGCCGCGACCCGGAGGCCGGGACGCAGGCCGAGCCGGGCGATCGAGGCCGTGGTCACCTCGGCGGCAAGCGGCTGCGGAGCGGCGAGACCGATGCGGGCGCGGTTGCCGAACTCGGTCACGGCGGTGACCTCGGCCGCGATCCGGTTCAGGGCCGAACCCCCGGGGGCCGGCGCGTCCGCCGGGTCGATCGCGATCTCCCAGGGGAAGACGCCGGCAGCGACGGCGCCCACCACTGCGTCGGTGCTGTAGATCGTCCCGCCCCCGTCGAGCTCGACCTTCGTCAGCCCGCCGGCGCCCGGCGCCGCGGTCCCGCTCAACACGACGGCCCCGGCGAGGTCGGCGACGAGGCCGCTCGCCGGGGCCGACGCGAGCTCGGCGGGCGTCCCGCGCTGGACGATCCGGCCGCCGTCGAGGACGGCGACGCTGCCGGCGAGCTGGGCTGCCTCGGCGAAGTCGTGGGTGACGACGATCGCCGGCGCCTCGGCCGCCGCGAGCACGGTGGCGAGCTCGCGTCCGGCGGCGGCGCGCGTCTGGGCGTCGAGAGCCGACAACGGCTCGTCGAGCAGCAGCAGCCGCGGCGCGACGGCGAGCGCCCTGGCCAGCGCCACTCGCTGCCGCTCGCCGCCGCTGAGGTCGCGGGGAAGCGCTTCAGCACGGTCGCCGAGGCCGAAGCGCTCGAGCATCTCGGTCGCGGCCGCGCGACGCTCCCTGCGTGAGCCGCGGATCCCGTAGGCGACGTTCCGCCACGCCACCATGCGCGGGAACAGCGCGTAATCCTGGAAGACGAACCCGACGCGGCGCCGTGCAACCGGCAGCGAGCGCCCGGAAGCGGCGTCGAACCAGCGCTTGCCGTCGAGCGCGACCTGGCCGCGGTCCGGCCTGAGCAGCCCGGCAAGGATCCGCAGCAGGGTGCTCTTGCCGGCCCCCGAGGGGCCGACGAGCGCGACGCAGTCCCCGGCTCCGGCGTCGATCCGGACGTCGAGCGAGAAGTCGCCACGGGTAACTGCAACGTCAGCCGCGAGCATCGATCGCCTCCGGGCGGCCGCCGATCAGCTTGACGGACAGGAGGATGAAGGCGGAGGCGACGAGCAGCACCGCCGACAACGCCAGTGCCGCGTCGAAGTCGCGGGCGAGGAACTCGAAGATCGCCAGAGGCGCCGTCTGCGTCCGGCCCTCGAGCGATCCGGCGAACATCAGCGTCGCCCCGAACTCGCCGAGCGCCCGGCCCCAGGCCAGCGCCGCACCCGACGCGAGGCCGGCGCGCGCACCGGGGATCGCGACGCGCATGAACGTCCGCCCCTCCCCCGCTCCGAGCGTCCGCGATGCGTCGATGAGGTTGCCCTCCAGCGACTCGAATGCGGCGATGGCGCCGCGGACGAAGAACGGCGCGGCCACGAAGGTGAGGGCGACCACGACACCCGCCGTCTGCAGGACAAGCTCGATCCCCGCGTCCTCGATCGCGCCGCCGGCCAGCCCGTTCGGCCCGAACGCCGCCAGCAGCGCGATTCCTGCCGCCGCCGGCGGCAGGACCAGCGGCAACTCGATCAGCGTGATCACGAACGAGCGGCCGCGGAAGTCGTGGCGGGCGATCAGCCAGGCGGCCGGCGTCCCGACGACGACGATCAGGATCAGGGCGGCGAGCGATGTCCGCAGGCTCAGCCAGAGCGCCTCGGCGGCACCGCGCTCGCCGAGGCTGGAGACGAGCTCGCGCGGTCCCGTCTCGGCGAACAGGGCGATCATCGGGACGACGAGGAAGCCGAGCAGGAGCGCCAGCGCCGCCGCCGCGAGGATCCGAAACCCGACCGAGCCGCGCGAGCGGCTCCCGCGACTCATCGCGGTGGCGGGCCGAAGCCGGAGTCGAGCAGGATGTCCTTCCCGTCCCCGGAGACGACGCCGTCGATGAAGCGCCGAGCGAGCTCGGGCTGCTCGGCGTCCGTCGTCGCGGCGATCCCATAGGCGACGTCGGGGCTCGCTCGCGGCGGGATCGCGACCTCCGCGACGGCTCCGCCGGTCGCGTCGACGTCGCTGCGGTAGACGAAACCGGCATCGACCGCGCCCTGGGTGAGCTTGCCGACGATGCCGGCGACGTCGGGCTCGCTGCTCGCGACGTTGGCGAGGATCGCATCGGCCGGCCCGGGCCCGAGAGCGTCGAGGACCTCATGGGTGTAGATGCCGACCGGCACGTCCTCGTCGCCGATCGCAACCTTCACGCCGGGCCGCTCGAGATCGGAGACGTCATCGATCTGCGAGCCGGCGGGCACGCCGATCACCAGCTTGTTCGTCGCGAACGTGGTCGGCTCAGCGACCAGGCCGTCGGCGTGGAGCTCGTCGGGCAGCGAGGTGTTGGCGGCCGCGTAGACGTCTGGCGCCACCCCCTGGCGGATCTGCGCGGCGAGATCGTCGGAGCCCGCGAACGAGAACTTCACGTCGGCCCCCTCGAACCGGTCGCCGTAGCGCTCGAACGCCGGGCCGAGCGACGATGCCGCGAAGACGACGAGCTCCGGATCGGAGGAGGCGGCCGAGGATGTGCCGTCCGCGCCCCCGCAACCGGCGAGGATCGCGGCGAGCAGGGACCCGGCGACGACGATCCGCAGGCCCATCAGCGGCGCTGGATCATCACCGAGGTCGCCTTGACGAGCGCCGTCGCCTCGACCCCCTCGACCAGCCCGAGCTCCTCGACCGAGTCTCGGGTCACCGCGGCGGTGACGCGATGCGGCCCGGCCTCGATCTCGACGAGCGCCATGACGCCGTCGACCTCGACCGAGACGACCCGGCCCGGGAAGCGGTTCCGGGTCGAGAGCTCGTCGCCGGTCCGGTGGCGCTCCGGCGACCCGCGCAGGCGCTCGACCTCGGCGACCGGGACGCGGCGGCGGTCGTTGCTGTCCCGGGTCGTCGCGAGCTTCCCGGCGCGGTCCCAGCGGCGCAGCGTGTCGACGCTGACGCCGAGCTGCTTGGCCGCTTCCCCGAGGCTGAGGTCCTCCATCTGCCTAAGCATTGCATTGGCAGGCTGGTGCGGCGCGCCAACCGGCCAGAGCGGACGCGAAGCGGAGCATCTGGCCGGAGTTATCTCAACCGCGATGCCCGGTCAGGCGGAGCCGATTAGCTCGTATTCGGCCGGGTCGAGCCGCTCGGTCAGCTCCGCGTACTCGCGCATGTAGCCGGGCCAGTTGGCGACGATGCGACCGGTCTCGTCGCGATACCAGGAGTCGCACTCGAGCCAGGCGGTGCCGGCGAAGCGCTCCTGGGTCCCGCGGTCGCTCGCCGCCTCGACGTCGGGCCGGACCGCGATCGCGGCGGCTCCGGCGTCGCGGATGCGCGCGAGCGCCTGACGGATGTAGGCGGCCTGGGCCTCGAGGTAGAAGACGATCGAGCCACCCGAGGTGTTCGTGTTCGGCCCGTACATGAGAAACAGCGACGGGAACCCGGGGACGGTGATGCCGAGGTGAGCGTGCGCGCCCCCCACCCACGCGTCGCTGAGACTGCGGCCGTCGGCGCCGCTGATCTCCATCGGGAACATGAAGTCGTTGGTGCGGAAGCCGGTGCCCCAGATGATGCAGTCGACCTCGTGTTCGGCGCCGTCGGCGGTCCGGATCCCGGCCGGCGTGATCGCCGTGATCGGCTCGGTCACGAGCTCGACGTCGGGGCGCTGCAACGCCGGCAGGAAGTAGGAGCTGAACAGGACCCGCTTGCAGCCGAACGTGTAGTCGGGCCAGACCTTGCGCCGGACCTCGGGGTCGCGGAGCTGCCAGCGCATGAACAGGGCCGAGCGCAGCCTCCCGAGCCGTCCGAGGGTCCGCGGGTTGCGAATCATCGCCGTCAGGGTCTCGCCGTAGTTGAACATGAACCGGCGCCGGTAGGCCTGCAGGCCGGGGATCGAGCGGACCGCCGCCCGGATCGGGCCCGGGTAGGGTCGGTTGCGCCGCGGCAGGAACCAGTTGCCGGTCCGCTGGAAGACGACGAGCCCGCCCGCCTCCTCGGCGATCTCGTGTACGAACTGGACGGCGCTGGCCCCCGTCCCGACCACCGCCACCCGCTTGCCGCGGAGCTCGTAGTCGTGATCCCAGCGGGCGGAGTGGAAGCTGTGGCCGGCGAAGGTGCCGATCCCCTCGATCCGCGGGACGGCCTCGCGATGGAGCTGGCCCGTGGCGACGATCACCGCATCGCTCTCCCAGGCCCGGCCGTCGGCGGCGGTAGTCGTCCAGACGCGGCGATCGCCGTCCCAGCGGCACCCGGTCACGTCGACGTCGGTCACGATCCGCCGGTCGACCCCGTGATCGTGGGCGACCGTGCGGAGGTAGTCGAGGATCTCGGCCTGGCTCGAGCAGAGCCGCCGCCAGTCCCGGCGCTGCGCGAACGAGTACGAGTAGAGGTGGCTGGGGACGTCGCAGGCCGCCCCCGGGTAGCTGTTGTAGAACCAGGTGCCGCCGAGCTCCGGGGCACGGTCGAGCAGGGTGACGTCATCGAAGCCGTGCGACTGCAGCTCGATGCAGGCACCGATGCCGCCGAATCCGGCGCCGACGATCACCACGCTCGGGCTGCTCATCGCCTGAATGTATTGACCTCCCGCGCCGCGCCGGCGTTCAACCCAGGGTCGCGCCCTTCTCGCGATTGCAGGAGTCGCAGAGGAGTTGCAGGTTGCCGGGAGCGCTCGATCCGCCGAGCGCGACCGGGATCACGTGGTCGAACTGGAGCAGCGCCCGCGACCCGCACTCAACGCAACGACCGCCGTCGCGCTCGAACACCGCCAGCCTGACCGCCCGCGGAATCGACGGCCGCGGCGGAGGCGCCGCCACGGCAGCCCGCGTGCGCGCTCGCTCGAGCTGGCGCTGCTTGCGGGCGAGGCGCTCGTCGCCGAGCGCCTCGACGTCGGCGGGCCCGAGGTTCTCCCGCTCCCACCAGATCCGGTCCCGGTAGAGCCAGTAGCGACGCTCGCCGTGCTCGCCGACCGCGACCGCGATCGTCTCCTGCAGCTCGTCCAGCCGCCGCCACCCCCGGCGGCTGATCGTCGGCCCGATCGACTCCGTCCCGACCACGAGCCGGTAATGGCGGCCGACCAGCGACCGACCCTCCTCGAACCCCGCGTTGACGGCCTCGTGCAGCATCGGCCCGCGAACCTAGGGCCGGTCGCGGCGGCGGCCCGGATCTGGGAGCGAAGTTGCAGGCGCGGTCCTCGGCGGCTCGGGCGGGGCGGCGCGGCCGGTGGCAGATTTTCCCGATGCCCAGAGTGGCTTTGGGCTGATGGGGGAAGTGGTGAACGGGCGTCGGTTGGGCGAAATGGCGGCGAAGATTCACGGCCGACCCGGCTGGGGGAGGCACACATGTCATCCCGTCCAGCAACTGCGCGCAGGCCGGCGGAAGCGGACGGCGAAGCCGGAGCTCCCCGGCTGGGGGAGACACACATGTCATCCCGTCCCGTTCCACCGCGCCGCCCGGCGGAAGCGGACGGCGAAGCCGGAGCATTCCGCCGGGGTTATTTACCCCCCGATGGCGCTCATCGACCGCGGTGGGGGGCGGAAGCCGGGCTCGCCGACGTGGTGCTTGAGCTCCTTGCGCCAGACGGCGTCGCGGATGATCTCCTCGAGGTCGGCGTCGGAGGCGCCGGTGCGGAGCGGCTCGCGGAGGTCGGTCTCGTGGATCGAGAATAGGCAGGTGCGGAGCTTGCCCTCGGCGGTGAGGCGGAGGCGGTTGCAGTCCGCGCAGAAGGGCTCGCTGACCGGGTTGATGAAGCCGATCTCGCCGGCGCCGTCGGCGAAGCGGTAGACGCGGGCGGTCGCCGAGGGCTCGCGCGGCACCTCGACGAGCTCGTGGGTGCGCTCGATCAGGGCGCGGATCTCGGCCCCGGTCAGGACCGAGTCGGGCGTCCAGGCGCCGTCGGCGTCGAGCGGCATGAACTCGATGAAGCGGATCTGGTATTCGCTGGTCCTGGCCAGCTCGACGAAGGAGCCGACCTCGCGCTCGGTGAAGTCGCGCATCGCGATCGCGTTGACCTTGATCGGGCGGACCCGTTCGTGGGCGGCGATCGCCTCGAGCCCGCGGAGGACCTGGGGCAGGGCGTCACGGCGGGTGATCTGGAAGAAGCGGTCGCGGGCGAGCGAGTCGATCGAGACGTTGACCCGGCCGATGCCGGCATCGACGAGCGCGCCGGCGTCCCGCTCGAGCAGGTAGCCGTTGGTCGTCAGCGAGAGGTCGCCGAGCCCCGGGACCGGGGCGAGCATCGAGACGAGTCGCGGGAACTCGCGGCGGACGAGCGGCTCGCCACCGGTCAGCCGGACGTCCTCGATGCCGAGCCGGACCAGCAGGGCGACGAGGCGCTCGATCTCCTCGAACGACAGCACCTCGTCCCGCTCGAGCCACGGCAGCCCGTCGGCGGGCATGCAGTACTGGCAGCGGAAGTTGCAGCGGTCGGTGACCGAGACGCGCAGGTCGGAGATCGACCTGCCGTGGGCGTCGCGGAGTGGCTGGCTGCCCGTCTCCATTCCCCGATGATCGCGCATCGGGCTGTTCGCGTCAGCCGCAGTTGTCCCGGTGGGCGACCGGCGGGTACGGCAGGTCGGCCACGATCGCCGTCTCGAGGTAGTCGTTCTCGCGGGGATCGCCGGACCCCGGTGCGAGCGCGGACCCGATGTCGCGCAGCTCGCTGCGCGGGCCGTCGGGAGCAGCCCAGGGCGCGAGTCCGAGGAACTCGCGCTTCGGTCCCGCGTAGACCTCGTACTGCGACGGATCCTCGGGCAGGAAGCGGTCGTTGCCGACGTAGTTGCACTTCGCCCGCGCCGGCTTGACCCCACGCGGGCCCCTCAGCCCGCGCTGGGTGATCGCGGTCTGACCGTCGAACGGCAGGTCGGCGAGGTTGCCGACCATGTGCGGGGTGACGTTGTAGTCGAAGCTCACGGTCGGATCGGCCGACGAGCGCCAGGTCGAGGACATCCACTCGAGCGGCTGCCAGCCGCTCTGCGTCGCCCACTCCCCCGGGTTCGCCTCGTCCTGCATGACCAGGTTCGTCCCGAGCGCGTCGAGGCAGTACATGTAGTACTTCGACGTGTCCGCGCAGGGATCGATGCCGGGGCCCGGCGCTTCGCCGAACGGCGTCACCGGCCCGCCGTCGTAGACGAAGGCCGGCAGGCTGGTCGCGAACGACATCCTCGCCTTCGTGCCGGGGATCCGGAATGGCCGCACGTTCTCGATCGCGTCGGGACCGGTGCTCGGCCCCGGCGTCAGGCTGATCAGGTTCTCGATGTCGGTCAGTGGCACCTTCTTGTTGCTCGCGACGACGTTGCGGAGCGGCCGCGGGCCGTCCGGGGTGACGTTCTTCGGTCCCCACATGAAGGCCTCGTTGTAGACCTCGGGTCCGGTGGCGACGAAGGCGCTGGTCGGGTTCTCGAGGTCGGGGTCGGCGAACTCCTCGATCTCGGTCGGGTCGACCGACTCGCGGAACTCCGGCTGGTTGTTGGAGCCGAGGATGTAGACGTGGTAGCGGCGGGCGAGGTCGCTGAACGTCTGCATCCAGCCGCGCGCGAACGTGTCGGTCCCGGCGACGAACGTCTTCGAGAAGCCGGGGACGCCGTCGAAGCGGTCGTCGTAGGCGGCCTCCTGGAATGCGTACTCGCCGTCGAGCGTCCCGAGCGCAACCGCCACGCCGCAGGGCGAAGGGATCCCCTCGCAACCGGGGATGTGGCCGGGGTCCTTGAAGATCTCGCGGGTCGAGGCGCCGCGCGATCCGGTTGCGAGAGTCATCAGCCCGACGTCCTCGTTGAGCGCGACGACGTTCGCCCGGCCCCGCGCGAGGTGGGGCTCGACGTAGTCGCGGATCATGCATTCGATCTTGCTCCGGAATGAGCGGTAGCTGACGACGTTCCGCAGCTCCTGCTTGTACTGGAGCGCGAAGACCCTCGGCCCGTCGCCGTCCGGGTGGAGGTTGACGATCGGCTTCGCGAGATTGTCGGCGCGGTAGCGGGCGCACGTCGCCTCCGACGGCGGCCTCGGAACCGCCGGCCGGTCCGGCTCCACCGACTTCGCCGCCTTCCGCGCCGTCAGCGGATCGTTGGCGATCAACGCGTCGGCGCCCGCCAGCGTCGCCTTGCGGACCGGCGCGCGCGAGTCGAACGTGAACGGGACCACGCGCAGGCCCTTCGCGTGTGCGTCGGCGATCAGCTCGCCGCTGACCGGCCACTGCGGCGAGATCCAGTCGATGCCGCTGCCGTCGGCGACGGCCGAGGCGATGCCGTTGACGTTCCGGAAGGTCAGAAACGACGTCTCGCTGTCGTCGAAGTAGGGATCGTCCTGGAACGCCTTCAGATTGCCGGGCAAGAAGCTCTGCAGGATCAGGTCGTCCGGCGGGAATCCCGACTGCTTGACCTGGGCGGCCACCCGGAGGGCGAACTGCGGCGGCGAGCCGGGGTCGAAGTCGGGATCGGTCGGGTAGTTGTTGATCTCGAGGTTGACCCCGACGCCCTTGCGTGCCGCCAGCTCGAGCGCCTGGATCACGGTCGGCACCTTGGCCCGGCGGTCGTCGCGCCTGCCGAGGTGGCGGGACAGCTCGTCGGTGCCGAGGATGTCGATCTCGCAGTCGCTGCGGATCTCGGCGAGCGTCCGCTCGGAGACGAGGCCGGTGCAGTTCGTCGTCCGCTTCAGCGAGGCGTCGTGCATGATCACCGCCCGACCGTCGGCCGTCACCCGGGTGTCCATCTCGAGCACGAAGCCGGCCTTGGCCGCATGGCGGAACGCGGGCAGCGAGTTCTCGGGGTAGGCGGGGCGCAGCTCGCCGTGCACGGTCGCGAGCGGCCCGCCGCGATGGGCGTGGACGAAGGGCGACGCGAACGCCACCGCGCTCCAGGCGAGCGCGAACACGATTCCGGTTGCGACGACGATCGCCGCACCGATGGCTCCGACTCTCCTCATCCCTCGTCTCCTCCCACGGGTCGGCGCGAGTCTAGCCCGCGCCGGTCGGACCGACGTCACTTGACTGACCCGGGCCCGTGGCTAGCGTCCGCCGGGTGCCGGCTTCCGTCCCGATCCTGGTGGGCCTGGCGATCGCCGCCCTCGTCGTCGCCCAGGTCGCACTGCCGCGGATCGCCGCGAACCGGATCGAGCGGCGCCTGACCGAGTCCGGCGGCGACGCCCACGTCGAGGTCAGATCGTTTCCGGCCCACCGGCTGCTCCGCAACGGCGGTGACCGGCTCACCGTCCGCGGCAGCGGCGTGACGATCGGCCTCGGCGGCGGGTCGGCGGGCCGTCCCGCCGGTCTCAACGCGCTCGACGGCTTCGCCGAGGTCGACGTCGAGCTGGTCGGCCTGCGCGCCGGTCCGTTCGACGTCGACGCTTTCGTCCTCGTCCGGCGGGATGCCGGTCCCTACGCGATGGCCGCCGAGGGGACGATCAGCGGCTCTGAGCTGGTCAGCTTCGGGGAGACGTGGCTGCGCTCCGCGATCCCCGGCGGCGGGTTGCTCGGCACGGTGGCCGGAAACGCACCGCTCAGCTCCCGGCGGGTGCCGGTGGCGCTCGAGATCGAGATCCACAGCGAGCCGTCCGGCCTGCGGGTCGGCTCCGGCGGCGGCCGGATCGCCGGGTACCCGGCGGGCCCGATCGCGACGACGATCGCGGCCGCCGTCGCCCGGCGCCTGGAGAT
>DATAFA010000051.1:0-29849 GCA_036257785.1 Solirubrobacterales bacterium | reverse complement strand
CCGAAGTAGCCGCCGTCGGGATCGTCGATCGGGGTGCTGGCGTCGACCTCGCCGGTCCCCTCGATGACGCTTGCGACGATCGATCCGTCGCCGTCGAGGGTCACGTATCGAAACTGCCCGTCGGCCGACTCGATTCCCGTGCCGCCGGGCACCGCGGTCGTGATGATCGGGCCTCCGGCCGCGGCGGCAGAGGAAGGCGCGGCAGCGGCGACGGCGGCGCTCGCAACGACGAAAAGAGCGAGAAGGCGAAACGGCTTCATGGCTCTTCTACGGCTGGGGCCTGCCGAGCGGTCCCGCTCGGTCGATTGGCGGGAACCGTCCCGATAGTCGTCGTTTTCGGCCACGCGGCGGCGGATGATGGTGGTCGATGGCGGATATCGTGGGATGAACGACTTGACAGACACCACGATCGCGCGAGGATGACGCCATGGCCTCCGCCGACCCGCAGCCCATCGTCTTCGTCGGCTTCGAGGGCCTCGAGGTCCTCGACGTCACCGGTCCCTGGGAGGTCTTCAACACGGCCGGGCTGATCGCCGGCTCGCCGCCCGAGCTGCGCCTGCTGACGCCCGACGGCGGCGACGTGCGCTGCAGCAGCGGGCTGAGCCTGCGGGCCGACGGCGCGATCGACGCGCACCGCGGCCCGATCGGGACGCTGGTCGTCCCCGGCGGGCTCGGGGTCCGCGCGGCGCTCCGCGATCCCGAGCTCGTCGCGGCGGTCGCGAGCCTGGCGGGACGGGCGGAGCGGGTTGCCGGCGTCTGCACCGGGGCCTTCGTGCTTGCCGAGGCCGGCCTGCTCGACGGTCACCGGGCGACGACGCATTGGGCGAGCTGCGAGCGGCTCGCCGAGCGGTACCCGGAAGTGCGCGTCGAGGCCGATCCGATCTTCGTCCGCGACGGGAACGTCGTCACATCGGCCGGCGTCACCGCCGGGATGGATCTGGCGCTGGCGCTCGTCGAGGAGGACCTCGGTTCCGCGGCTGCGTTGCAGACTGCGCAGATGCTGGTCATCTATGCCCGCCGGCCGGGCGGGCAGGCGCAGTTCTCGGTCCAGCTCTCCCACCAGCTGGCCGAGCGCGAGCCGATCCGCGAGCTCCAGGGCTGGATCGGCGAGCACCTCGACGAGGATCTCTCCGTGGCGACGCTCGCCGGCCGGGTCCATCTCTCCGAGCGGCAGTTCGCGCGCGTCTTCCGCCGCGAGGTCGGCGCGACGCCGGCCGACTGGGTCGAGCAGCTCCGCGTCGAGCGGGCCCGCAGCGTCCTCGAGACGGACCCGGTGCCGCTCGATGCCGTCGCGTCCCGCTGCGGCTTCGCCGGCGCCGAGGTGATGCGCCGAGTCTTCCAGCGCCGCCTCGGCACGAGTCCGAGCGAGTACCGACAGCGATTCCGGCCGCCACTGGCCGCCTGACAGGAGGAAGCCCATGCAGATCGCCATCCCCATCTACCCGGCCTTCACGGCCCTCGACGCCATCGGCCCCTACGAGGTTCTGCAGCGACTGCCCGGGGCCGAGGTCGTCTTCTGCTCCGAGCGGGCCGAGGTGGTCCGGACCGAGCAGGGGATGCTGGGGATCGCGGCCGACCGCACCCTCGATCAGGTCGATCGCCCCGACATCGTCGTCGTCCCGGGCGGGTCGGGGACGAGGTTTCTGCTCGATCCGGCCGGCCCGTACGCGAGCTGGATCGCCCGGGTCCACGAGACGACCACCTGGACGACCTCCGTCTGCACGGGCTCGCTGCTGCTCGCCGCCGCCGGCGTCCTCGACGGAGTCGATGCGACCACCCACTGGGCAGCGCGCGGCCTGCTCGGCGAGCTCGGCGCCAACCCGGTCGCCGAGCGGGTCGTCGAACGGGACAAGGTGGTCACCGCCGCCGGCGTCTCGTCCGGCATCGACATGGCGTTGCGGCTGGCCGAGCGGATCGCCGGCCCGGAGGTGGCGCAGGCCCTGCAGCTGGGGATCGAGTACGACCCCGATCCACCCCACGACACGGGATCGCTGGAGAAGGCGCCGCAGGCGATCGTCGAGCTGACGGGCATCGCTCTGGCCGAGGAGGACGGGCGCGCGGTCGCGCTGCACTCGCTGGGCGAGCGATCGGCAGGGTAGATTCCCCGCCCGTGAGCGCGGGCCAACCACAGCGACGGATCTTCAGCGGCATCCAGCCGACCGGCCGCAAGCACCTCGGCAACTACATCGGCGCGATCCGCCAGTACGTCGAGGGTCAGGAGAGCGTCGGCGCCGGGGAGGAGGCGATCTACTGCATCGTCGACCTGCACGCGATCACCGTCGCCTACGAGCCGGCCGAGCTGCGGAAGCGGGTTCACGACACGACCGCGATCCTGCTCGCCGCCGGGCTCGACCCGGACCGCTGCGTGCTGTTTCGCCAAGGCGACGTCCGCGAGCACAGCGAGCTCCAGTGGCTGCTCGGCGGTGTCACCGCCTGGGGCGATCTCAACCGCATGCATCAGTGGAAGGTCAAGCGCGAGCAGGTCGAGCGGCAGGGCGAGTTCGTCTCCGCCGGCCTATTCAACTATCCGATCCTCCAGGCCGCGGACGTGCTCGCCTACCGCGCCACCGAGGTTCCGGTCGGCGACGACCAGCGCCAGCACATCGAGCTGACGCGCGACGTCGCCCGCCGGTTCAACGAGCGTTTCGGCCCGACCCTCGTCGAGCCCGAGCACCGGATCCCCGGCGTCGGCGCCCGGATCATGGACCTCCAGGACCCGGCCACGAAGATGTCGACCACCGGCGGCGGCGAGGCCGGAACGGTCTACGTCCTCGACGAGCCCGACCGGATCAGCAAGAAGTTCCGCAGCGCCGTCACCGACTCCGGCCGCGAGGTGCGGCGGGCCGGCTCGGAGGGGGGCAAGGAGGGGATCGAGAACCTGATCGAGATCCTCAGCGTGGTTCGCGGGGTCGGTCCCGAGGCGATCGAGGCGGAGTTCGCGGACAGCGGCTACGGCGACTTCAAGACGGCGGTCGGCGACGCCGTCGCCGGGTATCTGGCGCCGGTTCGCGAGCGCTACGCGGAGCTCCGCGACGATCCCGGCGAGCTCGAGCGCGTCCTCGCCGCCGGTGCCGGCAAGGCACGGGCGCTCGCCGCGCCGGTCCTCGCCGACGTCCGCGAGGCGATGGGCGTGGCCGCGCCCGCCGGGGGCCGACCAAGCGAATAGCCTCATAACCGATGGGTTCGGAGAATCGGCCATGACCGCTCCGGAGACCCGGTACGTGCGCAACGGCGATATCGCGATCGCCTACCAGGTCCACGGCAGCGGCGAGCACGACCTGCTCTTCAGCGGGTCCGTTGCTTCGAATCTCGAGACGGTCCAGGATCTACCCGAGGCCTCCCGATTCTTCGAACGGCTCGAGCGCTTCGCCAGGGTGATCCGCTTCGACCGTCGCGACACCGGAGTCTCCGATCCGATTCGCGACGACCTCGCCCTCGAGGCTCACGCCGCCGACGCCCTCGCCGTCATGGACGTGACCGGCTCGCGGCGCCCGTTCGTGCTCGGGGCCCTCGACGGCGCCCGCTCGCTGGCGGTGCTGGCGGCAACCGACCCGGGCCGCGTCGCGGGATTGATCGCGATCAGCCCCACCGCCCGCGGCGGACCGATGCTGGTTCCCGAGCTCCGCGAGATCGTCAGCGCGGCGATCACCGATCCGACCTGGCCACGCCCGTTGCTCGAGTTCTGGGCGCCGTCCCTGTGCCGGAATCCCGAAAGCCGGCGCCGCTTCGAGCGTTATGTGCGGACCTCGGCCACTCCCCGGCAGGCGGAGCGGCTGTTGTCGATGTCGATGCAGAGCAATGTCACCGAGGTCCTGTCGCTGGTCCAGGCGCCGACCCTCGTGCTTCATCCGTCCGGGGCGATGCTCCCCGCAGAGCCTGTTCGCGAGTTCGCGGAGCTGATCGACGGGGCGGTCTACGAGGAGATCGAAGGCGACGCGGCAGTGGTCTATGGCCTCGACGTCGATTGGCTCGCAGAGCGGATCGAAGCCTTCATGACCGGGACGGCGCCGAAGCCGGCCTCCAACCGGGTCCTGGCCACGATCATGTTCACCGACCTCGTCGGCTCGACCGAGCGGGCGGCGGAGCTCGGCGATCGCGAGTGGACATCGTTGCTCTCGCGCCACCTGGCCGGGACGGGGGCAGCGATCGTCGCCGCCGGCGGCGAGACCGTCAAGACGCTCGGCGACGGCGTCCTCGCGCTGTTCACCGGCCCCGCCCAGGCGGTGCGCTGCGCCGGGGTCATCACCGAGGAGGCGGCAGCGCTGGGCATCGGGGTCAGGATCGGGATCCACACCGGCGAGGTCGAGCGCAGCCGTGACGATGTCGCCGGGCTCGCCGTCCACCTCGCTGCCCGGATCATGGCCCGGGCGGATGCGGGGGAGATCCTCGTCTCGAGGACGGTCCGTGATCTCGTCGTCGGCAGCGGCCTCGGCTTCGTCGATCGCGGTGAGCACGAGCTCAAGGGCATCTCGGAGCGCTGGGCGGTTTACGCGGCGGAGTGAGCGCGTGATTGCCTCCGGGCGCGCCTCTAGTCTTCCTCCGGTGCGCACCGCCGACCTCGAGCTCGACCTCGACGTCTTCGCCGGGCCCTTCGACCTGCTGCTGGCGATCGTCCTCCGCGAGGAGATCAGCCTGCTCGAGGTCGAGCTCGGCGCGATCGTCCTCGCCTACATGGGGCACCTCGACGAGGAGGGCGAGCTCGATCTCGAGGCCGCGACCGAGTTCCTCGTCCTGATCGCCGGCCTGCTCGAGCTCAAGTCGCGGCTGATGCTTCCCGCCGAGGAGGAGCCGGAGCTCGACCTCGGCCCCGAGGAGGCCGCCGACGAGCTGCTCGCACGGATGCTCGAATACCGCCGCTACAAGGACGCCGGAGCCGAGCTGAGTCGCCGCTTCGACCGTGAGTCGCCGTACCTGTACCGCTCGGCGCCGCTGCCGATCGAGCTCCGCCGGATCTCGCTCGAGGCGTCGCGGCAGGCCTACGACCCCGATCGCCTCGGTCTCGCCCTCGGCGACCTGCTGACGCCGCCGCCGGTCGTCGACACGAGCCACATCCGCCCGACCGTCTCCCTGCAGCGCCGCCTCGACATCGTCCGCGGGCTGCTCGGTCGGATGTCCCGAATCGACTTCGACGACGCGTTCGGCCGCGACGACCGGCTCACGCAGGCGGTGACGATCTTCGCCCTGCTCGAGCTCCACAAGAAGGGCGAGGCGACGTGGTCGCAGCGGGAGAACTTCGGGCCGATCGAGATCACCTCCGGCAAGGCGGCCGGGAGCGGGCGCCCGGCCGCCGGTCGTTCGACCGGTGGAGCGGCGAAGTGACCGCCGACGGCAGCGCCGCCGAGCTCGCCCGGGTCGTCGAGGCACTGCTCTTCCTCGCGCCCGATCCGGTTCCGGTCGGCGACCTGATCGACGCCTGCGAGGTCGGCGAGGTGCAGATGCGCAACGCCCTCGATCTGCTTGCCGAGGAGCTCGCCCCCGGGCGCCGCGGCCTCGTGCTCCGCGAGGTCGCCGGCGGGTACGCGCTCGCGACCGACCCGCGGGCCGAGCAGGCCGCCCGGCGCCTGCTGGCGCGTCCGAAGACGCCGCCGCTGACCGCCGCGCAGGCGGAGACCCTGGCGATCGTCGCCTACCTGCAGCCGGTCTCGCGGCCCGAGATCGCCAGGATCCGCGGCGTCAGCTCCGAGTCAGGGGTGCAGACGCTGAGCGAGCGCGGCCTGATCGAGGAGGCCGGCCGCTCCCGGTTCGGCGCCGTCATCTTCCGGACGACCGAGCTCTTCGAGCGGCTGTTCGGCCTCGGCGGGCTCGGGGACCTGCCCGACGTCTCCGCTTTCGATCCGACTCCCGAGGACGCGGCCGAGCTGCGCGAGCGGCTTCTCGAAGCCGGCGAGCAGCGCGCCGCGCCCTGAGTTGACGGGCATCGACCTGAGCGTCCGCGACGGCGAGCTCGCCGTCGTCAGGCTCGACGGCGGGACGCCGGCTCCGGACTGGGCGCGGCCGGGCGCGGCCGGCGTCGTGTCGGTGACGAGAACGGCCGCCGAGACCTCGGTCGTCTGCGATGCCGCCTCGGTGCCGGAGGCGGTTCGCGTCTCGCCGGGCTGGCGGGCGCTGGTCGTCGCCGGAGAGCTCGACCATTCGCTGACCGGGATCCTCGCCTCGCTGGCGGTCCCGCTGGCGGCGGCCGGGGTGCCGATCTTCGCCCTCTCGACGTTCGATACCGATTACGTCCTCGTGCCGGCCGACCGGCTCGGCGATGCGGCCGATGCACTCCGGGCGGCGGGTCACCGGATCGCCGGCGCGGCGGGCTGAGCGATGCGGCTCGTCAAGTACCTCGCCCACTGCGGCGTCGCGTCGCGGCGGGCGGCGGAGCGGCTGATCGCCGCCGGGCGGGTGACGGTGGCCGATCAGGTCGTCACCGATCCGGCCCGTGACGTCGACGCCTCCAGCGATGTCGCGTTCGACGGCCGCGAGGTGCTGCCGGAGCCGCGCGAGACGTGGCTCGTCAACAAGCCGTTGAACGTGACCTCGACGGCCGACGAGCCCGGTCGCCGGCGGGCGGTGACGGATCTGGTCGCCTCCGAGCGGCGCCTCTACCCGGTCGGACGTCTCGACGCCGACTCGACCGGGGTGATCCTCCTGACCAACGACGGCGAGCTCGCCAACCTGCTGACCCACCCGCGCTACGGGGTACCGAAGACGTACCGGGCGCAGCTCCACGGACCGATCGGCGAGCGCGAGATCGAGCGCTTGCGGACCGGCGTCGAGCTCGACGACGGCCCGACCGCCCCGGCCGAAGTCCGCAAGACCGGCGAGCGCGAGATCGAGATCACGATCCGCGAGGGCCGCAATCGCCAGGTGCGGCGGATGCTCGAGCGGGTCGGCAACCGGGTCGCGACCCTGGAGCGGATCCGCTTCGGCTCGGTGTCGCTCGGCACCCTCGGGCTCGGCGAGGCGCGACGGCTGTCGCGGTCGGAGCTGCAGCGGCTCTGGAAGGATGCGGGGCGATGACCGAGTGCGAAAACCGGCGACGGCGATGAGCGGCGAGCGCATCTTCGCCCTCCGCGGCGCGGCGCAGGCGAGCGCGAACGAGCGCGACGCGATCCTCACCGCGACCGACGAGCTGCTTCGCGAGCTGATCCGGCGCAACGACCTCGAGCCGGATCGGATGGTCAGCTGCATCTTCACCTGCACCAACGACCTCGACGCGGAGTTCCCGGCCGTGGCCGCGCGCCGCCTCGGGCTCGATGCCGTGCCGTTGCTCTGTGCCCGCGAGATCGCCGTCCCCGACGCGATGGAGCGCGTGATCAGGACGATGCTGCACTACTACGCGCCCTCCCGCCACATCCCGTCCCACGTCTATCTCGGCGCCGCCGCGGAGCTCCGCTCCGATCTCGGCTCGGCCCAGTGAGCGGCTGAGGAGCGGGATCCGGATGGCCGTCAGATTCGCCAGGAAGCTCGCCGAGCTGCCCCATTACGAGGGCGGCATGGACATCGACCGCGCCCGCCGGACCTACGAGGCGTCCGACGTCATCAAGCTCGCCTCGAACGAGTCGCCCTGGGGACCGCACCCGGCGGTGATCGAGGCGATCGGGCGGGCCGCGGTCGGCGCCAACCGCTACCCGGACCAGTATGCGTCGCTGCTGCGCCGCCGGCTCGCCGATCGCTTCGAGGTCGAACCGGGTGGGATCGCGGTCGCCAACGGCTCCTGCGAGATCCTGCTCGCCGCTGCGCTCGCGCTCTGCGAGCCCGGCGCCGAGATCCTCTACGCATGGCCGTCGTTCTCGATGTACCCGCAACTGGCGCCGCTCGCCGGGGCCCGCGAGGTCAGGGTTCCGCTCGGCGATGCCTACGAGCACGACCTCGAGGCGATGGCCACCGAGATCACGGCAGCGACCCAGCTCGTCATCGTCTGCAACCCCAACAACCCGACCGGGACGGCGCTGCCGCTCGAAGCGATCGTCGCCTTCCTCGACCGCGTCCCCGACCACGTCACGGTGATCCTCGACGAGGCCTACATCGAGATGCAGGTCCTCGACCATCCCGACGCGACCGTCGACCTGCTTCCCGAGCACCCGAACCTCGTCCTGCTGCGGACGTTCAGCAAGGTCTACGGCCTCGCCGGGCTGCGCTGCGGCTACGCGCTCGGCTCCGCCCGGTTCCGCGCCGCCGTCGATGCGGTCCGCCAGCCCTTCGACGTCAACGCGCTCGCACAGGCGGCGGCGGCCGAGGCCCTGCAGCACTCCGACGACATGATCGGTCGCGTCGAGCGGACGATCGCCGAGCGGATCGAGGTCGAGGACGCCCTCCACGACCTCGGGCTGACGACCGCCGAGACGCAGACGAACTTCTCCTGGATCGACCTCGGTGACCGCGACGAGGCCGAGATCGTCGAAGGCCTCGGCAAGCGTGGGATCATCGTCCGCGCCGGCACGCCGCTCGGCGGCCCCGGGCACATCCGCGTCACCTACGGCACCGAGGCGGAGAACCGGCGCTTCCTGACGGCGCTGGCCGAGTTGCTCTAGGACACCCTCGGAGCTCGCGCGGGAGGTTTTGAGCCGGGTCCTCAGGGCCCCCGCGGTTGCGGCGGTTCCGCCGTCCTGCTAAAAACGTCCGACGATGAGCCGCATGACGACTTCGATGCTCGCGCCCGACGGCGCCCCTCGTCATGCCCTGCGCCCTTCGTATCGCTACTGGCGATTTAGCTAGGCCTCCGGCGCGGGTCCGCCCGAGCGGACGTCCCGGAACGCAGCCCAGACCCCAGTACCGCCGGCGGCCGCCGACCGAACGCATCCGGCAGCGATCAGAAAGGCCCGCAGATGACGACCACGACGACCACCTACAGACCCGACCAGAACCGATCCGAGCAGCGGCCCGCGCGGGGCTTCGACGTCGCCGGCCACGCCGTCGGCGCCGGCTTCACGCTGATCGCCGGCCCGTGCGCGGTCGAGAGTCGGGAGCAGACCCTTGCCGTCGCCGACGCCGTCGCCGCCGAGGGCGCCGCGATGCTGCGTGGTGGCGCCTACAAGCCGCGCAGCTCCCCGTACTCGTTCCAGGGCCTCGGCCGCGAGGGCCTTTTGATCCTCCGCGAGGCGAAGCAGCGCACCGGGCTGCCGATCGTCACCGAGCTGCTCGACGTCCGCGACATCGAGGACGTGGCCGAAACGGCCGACGTCGTCCAGGTCGGCGCCCGGAACATGCAGAACTACCCGTTGCTGAGCGAGCTCGGCCGGACCGATTGCGCCGTGCTCCTCAAGCGCGGGCTCTCGGCCACGCTCGAGGAGCTGCTGATGTCCGCGGAGTACGTGCTCAAGGAGGGCAACGAGCGGGTGATCCTCTGTGAGCGCGGGATCCGCACCCACGAGACCGCGTACCGGTTCACGCTTGACCTGCTTGCGGTGCCGGCGTTGAAGGAGCGCAGCAACCTGCCGGTCATCGTCGATCCGAGCCATGCCGCGGGTCGTCGCGACTGGGTCGAGCCGATGTCGCTCGCGGCTGCGGCGGCCGGCGCCGACGGGATCATCGTCGAGGTCCACGACGACCCTGAGAATGCCGTCTGCGACGGCCCTCAGGCGCTCGATGCCGCGGACTTCGCCGGCTACGCCGAGCGCGTCCGCTGCGTCGCCGAGGCCGCGGGACGGGGCGCTCCGCTGCCGGTTTGAGCAATGATCGGCCGGTGGCCGGCAGCTCCGATCATCCGCCCCGGATCGCCGTTCTCGGCGTCGGGCTGATCGGCGGCTCGATCGGGCTCGCCGCGCGCCACCGGCTCGGGGCCGAGGTCGCCGGCTGGGATCCCGACCCGGAGACGTCCAGCCGCGCCGTCGCGCTGGGCGCCGTCGACCGGGCGGAAGGCTCGGCCGCCGAGGCGGTGGCCGGGGCCGAGGTCGTCTTCTGCGCGGCGCCGGTGACGGCCCTGCCCGACCTCGTCGCCACGGCGCTCGAGACCGCGGGTCCGGAGGCGGTCGTCACCGACGTCGGCTCGACGAAGCACGCGCTCGTCGCGGCGATGGCGGACGCCACCGGCTCGGACCGCTTCATCGGCGGGCACCCGCTCGCCGGCGCCGAGACCGCCGGGGTGGAGGGCTCGCGGCAGGACCTGTTCGAGGGCGCACGCTGGTACCTGACGCCGACCGAGCGCTCCCAGGGCGTCCTGTTCGACCGTCTCCACGGCGTCCTCGCCGGGATCGGCGCGCGACCGATGGCGATCGATGCCGAGCTCCACGATCGCGAGATGGCGGCGATCAGCCACCTGCCGCACGTGCTCGCCAACGCGCTCGTCACCGCCGCGGCCGGGTCGATCGGCAGCGAGGGCGACCGCCGGCCCGAGGTCGGGCGGAGCTTCCGCGACGCCACCCGGGTGGCCGGCGCCAACCCGGTGGTCTGGGCGGACATCTTCAGCTCGAACTCGGAAGCGGTCGCAGCCGAGATCGACGACGTCGTCGCCCGGCTCGAAGAGGCGGCCGCGCTGATCCGCAGCGGTGACCGGGGCCGGATCGCGGCCTGGCAGGATGCCGCTCGCGAGGATCGCCGGACGATGCTCGAGGCCGACCTCACTGCGGCGCCGCTCGTCGAGCTCCGGATCGCGGTCGAGAATCGACCCGGCACGGTCGCCGAGATCGCCCTGGCCCTCGGCCGCGCCGGCGTCAACATCGAGGACATGGCGCTGTTCCCGGCCGCCGACCGCCGCACCGGCGCGATCTCCCTCTGGGTCGGCGGTCTCGACGAGGCGCGGCAGGCGGCCGAGGTGGTCTCGGGGCTCGGCCACGAGGTCGCGCCGATCGCCGAGGCCGGCTGAATGGCCGACCGCGTCGACGCCCACTTCGCCCCGGCCCGGACGCTCGACGGTGCGGTCCTCGCGCCCCCCGACAAGTCGATCTCCCACCGCGCGGCGCTCCTCGGCGCCTTCGGCGACGGGAAGGCGCGGATCTCCCGATACCTCGACTCCGCCGACACCCTCAGCACCCTCGGGGCGGTCGCGGCGCTGGGGGCGAGCGTCGAAACCGGACCCGGTGGTCCCGGCGCCCTCGAGGTGCAGATCGGGGGCTTCGGCCTGCGCGGTGCCACGCCCCCGGCCGGCGCCAAGATCGACGCCGGCAACGCCGGGACGCTGATCCGGCTGCTCGCGGGGTTGCTCGCCGGCCAGGAGGGACGTGACTTCGTCCTCGACGGTGACGAATCGATCCGGTCGCGGCCGATGGACCGGGTGGCCGAGCCGCTGCTCGCGATGGGCGCCTCCGTCGAGACGGCCGAGGCGGGTCGCCCGCCGGTGCGGATCGCCGGCCGCCGGCTGCAGGCGATCCATTACGAGCTGCCGGTCGCCTCGGCGCAGGTGAAGTCATGCGTGCTGCTGGCGGGCCTCCTCGCGGACGGCCGGACGACGGTCCGCGAGCCGGCCGCGACCCGCGACCACAGCGAGCGGATGCTGCGCGCCGCCGGCGCCGCCGTCAGGGTCGAGCGTGAACGGCCGAGCCTCCCGACCGATCCGGTCGCCGCGACGATCGGGATCGAGCCGGCCGAGCGGATCGCGTTGCCGCCGATGACGGTGCCGGGCGACCTTTCCTCGGCCGCCTTCCACCTCGCCGCGGGACTGATCGTGCCGGGCGCGGACGTTCGCGTCACCGGGGTCGGCATCAACCCGACGCGGATCGGGCTGCTCGGGATCCTCAACCGGATGGGAGCCGACGTCGAGGTGGTCGAGCAGGGTCACGAGGGCGGCGAGCCGGTCGGTTCACTCCGCGCCCGCGGCGGCGACCTCCGGGCGGCGCTGGTCGCAGCCTCCGAGGTGGCGACGGCGATCGACGAGCTGCCGCTCGTCGGCCTCCTCGGCTGCTTCGCGGAGGGGACGACGAAGGTCGATGGCGCGGCCGAGCTGCGCCACAAGGAGTCGGACCGGATCGCCGCGGTGGTCGACGCCCTGAACTCGCTCGGTGGCGAGGCGGAGGCCTTCGAGGACGGGTTCGCGGTGACCGGGACCGGCGGCCTCCGCGGCGGAGAGATGGACTCCCGGGGCGATCATCGACTGGCGATGCTCGGGGCCGTGGCCGGGCTGGCGTCCCGGGAGGGGGTCACGGTCCGCGACTTCGGGGCCGCCCGGATCAGCTACCCGGGCTTCGAGGGCGATCTCAGGTCGCTGCTCGGCTGACCGTCCCGGTCACTTCGTGGCCGAGTTGAGGAGGATCAGCGCCCCGCCGATCGCGGTCAGTCCGACGGCGCCGACGATGCTTCGCATCCGGCTGCCGCCGCTGGCCCGTGAGGCGACGTACGAGTAGATCGCGAGGATCCCGAAGCCCGCCCACTGGGCGAGGACGAACGCGGAATGGAGCTCGATCACGTCGAGCACGGCGAGGACGAAGAACGAGATCGGGATCGCGACCACGGCAAGCCCGGTCAGCGCCTCGCGATGCTCCTCCTGCCGCTCCGCCTCGGTCGCCTGGCGGCCCTTGCGGATCGAGATCCCGACCCGGTCGGCGAAAAGCTCGGCGAGGGTCAGCGCGACGGCGGTCGCGATCACCGCCCCCAGCGCCCGGCCGGGGCGGGTCTCGACTCCCTCGAGCGCGACCGTCATCGCCATCACCGCGATCAGGACGTAGATCGCGCGATCCGCATGCCGGGCGAAGTCGAACATCGGCGAAAGCCTGACGCCGCGGCCGGACGGCGGGGCGGGTGCGGCTACTCTCCTCCCGCTCATGGTCATCGCCATCGACGGGCCCGCCGGGGCCGGTAAATCGACCGTTGCCCGGGCGCTCGCCGAGCGCCTCCGCTTCACCTACCTCGATTCCGGCGCCATGTACCGCAGCGTCGCGCTGGTCACGATCCGCGCCGGGGCCGACCCCGACGACGCCGCCGCGGTCACCGCCCTTGCCGAGGGACTCGACCTGCGGATCGCTCCCGGCCGGGTCGCGATCGGGGCCGAGGACGTGACTGCTGCGATCCGGACGCCGGAGGTATCGGCCGTCGCCTCGCGGATCTCCGTCCATCCCGGCGTGCGCGCGGCGATGGTCGCCCGGCAGCGTGCCCTGGTCGCCGTCGGCGCCTGGGTGGCGGAGGGACGCGACATCGGCACCGTCGTCTGCCCGGACTCGCCCCTGAAGATCCACCTGACCGCCAGCGAGGACGAGCGGGCGCGGCGCCGGTCCGCAGAGACGGGTGAGGACGCCGCCGCCGTTCTCGCCGCCCAGCGCGACCGCGACGCCCGCGACCGCGGGCGCGAGCACGGCGCCCTCGAGCTGGCTCCCGACGCGGTCGAGCTCGACACGACGGGCCTCGGCGTCGACGGCGTCGTCGAGCGGATCGCGGCGATCGCCGGCGAACGCGGGCTGCTGGACGGGACCGGGTCGTGAAGATCGCGATCGTCGGCTATCCGAACGCCGGCAAGAGCACGCTGATCAACCGTCTCGCCGGTGGCCGCGAGGCGGTGACCCACGCCGAGGCCGGCGTCACCCGCGACCGCAAGGAGATCGACACCGAGTGGAACGGGGTGCCGCTGACCCTGATCGACACCGGCGGCGTCGACCTCGCCGCCGAGGACTCCCTCTCGCGCTCGGTCCAGCACCAGGCCCGGGAGGCGATCGCCGACGCCGATGCGATCCTCCACGTCGTCGATGCCAAGGCCGGCCTCGGGCCCGGCGACGCCGAGGTGGCGGCGCTGCTGCGCTCGGCCGGGCAGCCGGTGATCGTCGTCGCGAACAAGGTCGACAATCCCGCCGACGTCCATCTCGCCGCCGAGCTGCACGGGCTCGGGCTCGGCGAGCCGGCCGCCGTCTCCTCGACGCACGGGCTCGGCACCGGGGACTTGCTCGACCGGATCACCGCGCTCGTTGGCGAGGGCGCTGACGGTGAGCCGGTTGACGAGTTGCCCCGGATCGCGATCCTCGGGCGCCCGAACGTCGGCAAGTCATCGCTGCTGAACGCCCTGCTCGGGACCGAGCGGACGATCGTCAGCGAGGTTGCCGGGACGACCCGCGACTCGATCGACACGCGGGTCGAGGTGGACGGCAGGGAGGCGCTCCTCGTCGACACGGCCGGGATCCGGCGCCGCACCAAGGTGGCCGGGACGATCGACTACTACGCTCAGCTCCGCGCCGAGCGGGCGGCCGACCGCGCCGACGTCGCGATCCTGGTCTGCGATGCCTCCGAGGGCGTCACGTCCGAGGACCTGCGGATCGGCGAGCTGGCGATGAAGGCCGGCTGCGCGACCCTGGTCGTCCTCAACAAGTGGGACATCGTCGAGGTCGACCTCGACGATGCGAAGGCGAGGATCGAGCAGCGGCTGCGGCTGCGGCCGCCGGTGATCACGATCTCGGCGCTGCGCGGCCGCAACCTCCGGAAGGTCCTGCCGAACGCGCTCGAGCTGGCCGACCGGCGAGCGTCGCGGGCGCGCACCCCGGAGCTGAACCGGGTCCTCGCGGCGGCTGTCGAGCGCAATCCGCCGCCGTCGAAGCGCGGCAAGCGGCTGCGCCTCTACTACGCGGCCCAGGTCGGCGACGCGCCGCCGCGGATCGCGATCCAGGTCAACGACCGGATGCTGATCAACCGCGACTGGTCCTACTACCTCGAGAACCGGATCCGCACGGCGCTGGGCCTCGACGGCATCCCCCTGATCATCGACTTCGTGCCGCGCCGCCGTAGCCGGGACTCGAGCTAGGTATAAACGCTCGGTGCGGGAGGAGTCGCCCAAGGACGAGGAGGCCGCGCGGAAGCGCCTGTCGGCGGTGACCCCGAAGTCCCCGCTCGGCGGCGGGAAGAACGGGCGGGGCGCCGTCGCACGGCGCCTGCAGGCACTGCGCGACTCCGGCCCCGGCAGCGGAACCTGGGGGGCGTGGCTGAAGTCGCGCCGGCACCGCGCGTCGTCGCGCTGGGGCAGGGTCGAGGCGACCACCCGCCACCGGATCCTCGCCGCCGTCATCGTCGCGGCGGCCGCGGCCGTGATCTGGTTCGTGCTCGTGCCGGCGGCTCCGTGCGGGTTCCCGGGCGGGGACAGCTGCCCGCCCGCCGACGACGCGATCGCGCTCGTTCCCGACGACGCGCTGGCCTACGTCCACCTCGACGTCGACCACGACTCCGACGAGTTCGCGGCGGCGACCGACGTCGCCGCGCGCGTCCCGCTGCTGGCGAGGATCGCGGTCGGCGGGCTGAGCCGCGTCGCCGGGATCGACGTCGACTTCGGCAGACAGGTCGAGCCGTGGGCCGGGGGAGAGGTGGCGCTCGCCGCGCTTCCCGCCGGCGTCCGCGGCGAGCGGGTGCTGATGATCGCCGCCGACGACAGCGATGCCGCCGAGCAGTTCGCCGCCGAGCTCCTCGGCCCGAAGCAGTCCACGGAAACGGCGGCCGGCACCGACATCTCGGTCGGCCGGGGCGGGGCGGCCTGGGCCCTCGAGGACGGGTTCCTGCTGATCGGCTCGCGGGCCGGACTCGCGGCGATGCTCGAGGACGACGGGCCTGCGCTGGATGGCGCCGACGGGACCGGCGTCATCGACGAGCTGCCCGCCGATCGTCTCGCCTACGCCTATCTGTCACCCGACGGCGCCCGGGCGCTGCTCGGCTCGCGTGGCCTCGAGCCCATCGACACGTTCGTCGACGCGACGGCAACCGAGGGAGCGGCCGCGTCGCTGAGCGTCGACGATTCCGGGCTTCGGCTCGCCGTGCGCAGCGATCTCGATCCCGACCGGGCGGCGGACTCGCCCGGATTCTTCGCCGCGCTGCCCTCCTTCGAGCCGAGCCTGACGTCGGACATCGGGCCGGCCTCGCTGGCTTACCTCGGCCTCGGCGATCCCGCGACCGGAGTCGGCGATCTCCTCGACCAGGCCCGATCGAGCTCGCCGGGGCTGGTCGCGGCCTTCCGCCGCGCCTCGCGCGATCTCGGCATGCAGGCCGGGATCGACGTCGGCGACGATCTGCTGCCCTTGCTCGGCTCGGAAGCGGCGTTGTCGCTGCAGCCCGTTGCGGCGCCGGGCGGCGAGGAGGTCCCCGGGGTCACCCCGGACGCGGCGACGCCGTACGTGAGCCTGATCGCCAAGGGCGTCGACTCCGAGGCGGCCAGGCAGTCGCTGGCCCGGTTGCAGGAGCCGGTCGCCAATGCCCTCGCGAGGCGCGAGAACGGCGGCCCGGCGACCTTCGAGACGATCCAGATCGCGGGACTGCAGGCGCAGTCGCTCGCGATCAGCCCCGCCGTCGACCTGACCTACGCGACCTGGGACGACCTGCTCGTGATCGCGACCGATTCGCTCGGGATCGAGCAGGCGCGCTCGCTCGACAGCGGTCTCGGCGACGCCGAGAAGTATCAGGACGTCACCGACGGCTTCCCAGACTCGGTCTCGCTGCTCGCCTACCTCGACCTGACCGGGTTGCTCAACCTCGGCGAGCAGGCGGGACTGGCGACCGACCCGACCTACACGACGTACGCGCCGGATCTGCGCTCGCTGACGGCGGCGGCGCTCGCGGTCGACGGCGGCGACGACCACATCGACACCGACCTCCGGATCGCCGTCGGCCCGCGCCAGGTACCCGAGATCGACGCCTCGCCGCTCGGTGGGGAATAGCATTCCCGGACGATGCCGGGACCGGACCGGCGCCGAACGGCGGCAAATCAGCGAAGAGAGGCCAGCAGAGCGATGACCAGCGAGATCACCGAGCACATCCACGTCGGCAAGGGTGAGCACCTGTTCACCTCGGAATCGGTCACCGAGGGCCATCCCGACAAGATCTGCGACCAGATCTCCGACGGCATCCTCGACGCCGTCCTCGCCGAGGATCCGAGCGGGCGGGTCGCCTGCGAGACGCTCGTCAACACGGGCCTCGTCGTCGTCTCCGGCGAGATCTCCACCTCCACCTACGTCGACGTCCCGAGGATCGTCCGCCGCACGATCACCGAGATCGGCTACGACAGCGGTGAGTTCGGATTCGACGGCAACAGCTGCGCGGTCATGACCGCCATCGACGAGCAGTCCGCCGACATCGCCCAGGGAGTGGACAAGGCCTACGAGGCGCGTACCGACGCCGCCGACGACGACGAGTTCGACCAGGACGGCGCCGGCGATCAGGGAATGATGTTCGGCTACGCGACGAACGAGACCCGGGCGCTGATGCCGATGCCGGTCCAGATCGCTCATACTCTCGCCCACCGGCTCTCGAAGGTCCGCAAGGACGGCACCCTCGGCTACCTCCGCCCCGACGGCAAGACCCAGGTGACCGTCCGCTACCGCGACGGCGTCCCGGTCGAGGTCGTCCGGATCCTGATCTCGACCCAGCACGCCGAGGGCATCGACTGCGAGGGGCAGATCAAGCCCGACCTCTGGGAGCACGTGATCGTGCCCGTCCTCGACGAGGAGTACGCCGACATGTACGACGCCGAGACGCTGCGGCGGACGCTGCTCGTCAACCCGACCGGGAAGTTCGTCATCGGCGGCCCCGTCGGTGACGCCGGGCTGACCGGTCGCAAGATCATCGTCGACACCTACGGCGGCGCTGCCCGCCACGGCGGTGGCGCCTTCAGCGGCAAGGACCCGTCGAAGGTCGATCGCTCGGCCGCCTATGCCGCCCGCTACGTCGCCAAGAACGTCGTCGCCGCCGGCCTTGCCGACCGCTGCGAGGTGCAACTCGCCTACGCGATCGGCGTCGCTCACCCGATCTCGCTGATGGTCCACACGTTCGGGACCGGCAAGGTCGACGACGCTCGCCTGACCGATGCCGTCGAGGAGGTCTTCGACCTCCGTCCCGGCGCGTTCCGGCGCTACCTCGACCTGCACCGGCCGATCTACCAGGCGACCGCCGCCTACGGCCACTTCGGCCGCGACGACGACAACTTCACCTGGGAGCGGACCGACCGGGTCGACGACCTCCGCACGGCGGCCGGCGTCGGCGACGAGGTCGGCGCCTCGGCCTGATCACCGGCCGAGGGCTCACCGGGCGAGGGCTGCAGCCTTCAGAGCCCGGAGTCGTATCGGGTCTCGGCCTCGGCCCGGGTGCGGGGCGGGGGGCCGGCGGGCTCGGTCGCGTGGTGGACGCGATCGACGACCTCCTCGGGGTTCGCGACGCCGGCGAAGACGAAGTCGGACTCGGAGTTCTGAGCGGCCGTGTCGAAGTCGACGTCACCGATCTGCATGATCCGCTGGTAGAGGGACTGCCGGTAGTTGACGTCCTGGACACGCTCGATCTTCGTCTCCTGGACGTCACGGGAGATGATCCCGTGCTTGATGTTGAGCCGCCGGGTGGTGATCGTGTAGCGGGTCGAGACCCGGCGCAGGAAGCCGACGAGGACGACGATCGCGGCGCCGACGACGACGATCAGGGTGATCAGGGCCGCGTCGGAGCCGCCGCCGACGATCGCGATCAGGGCCGCGACAACGCCGACGATCAGGATGCCCTTGATGTAGAAGCCGAGGATCGCCCGCCAGGACGGGTGTCCTTCGAATACGACCTGCTCTCCGGGTCCCAGGTTCAGCGCCACGGCCGCAACATATACCGCGAGCCCAACGTCCGTGGAGGGACGTAGCTTCAATCGTTCCCATGGATATCGCGAAGGTCGAGCCGATGACGACGACGCGGGCGCTGCGCGGCCCGTTCGACTACCGGCTGCCCGAGCCGATGGTCGAAGCCGGGGTCGGGGTCGGATCGCTGCTGATGATCCCCTTCGGCGGCCGGCGGATGCTCGGCGTCGTCGTCGGCGTCGCCGCCGAGAGCGATCTGCCGCCGGAGCGGCTCGCCGAGCCGCTCGAGGCGATCGAGGCCGGCGCGACGCCGGAGCTGGTCCGGCTCGGGCTCTGGGTCGCCGATCGCTACTGCTCGACGCCTCCCCGGGGTCTGGCGCTGGTGCTGCCGCCGGGCTCGGGGACCGGCCGCAAGCCGAAGCCGATGCGGGCGCTGACCGAGCGCACGGCGGCGCTCACGCCGGACGGAGCCGCGGCGCTCGACCCGGCCCGCGAGGGCCCGCGGCTCGGTGCCAGGCAGCGGGCCGTGCTCGAGCGCCTCGATGCCGACGGCGAGCTGTCCGGGCCGCGGATCCGCGAGCTCACCGGGGCCGACTCGGTCGTCCTCGCGAGGCTCGCCGAACGGGGCCTGATCGAGCGCCGGACCCGTGAGGTGCGGCGGGCTCCGCGGATCGACACCGTCGGCGCCGTGGCCGCGGCGCCCCGGCTCTCGCCGCGGCAGGCCGCCTGTGCGGCGGAGATCGTCGCCGCGCTCGCCGGCGACGGCGAGCGCGAGCGCCTGCTTCACGGAGTCACCGGGTCCGGCAAGACAGAGGTCTACCTCGCGGCCATCGAGGCGGCGCTCGAGCATGGCCGCAGCGCGATCCTGCTCGTTCCCGAGATCGGCCTGACCCCGCAGACGGTCGGCCGCGTCGCGGCGCGCCTCGGCGACACCGTGGCCGTCCTCCATTCCGGCCTCTCCGAGGGCGAGCGCTTCGACGAGTGGCGGCGGTTGCGCTCCGGCGTGGCCCGCGTCTGCGTCGGCCCGCGGTCCGCCGTCTTCGCTCCCCTCACCGACCTCGGCCTGATCGTCGTCGACGAGGAGCACGATCCCTCCTACAAGCAGGAGGGTGACCCACGCTACGACGCTCGCGCCGTCGCCCGCCGCCGGGCCGCCGACACGGGCGCGGTCTACCTGGCCGGCAGCGCGACCCCGCGGCCCGAGAGCTGGGCGGAGCTCGACCGGCTGCAGCTGCCCGAGCGGATCGACGGCAGGCCGCTGCCCCCGGTGGAGATCCTCGACATGCGCGAGGTGCCCGGGGCAGCCGGGCCACTCCACCCGCGGACCCGCGAGGCGCTGGCCGGACTCGGGGACGGCGGCTCGAAGGCGATCGTGATGCTGAACCGCCGCGGGTTCTCGCCGCACCTGAGCTGCGGGTCCTGCGGGGCCGCGGTGAGCTGCCCGAACTGCGACGTCTCGCTCGTCCTCCACCGCGGCAACGCGGTGGTCGGCTGCCACCACTGCGGCCACACCGAGCCGGTTCCGAAGTCCTGTCCGCAGTGCGGGTCGGTCTCGATCGCCCGCCACGGCGCCGGGACCGAGCGGATCGAGCAGCTCGTCGGCGAGCTGATCGCACCCGCGTCCGTGTTCCGGCTCGACGCCGACACGGTCGCGGGTCGCGGCGGCCACGCGCGCGTCCTCACCGATTTCGAGCGGGCCGACGGCGGAGTCCTCGTCGGAACGCAGATGGTCGCCAAGGGCCACGATTTCCCCGACGTCTCGCTGAGCGTCCTGATCGATGCCGACTCGACGCTCCGCTACCCGGACTTCCGCGCCGAGGAGCGGACGTTCGCCCTCGTCGCGCAGCTCGCCGGTCGCAGCGGCCGCGGCGAGCGCGGCGGCCGCGTCCTCGTCCAGACGCTCGCCCCGGACGCCGACCCGATCGCCGCCGCCGCGAGTCACGACGCAGCCGGGTTCCTGGCCGGCGAGCTCGAGCGGCGCCGGGAGTTCGGCTACCCGCCCTTCTCCTCGCTGCTCGCAGTCGAGCTGACCGCCCCGGCGGAGGCGGCCCTGGTGACGGCGGGCGAGCGGATCGCCGCGGCCCTGCGGCCGGCGCTCGGGCCCGATGCCGAGCTGCTCGGCCCGGCGCCGCGCTTCCGGCGGCGGGGCCGCTTCCGGCGCCGGCTGCTGATCAAGAGCGCAGCCCCCGAACGCGACGTCGCCGCCGTGCGCGAAGCGCTCGAGCTTCCCGGCGTGCAGGAGGTCCTGAGGGGGATCACGCTCGCGGTCGACGTCGATCCCCAGTGACCGCCTGCACCTAGAATCGGCGCGTGGCCGAAGCGGAGACAGACGAGCCCGAGGTCGACGGGGCCGACGACGGTGAAGACCCGCAGCTCGACGAGGAGACTCTCGAGCGGCGCCGCCAGGCGCTCGGCGAGGTCCGCCAGTTCGGCGACCCGGTCCTGAAGTCGAAGGCTTCGGAGGTGACCGAGTTCGGGACCGGGCTCGAGCGTGAGGCCGAGCGGATGATCGGCCTCATGCAGGGGGCGCTGGGGATCGGCCTCGCCGCCACCCAGCTCGGACTGATGCGGCGCCTGCTCGTCTTCCAGTCGGGCCCCGACATCGAGCCCCGCGCCGTCGTCAACCCGGAGGTCGAGTGGAGCTCGGGGGAGCTCGTCGTCGCCGAGGAGGGGTGTCTGAGCCTCGCCGACGTCATCGTCGACGTCGAGCGGCCCCTGCACGCGCGGATCACCGCGGTCGACCTCACCGGCGCTCCGATGCTGCTCGAGGCGTCGGGGCTCGAGGCCCGCGTCCTGCAGCACGAGATCGACCATCTCGACGGCGTCCTCATCCTCGACCGCACCGAGCGATCCCAGCGCCGCGCGGCGCTCCGGGCGCTCCGCAACGGCGAGCACTTCGACCCGGCGATGCTCGAGCCGCCAGAGGACGAGCCCGGGCCGGAGTGAAGACCATCTTCCTCGGCACCTCCGACTTCGCTGCGACGGTCCTGCGGCGGCTGGCGGGAGGCGCCCACCGCCCGGCACTCGTGGTCGCACCGCCCGATCGCCGCCGCGGCCGGGGCCGGCGGCTCGGCCCACCGCCGGTCGCCGCGGTGGCCGGCGAGCTCGGGCTCGATCTGACCCAGGAGTCCGACGTCAACGATGCCGCCGCCCGCGATCGTTTGCTCGGCGCCGGCGCCGAGGTCGCCGTCGTCTGCGCCTTCGGGCAGATCGTCAAGGAGCCGCTCCTGTCGGCGATCGAGATGCTCAACGTCCACCCGTCACTGCTGCCCCGCTGGCGGGGGGCGGCTCCGATCGAGCGGGCGATCATGGCCGGCGACGAGGTCACCGGGGTCTGCGTGATGCAGCTCACCGCCGGCCTCGACTCGGGGCCGGTGGCGCTGCGGGAGCAGATCCCGGTCGCTGCCGACGACGACTACGGCACCCTCTCGGAGCGGCTCGCGGAGGCCGGCGGGGCGCTGCTCGGCACGGCGCTCGACCGGCGCGCCGACGGAGCGCTCGAGTTCACCGAGCAGGCCGGCGACGGCGTCACCTACGCCGAGAAGATCGAGCCGCCCGAGCGCCGGGTCGACCCCTCGAACCCGGCGGCAGTCGAGGCGCGGCGGATCCGCGCGCTGACGCCGCACGTCGGCGCCTTCGTGACGCTCGGTGACGAGACCCGATTGGGCCTCCGCGATCCGCGCCTCCTCGAGCAGGGGCCGCCGCCGGGCGAGTTCGAGGCCATCGGTGGATCGCTCGCGCTCGGTTTCGGCAGCGGCGCGATCGCGATCGGAGCCGTCCAGCCGCCCGGCAGGCGCTGGATGGACGCCGGCGACTACCTGCGCGGCTACGGGACTCCCGCGGCCGCCGCGCGGCCGCTCCGTTGAGCGTCCCGACTCCGGCCCGGCGGGTGGCCTACGAGACCCTGCGGCGGGTCTTCGAAGAGGACGCATGGGCCGATCGATCGCTCCGCGCCGCCGCCGTCCGGCTCGGTCTCGAGGGCCGCGAGCGGGCCCAGGCGCAGGCCCTCGCCTACGGGGCCGTGCAGCGGCGGGGAACCAGCGACCACTTCATCGCGCTGCTCAGCGGCCGCTCGGTCAAGCGCATCGATCCGGCGCTGCGGGCGGCGCTTCGCCTCGGCCTCTACGAGCTGCTCTACGGGTCCGGCGACGCCGACCACGCCGCGGTCGACCAGGCGGTGGCGCTGGCGAAGGGCCGCGGCGGCCGTCGCCGGGGTGCGGGGCTCGTCAACGCCGTCCTCCGCCGCGCCGCCCGCGAGCGCGAGGGGCTGCTGGCCGGGCTCGGCGACGCCGACCCGGCCCGGGCAGCGATCGCCCATTCGGTGCCCGTCTGGCTGGCCGAGCTCTGGTGGGAGGAGCTCGGAGCGGACGGGGCTCGCTCGATGCTCGCGGCCGTCAACGCACCCCCCGAGCGGGCGCTGCGCGCGAACGGCCTCCGCGGCGACCGCGCGGCGGCGTTGCGGGCGCTGACCGATGCCGGCGTCGAGGCCGGCGCTCCCGACCCGGGACGCCCGCCGGCACCGCGCGAGTCGATCGTCGTGACCGGCGGCCGGCGCGGGAGCGTGGAGGAGCTCGTCGCGGCGGGCCTCCTCGTTCCCCAGTCGCGCGCCTCCGCCCTCGTCGCCGAGGTGCTTGCGCCCCGTCCCGGCGAGCGGATCCTCGACCTCTGCGCCGGACCGGGGATCAAGTCCGGCCAGATCGCCGCGGCGCTCGGGGGCGAGGGCGCTGGTCTCGTGGCCGTCGAGCGCGATCCCGGCCGCGCCCGTGAGCTGCGCGAGATGCTCGACCGCCTTGGCGCCGGGGCCGCCACCGTCGAGGAGGGGGACGCCGCCGCACCGCGCGCTCCCGGCAGCTTCGACGCCGTCCTCGTCGACCCGCCCTGCTCGGGCCTCGGCACCCTGGCGTCACGGCCCGACGCCCGCTGGCGCCGCCGGCCGGAGCAGATCGAGGTGATGGCGGCGAATGCGGCGCGGATCCTCGCGCGCGGTCTCGAGGCCGCGGGCGCCGGCGGCCGGGTCGTCTACTCGACCTGCACGATCTCGCGCCGCGAGAACGAGGCGGTCGTGAGCGGATCCGGCGCCAGCTTCCGCGACCTCGGCGCCGAGCCGGGCCTCGGCGCGCTCGCGGCTTCCACCGATCGCCGGTTGGTGCAGACCCGCAACGACCGTGACGGCACCGACGGGTTCTTCGTCGCCGCGCTCGGCTCTTGAGCGCCGCGGCCGCCACCGCGACCATTACGATCGGCCCATGAGCTCATCGGCGGAACCCGGCGCCCCGATCTCCTCGCGGCCGTCCTGTCCGGGATGCGGGGAGCCGTGGTTGCGCCCGACCCAGCTGCCGGGACGCTTCCGATGCGTCAACTGCCTGCAGCGCTACGAGCTGGTCTCGCAATGCCCCGGCTGCGGCACCCATCAGACGATCGTTCGGATGAGCGTCGATCAGGATCTCCGCTGCCAGGAGTGCGGGACGTCGATGCTGCGGGTGATCTGAATGGCGGACCGCCCGGCCCTGCCGGACGGCCGCCGGGTGGCGCCCTCGATCCTCTCCGCCGACTTCGCCCGGCTCGGCGAGCAGGTGGACGAGGTGCTCGCCGCCGGAGCTCGGGTCATCCACGTCGACGTCATGGACGGCGACTTCGTGCCGCCGATCACGATCGGCCCGCTGATCGCCGCTGCTGTCGCCGACCGGGTCCATGACGCCGGCGCGATCGTCGACTGCCACCTGATGATCGAGCGGCCGGAGGCGCAGGTGAGCGAGTTCGCCCGCGCCGGCGCCGACTCGATCACGATCCACGCCGAGGCCACCGCCCACCTCAACCGGGTCGTCCATGCGATCCACGAGGCCGGCTGCAATGCCGGCGTCGCGATCAACCCGGGCACGCCGGTGGCCGCGCTCGAGGCGATCGCCCCCGACTGCGACCTGCTGCTCTGCATGAGCGTCAACCCCGGCTGGGGCGGGCAGTCGTTCATCGCCGGCTCGCTCGCCAAGCTCGAGGCGATGTCCGCGCTGGCGCCCGAAGCCGTCATCGAGGTCGACGGCGGGATCGATCCCACGACCGGGCCCGGGGCCGCCGCTGCGGGAACCGACTGGCTCGTCGCCGGCTCGGCCGTCTTCGGCGAGCCCGACCCCGGCGCGGCCTACCGCGAGATCGCGGCAGCAGTCGCGGCCGCCTGAGCCCGCCCGCGGCTCAACCCAGGGCCGGGACGTCGATCGTCCCGATCGCCTCCTGGAGCCAAGCCCGGTCCTGCGGCGAGGTCGTCTTCCGATCGGCCCGCTCGGCGCACCAGCGGGTCATGTTGCGGCGGCCGCCGACCGCGATCAGGTCGGGGCCGGTCACGGCGAAGCGGCCGTCGACGAGGACGACGATGGCGGCCGGGACCTCGGAGCGGGTCCGCAGCGATACCGCGACCGCGACGCCGTCGACCGTCCGCGGGTTGCCGGTGTCGCCGTCGCTCGCCCGGGTCGGCCGGACGGAGAAGATCGCCGGCGAGCCGCGGACGCCGATCGGCAGCGTCGGCAGCCCCTCGATCGGGCCTTCCCGCCAGGTCTCGATCAGGCGCGTTATCTCGTTCCGCGTCTCGCGCCGGACGAGCAGATGGAGCTCGTCGCCCGCCGCGACCACCGTCGATCCCCGCGGCAACAGCGCCTGCTCGTCGCGCACGATCAGGTTGATCAGCGCTTTTCGCGGCAGCCCGAGCTCCTTGATCATCCGGCCGACCGCGGCATCGTCGGGCTCGACTCGGATCGCGAGGACGTCGCCGCCGAGCTCCTGGATCATCCCGGTCTCGACGAACGGCCGGGGAAGCGCGGCCTCGCCGGTCGTCAGTCCGAGCCGCCGCGCCAGCGGCTCGAACGTGAATCCCTGCAGGAGGGTCGAGATCACGACGACGTAGAAGACGGCGTCGAAGAGCTGATGGCTGCCGCCGATACCGGCGATGACCGGTAGCGTCGCGAGCCAGATCGGCACCGCGCCCCGCAGACCGGCCCAGCTCAGCATCACCCGCTCGCGGAACCGGAAGGAGTCGACCTGGGTCGCGACGATCGTCGCGATCGGGCGGGCGACGAAGATCAGCACGAGAGCCAGCGCCGTGCCCTCGAAGGCGACGTCGGCCAGATCGCTCGGGAAGACGAGCAGGCCGAGCATGAAGAACAACGAGATCTGCGCCACCCAGCTGAGGCCCTGGTGGAAGGCGGTGACCGTCAGCCGGGCGGGCACGATCCCGGTCCCGAGGGCAAGGCCGGTCAGATAGACGGCGAGGAACCCCGATCCGTGGCCGACGTCGGCGAGGCCGAAGGCGAGCGCCGCCGCCGCCATCGATGCGACCGGGTAGAGGCCGGGGGTCGGGTAGTCGAGGCGGGTGAACGCCCAGCGGGCCCCCCAGCCCACCAGACCGCCGACGACCGCGCCGACCAGCAGCTCGCCGGCGAACTCGACGAGCATGTTCTCGAGGCCGTAGCCGGGCTCGTCGATCCAGGCGATGAAGCCGGTGACGAGCAGGACCGCAATCGGATCGTTCAGCCCCGACTCCCCCTCGAGGGCTCGCGCCAGCCGCCGCCGCAACTTCGAGCCGCGGAGGACGGCGAAGATCGCCGCCGAGTCGGTGGCGGCGATCGCCGACCCGACGATCAGCGCCTCGAGCGTGCCGAGGTCGAACAGCCAGACGGCGGCGAGAGCGCCGATCGCCGCGGTCAGGAGCGTCCCGACGACGGCGAGGGAGATCGCGGTCTTCAGAACCGGCCTGATCTCCTGCCAGCCGGCGGCCAGCCCGCCCTCGAAGAGGATCAGCACCAGACCGACCGTGCCCAGGGTCCGGGTCAGCTCGACGTCGTTGAAGTCGACCCCGCCGGGGCCCTCGCTGCCGACGAGCATCCCGAGCCCGAGGAAGAGGACCAGACCGGGGACGCGGACCCGGTCGGCGACCATCGCCGCGGCGATCCCGGAACCGAGCAGCAGGCCTCCGATCAGGATCAGCTCTGCGTCGGACAAGGTCGCTCCTGGGGTGGGGGGCGGCGAGCGGGAAGGATAGATGCACAAGCCCCGCGCTCCGGCTCCGGCGACTGGAATTCGGCGGAGGGAGCGGTACCATTCGGCTGACTGACCAGTCAATCAATCGCCGACGGCGCGGGAAGGCCCCGGAAACGAATGGACCTGAACGTCTCCACCGAGCAGCAGCCACCGATGAGCCGCGCGCTCGAGCTGGCGGCCCACGGTCGCGGTTCGGTCAGCCCGAACCCGATGGTCGGCGCCGTGATCGTCGCGCCCGACGGGCGCATCATCGGCGAGGGCTTTCACGCCGAGCTCGGCGGTCGGCACGCCGAGGTCGCCGCGATCGAGGACGTGCGCTCGCGCGGGGCCGATCCGGCCGGGGCGACGATCTTCGTGACGCTGGAGCCGTGTGCCCACCACGGCCGGCAGCCGCCGTGCACCGATGCGATCCTCGCCGCCGGCCTCTCCCGTGTCGTCATCGCCTCCGACGATCCGAGCGCCAAGGCCAGCGGTCGCGGCCCCGGGATGCTCCGCGACGGCGGCCTCGAGGTCGATTGGTCCGAGGGAGCCGAAGCCGCCGCGGCCCGGCTCCTCAACCAGCCGTTCCGCAAGCACGCCCGGACCGGCCGGCCACTGGTCATCCTCAAGTCGGCGATGTCGCTCGACGGCCGCACCGCCACCGCCGAGGGCGACTCGAAGTGGATCTCCGGCGAGGCATCCCGGCAGCTCGTCCACCGCTGGCGCGCCGAGGCCGACGCCGTCGCCGTCGGGATCGGGACCGCGCTCGCCGACGACGCTCTTCTGACCGCCCGCGAAGTCGGCGCCCGCCGGCAACCGCGACGGGTCGTCTTCGACTCCGGCGCGCGGCTGCCGCTCGGGTCGAAGCTGGCGACGACGACGGCCGACAGCGCGGTGATCCTGATCGCCGGGCCGAACTCCGACCCCGATCGCGTCGCCGCGCTGACCGCCGCCGGCGTCGAGGTCGTCGTCTGTCCCGGCGACGGCGCCGACCGGATCCACCCGGCGCTCGCGGAGCTCGGTCGTCGCGGGATCACGAGCATCCTGCTCGAGGGCGGGCCGACGCTCGCCGGCGCGTTCGCGGACGCCGGTGAGCTCGACGAGCTACGGCTCTTCTACGCTCCGATCGTGTTCGGCGGCACAGACGCGAGACCCTTGCTCGGCGGCGGTGGTGCACCCCGGATCGACGATGCGGACCGCGCCCTCGACGTCGCCTGGGAGCCGATCGGCGAGGACATGCTCGCTCGCGTCCGATTGCGGGAGTGGTGAGATGTTCACGGGCTTGATCGCCGAGATCGGCACGGTCGACTCGATCGAACGCACCGATTCCGGCGCCCGCCTGCGAATCGCGGCCGACCTCGGCCGGGAGCTCGGTCCCGGTGACTCGGTAGCCGTCTCCGGCGCCTGCCTGACGGCGGTCGACCCCGGTCCCGGCGGCTTCGCGGCCGACGTCATGAACCAGACCCTCGACCTGACCGCGCTCGGGGCCCTCGAGCCCGGTTCGGCTGTCAACCTCGAGCCCGCCGTCCGAGCATCCGACCGGCTCGGCGGCCACATCGTCCAGGGGCACGTCGACGCGACCGGCACGGTCGCCGGCGTCGCCACGGACGGCTTCGCCCGCCGCGTCCGGGTCGAGCTTCCCGACGGGCTGGAGCGCTACGTCGTCGAGCGCGGCTCGATCGCGCTCGACGGGGTCAGCCTCACGATCGCGGGAATCGAGGGGCGTATCGTCGAGGTCTCGCTGATCCCGGAGACGCTCGAGCGGACCACGTTCGGCAGCCTCGAGACCGGAGATCGCGTCAACGTCGAGGTCGACGTCATCGCCCGACATGCCGAACGCCTGTTGCAAGGTTTCGAGGTGACCAATGGAAAGTGAAGAGACGACCATGTCCGCCGGCAAATCGAGGGCACCGTTCACGACGATCGAGGAGGCGATCGAGGAGATCCGCCGTGGACGGATGGTCGTCGTCTGCGACGACGAGGATCGCGAGAACGAGGGAGACCTCGTCATGGCGGCGCAGTTCGCGACCCCCGAGGCGGTCAACTTCATGGCCACCCACGGCCGCGGGCTGATCTGCCTGGCGCTGACCTCCCAGCGTTGCGACGAGCTGGACCTGAACCTGATGGCGGCGAAGAACGAGGCGCCCCTGCAGACTGCCTTCACGGTCTCGATCGAGGCCGCCGAGGGGGTGACGACGGGGATCTCGGCCCATGACCGGGCTCGGACCATCCAGGTCGCGATCGACCCCGGCTCGGGTCCCGGCGACCTTCGTATCCCCGGCCACATCTTTCCGCTCAAGGCGAAGCAGGGGGGAGTCCTCGAGCGAACCGGCCACACCGAGGCGAGCGTCGATCTCGCCCGCCTCGCCGGCCTCAACCCCTCCGGCGTGATCTGCGAGATCATGAACGACGACGGGACGATGGCCAGGGTGCCGGACCTCGCTTCCTACTGCGAGCTCCACGGCCTGAAGATGATCACGATCGCCGACCTGATCGCCTACCGCCGGCGGCGCGAGAAGCTGGTCGAGCGGATCGTCTCGACCTCGCTGCCGACCGAGTTCGGCGAGTTCACCGCGGTCGGGTACCGGTCGCTGGTCGACGACAAGCATCACGTCGCGATGGTCAAGGGCGACATCGCCGGCCAGGACGACGTCCTCGTCCGCGTTCACAGCGAGTGCCTGACCGGAGACGTCTTCCACTCGCTGCGCTGCGACTGCGGCGACCAGCTCGCCGCGGCGCTGGCGATGATCGAGAACGAGGGCAGCGGCGTCCTCCTCTACCTCTCACAGGAAGGCCGCGGGATCGGCCTGCTCAACAAGCTCAGGGCCTACAAGCTCCAGGAGGAGGGCTTCGACACCGTCGACGCCAACCTCAAGCTCGGCCTTCCCGCCGACCTCCGCGACTACGGCATCGGAGCCCAGATCCTCCAGGACCTCGGGCTCGGCAGCATCCGGATCCTCACCAACAATCCGAAGAAGATCATCGGCCTCGAGGGCTACGGCCTCTCGGTCACCGAGCAGGTCCCGATCGTCGCCGTCGCCAACCCCCACAACGAGGACTACCTGGCGACCAAGCGGGACCGGATGGGCCACACGCTCCACCACCAGGGGCTCGCCTTCGACGACGAGATGATCCACGACGAGCAGGAGCGCGACGGCCGGATCGAACGCGGGCGGGACGAGGAGCGGGATGGCTGACGGCGAGGTCAAGCCGCTCGAGCCGGAGGAGCGCGAGCGCGTCGCCGCCGCCGAGTGGGCGATCTGCGTCGCGACCTTCTATGGCGATCTCGCCGAGCGGCTCACCAACGGCGCGTTCGAGGGCTTCCTCGAGCTGGGGGCCGGCGCCGGGTCGATTCAGACCTTCGAGGTTCCCGGCGCCTTCGAGCTGCCGCTCGCCGCGCAGCTCTGCGCCCGCACCGGTCGCTTC